>DATLEB010000076.1:0-47814 GCA_035525615.1 Kofleriaceae bacterium | reverse complement strand
GACCGCCGCCACCTGGAAGCCGGTCACCGACTTCCTGAGCTGCACCACAGCGAGCCCCGATGGCCGCACCGCCATCCGCGTGACCCGCGAATGCTCGTGCGGCGAGACCCTCGCCTGCAGCGCCACGCTCGGCGCGCACGGCAAGCTCCAGCTTGCCGTGAAATACGATCCTGACTCGCCTGCCATGTGCACCGATTGCTACGCGACCCACAGCGCGTGCACGGTCCCTGCCGCCACGCCGCCCGCCTCGTTGCCGCCGCGCTGCACTCCGTGACTTGAATCTGGCACCTTTGCCGCGTGGATCACGGACACGCGCATCCCGAACACACGCGGCGCCGCCGTTTCCGCGGCCGCAAGCGCTACTTCCGCGGCGTGCACCGCGACGCCGCCGCGTTCCAGCTCGACATCACGCCCGACGCCTGGTGGGACCTCTGGCACTACCACGCCGACTGGCCGGGCTGGGGCAACCTGCGCTGGCGCTATCGCGTCGAGCACCTGCGGGCCCTCGCCCGCGTCTTCCAGACCATCGCCGACGCGCGCGCGCGCTTCGCCACGCCCTTCCAGCTGTGGATCCTCGTCAGCGGTGACGACGCCGGCGAGGACGCCGTCTACCTCCACACGCCGAACGCCAACGAGACGCCGTTTCCGTTCGCGCCGCCGCTGGTCTCCGCGGAGACGTCACCGATCGCCGACACCGTGCGCGCGCTGTTGCCCGGCTTCACGCTCGACTACGGCACCCACGTGGACACTCACGACGACGACGACGATCACGGTGCGAACCACGGCGCCGACCACGGGCACGTCCACACCACGCACTGGCTCTGGGCGCGCGGCATCGGCGAGCCACTGATTCCCTGACTCGCCGCAAATTGGCTGACGCGGGCGTCGCGCGCAGGCGAGCGAAGCGAGCCACGACCGGACATCGCTCGTTCCGTCACGCCCGGATCCCTCGGGCGACGCAGCGGAGCGAAGGGCCCACCCATTCGCGCAATCTCGCGCGTCAGTCGCCGCGGCCGCTTGCCTCGTCACCGATGAGCGTGCGCGCCGCCGACAGCAGGTTGATGTCGGTGGTGCCGGCGCCGAGCTCGAGGAGCTTCGAGTCGCGGGCCAGCTTCTCGACGTGGTACTCCTCCATGTAGCCGTAGCCGCCGTGGATCTGCACGGCCGTGAGCGCGGCCTCGACGGCGAGCTGCGAGCATTGCGCCTTGCTCGCGTTCACGAAGGCCGAGTCGTGGACCTTGTTGGTCTGCATCCACGCCAGGCGGAAGACCACGTTCTCGACGGTCTTCAGCTTCAGGTACAGGTCGGCGATCTTCAGCTGCACGGCCTGGAACGCGCCGATCGCGCGCCCGAACTGCCGCCGCTCGCGCACGTACGCCACGCTCTGGTCGTAGCAGCGCTCGACGATGCCCCACGCCATCGCCGGCACGCCCGAGCGCTCGCTGCCCAGGCTCTCCTTCGTGTCCGACCGGCCCGCGCGACCCTTCTCGCGCCCGCCCAGCAAGCGCTCGCCACCCACCTCGACGTCGTCGAAGAAGATCTCCGACGTCGGCGAGTCGCGCATGCCCATCTTCTTGAACGGCGCGCCCACCGAGAACCCGGGCATGCCCTTCTCGATCACGAACGTGCCCACACCCTGCTGCTCGCGCGGCTCGCCGCGGTCGATGCGCGCGTACACCACGAAGATGTCCGCACCGGGACCGTTCGTGATGAACGTCTTCGAGCCCTTCAGCACGTACCCGGCCGACGCGTCATCGCCCTTGGGACGCGCCGTCGTCGTCATCGAGCCGAACGCGTCCGACCCCGCCCCCGGCTCGGTCAGACACCACGAGCCGATCTTGTCGACGGTGACGAGCGGCAGCGCCCACTTCTCGACCTGGTCCGCCGTGCCCTTCTGCAGGATCGCGCCGCCGGCCAGACCCATCGACACGCCCCAGCCCATCGCGAAGCCCGGCGACACGCGCGAGAGCTCCTTGATGAACACCGCCATCATCATCGGCTCGCCGCCCATCGCCCCGCCGAGCCCGCCGCCTGCTTCCAGCGGCTTGCCTTCCGCCTCCGCCGCGCGCAGCTTGCCGATCCGCTTCTTCACGGCCGCCTCCGCCATCGCCGCCAGCCCGAAGGTCTTGGCCATGTCGCGCATCAGCGGGAACGGCGGCTCGACGCCGGCCTCGAGCGCCGGGATCCGCGGCGCGAGCTTGGTCTCGCACCACTGCCGCACCATCTTCTCGACCATCCGGCTCTGCTCGTCGAGTGCAAACATGCAGAGACGGTAGCACCGCCCCGCTCACGCCCTCCCCGGCCCACCTTTCATCATCTTAATGTCACCTGAAAGGTCCGTCCGCCGGCGCGACGGCGAGGCGCTTCGCGAACGGCCCGTCGGGATGTGCGAACGAGAGGCCCTTCACGCGCGCGCCGCGCGCACCGGCCTCGTCGCCCCGCGCCGCCAGCACGCGCGCCAGGAACTCGTACGCCGAGGCGCTCTGCGGACGCAGCGTCACGCGCGCGCGCGCCGCGTTCTCGGCGCCGTCGATCGAGCCCGCCGCGAGCGCCGCCACGGTCATCACCGCCAGCCGCTCGGCGCGCACGTCGTCCTCGAAGGGCCCGGCCGGCAGCGCCTCGCACGCGGCGCCCAGCTCGGTCACCTTCCCGCGCAAGGACGCGAGCTCGCGCGGCGCCAGCCCGCCGCGCTCGATCAACGCGAACGCCTCGTGCAGCGCATGCAGGATCGCGTCGACACCGCGCAGGTGCGCCGGGTCCAGCGTGGCGAGCGCGACCAGCGCCTCGGCGTGACTGCCCTGGTCCGTCAGCAGCGCCGCCAGGTTGAGCACGTCGCTCGTCGTCCGGTCGGGCACCGGAATCGTCCGCGTCGCCAGCACCGCGGTCTCGAGGTCGTCGATCTGCGCAGCCGCCGAGATCACGCGCCGCAGCCCCGGCGGATGGTTGCGCTCGATCTCGATCACCGCGCGCAGGAGCGGCCGCGCCCGCGCGTGCGCCGCACCGCGTCCCATGTGCGCGACCTGCGCCAGCATCGCGTCACCGAAGTAGCTGCGCTGATCGTGCTCGTGATGCTCGTCGTCGAGGATCTGGTTGCACAGCACGAGGCACTCGTCGCACACGTACACGTTCGGACCCGCGATCAACTTCATGACCTCGTGGCGCAACTTCCCGCAGAAGGAGCACGCGAGGTTCGGGTCGTCGAACGGGTTCTTCTTCTCGTAGCCGAGGACCCGCTTGATCCACGACATGGCAGCCTCGCGTCAGTGCAGCTTCTCGCCGAGCCGCGCGACCTCGTCGTCGGACAGGCCGCTCGCCGCCTCGATGGTCACGCTCGCCGCGCGCCCGGTGCCGACCTCGGTCGCCTCGACCTGGAGGATGCCGTCGGCGTCGAGGTTGAACGCGACCTCGACGCGCGTGGCGCCCCGCGGGCCGACCTTGAGATCGCCGAGGATGAAGCGCCCCAGACGCCGGTTCCGGGACGCCTGCGCCGACGCTCCCTGGTAGACCTCGATGGCGACGAAGGTCTGGTTGTCCTCGGTGGTGGCGAACACCTTGCGCTCGCGCGTCGGGATGCTGGTGTTGGCGCGGATGATGACGCTCATCTTGTCGCCCGCCGTCTTCACGCCCATGTCGTGCGGCGTCACGTCGAGCAGCACGACCTCTTGCAGCTCTCCGCCGATCACGCCCGAGTGCACGGCCGCGCCCATCGCGACGCTCTCGTCGGGGTTGACCGCCTTGTGCGGCGGCTTGCGAAAGATCTCGAGCACGCGCTCCTGCACCGCCGGCATGCGCGTCATGCCGCCGACCAGCAGCACCTGATCGATGTCGGCCGCGGTGCAGCGCGCGCCCTCGAGCGCGATCTTGCACGGCGCCTGGAGACGCGCGAGCAGGTCCTTGCACGCGCGCTCCAGCTCGCCGCGCGACAGCGTGCGCGTCAGGTGCATGGGGCCCGTCGGCGCGATCGCGATGAACGGCAGGTTCACGTCGGTGTGCATCGACGACGACAGCTCGATCTTGGCCTGCTCCGCCGCCTCCTTGAGGCGCTGGAGCGCGACCGCGTCGTTGCGCAGGTCGACGCTGTTCGTCGCCTGGAACTCGGAGGCGAGCATCTCGATGAGGGCTCGGTCGAAGTCGTCGCCGCCGAGCGTGGTGTCGCCGCTCGTCGCGAGCACCTCGAACACGCCGTTCTCGATGGCGACGATCGAGATGTCGAACGTGCCGCCGCCGAGGTCGAACACGGCGACGCGCTGATCGGCGTCGTGCTGCACGCCGTACGCGAGCGCCGCGGCCGTCGGCTCGTTGAGGATCGCGCGCACCGTCAGCCCGGCGATCGCGCCGGCGTCCTTGGTCGCCTGTCGCTGCACGTCGTCGAAGTACGCCGGGACCGTGATGACCGCGTCGGTGATGGTCTCGCCGACGTAGTCCTCGGCGACGCGGCGCATCTTCGAGAGGATGTGCGCCGAGATCTCCTGCGGCGAGCGCGGCTGCCCGTCGATCGACACCCACGCATCGCCGTTTCGCGCCGGCACGACCTTGTAGGGCATCACCGGCAGGACGCGTTGCACGTCGGCGTCGGAGACCTTGCGCCCGATGAGACGCTTCACGCCGAACACCGTGCGCGACGGGTTGGTCACCATCTGCCGCTTCGACGCCGCGCCGACGATCACGTCGCCGTCGGCGTTCCACGAGACCATCGACGGCGTGGTGCGTCCGCCTTCCTGGTTGTGGATGACGACGGGCTCACCCGCCTCGAGCACGGCGACGCACGAGTTCGTCGTCCCGAGGTCGATGCCGATGATCCGCCCCATTCCCCTCGACGATAGGCTACTTGCCCTTCGAGGTCGACTCCAGCGCGACCTTCACGAGGTCGTTTCGGGGATCTAACGCGAGCGCGCGCTGCCACTCGGCGCGGGCCTCGTTGTCCTTGCCCAGCGTGAGGGCCTCCCAGCCGCGGGCGTAGTGCACGTACGCACGGTAGCGCGGGTCGCCGGGATTCTTCGTCGCCAGCTCGACGAACGCGGTCCGTGCCTCGGCCCATCTCTTCTGCTGCGTCAGCTCGAGGGCCTTCTCGAGCTGCGGATTCGGCGTGGGGCTGGCCGTCACGGCGCGCGGGGGCGCGGGCGCGGGCGGGGGCGGCGGAGTGATCGGGACCCCGGTCGGTGGTGTGAACTTCACGATACGTGGGATCCCACCGGATGACCGTTCGGGCGGCGCGGTGGACCCTGCGGCCGCTCGTACCGGAGCCGGCGCCGATGAGATGCTCTCGTACGCACGGCGGATCGAGAGGAACACCTCGTTGGCGAGCTTCACGGTCTGCGGCGCGAAGCGGGCGAACTTGGCCGGGTGATAGACCTTCGCGAGCGCCATGAACGCCTTGCGCGCGGCCCCCGCGTCGTCGGTGGCGCGCAGGCCGAGCGCCACGCGTGCGTCGCCTCGGAAGCGCTCGAGCGTGGCGTTCAGATCGCGCTGCGCCGCGGCGTCGTCGGACGGACCCACCGCCGTGATCTTACATCACTTCTTGAAGATGGGTTTCTGCTGCTGCACCTCTTGCTGAGGCGGCGGCTCGGGCTCGTTCACGACCTGCTTGGCCGGGTTCTTGGAGGGCGGCGGCGGGGTCTTCTGCTTCTTTTGCGCCACGTTCTTCTTCTGCTCCTCGGCGGCGCGGTTCGCATCGTCGTCGATCTGCGGACCACCGGCGCCGGCGCGTGACTCCGCCCACACCGCGTCGGCGGTCGCGCCCGCAACGCGCGCCAGCGCACGGGGCTCGGACCACGCCGTCGCCTGGAGCACACAGCGGCCGCCGTCGAGCGTGTACTGCGCCTTCTCCTTGCGCAGCTCGAGCGAGTCGTCGCCCGGGTGATAGCTGTACTCCGCGCGCAGCGGGATGTTGCACGACGGCTCGTCGGGCGCGCGCTCGTCGACGAACGGCTCGGTCGCGGTGAACGCGACGCCGCTGTCGTCGGTCGGCACGAACTCGAACATGCGCAGGAACGCGCGATCGCCGGTCGCCGCGGCGAGCGAGAAACCCGCGACCTGGTCGCCGCGCCGCTCGAACTGCCGGAAGCCGCCGTCGGGCAAGGACCACACGCCCTCGAAGCCCGCGACGAGCGCGAGCGTGGCCTCGACGCGCACCGGCTCGTCGGCGGCGGCCGCGGTGACCGAGCGCTTCACCGTCGCGTAGCCGGGCTTCGAGAGGACGAGCTCGAGGCGCTGCCCCGGCTGCGCGTCCGTGATGACGTGCGGCGTCACGCCGAGATCCACGCCATCGCGCCGCACCCGCGCACCGGCGGGCGTGGTCGTCACCTGGATCGCGGAGGTGTCACGCGCGCGCGCACCGTTGCCGCCGGCCGACGGGCGGCGCTCCGCCCGCTCGCGGCCGACGCCGCCGACGACGATCACGCCGCCCGCGATGGCGACGAGCGCTCCGGCCGCCGCCGCCAGCATCGCGCCGCGGCTCCAGCGCGGGCCGTCACGCCCGGCGGCGAGCTTCCCGGCCAGCGCCGCCTCGAGATCGGTGACGACGAGCGCCGCCGTGGCCGGCCGCCGCTCGGGATCCTTGGCCAGCGCGCGCGCGAACGCGCGATCGAGCGACGGATGCAGGCCGACGCCGCTCGACGTCACCGACGGCACCGTGCCGCGGAAGTGCTGCTCCATCATGCCGGGCAGGGTCGTCGCCGCGAACGGCGGCTTGCCGGTGAGCATCTCGAACGCGACGATGCCGAGCGCGTAGCGATCGGACGCGGCGGTGGCGCCGTCGGCGCTCCACTGCTCGGGCGCCATGTACGCCGGCGTGCCCAGCCACGCCCCCTGCCCCGTCAGCGTCTCGAGCGCGCGCTCGCCGGCGGCATCGGCGACCAGCTTGGCGATGCCGAAGTCGAGGACGTGCGCGGATGGCCGCGCCGCCGGCCCGGTCAGCATGATGTTGTCGGGCTTGAGATCGCGGTGGACGACGCCGCGCGCGTGCGCCGCGTCGAGCGCCTGCGCGATCTGGCCGAGGATGGCGAGGGCGACGTCGGGCGCGACCGGACCGGCCTGCAGGCGTGCACGCAGCGACTCGCCGTCGAGCAGATCCATCACGAGGTACAGACGGCCGTCGTCGAGCCGCCCCAGCGCGAAGACGTCGACCACGTTGGCGTGATCGATCTGGTTCACGGCGCGCGCCTCGCGCAGGAAACGCTCCGCCGAGTCGGCGCGCGACGCGAGCTCGCGCTTGATGACCTTGATCGCGACCTTCTTACCGATCACGGGATGGTGGCCGGCGTAGACGTCGCCCATCGCGCCGCCGCCGAGCCGCCGATCGACCACGTAGTCACCGGCCATGGTGCCGGTGGCCAGCTCGTCGAGGCCCCGCGCGATGCCATCCCGGGCGTTGGCGGTCACGCACTGATGGTACGGTGCCGCCATGGCCGCCGCCACCATCGACGCCGAGGAGGTCATCCTCGGCACGGGCACGGTCATCCACCCGTCGGCGGTGCTGTGCGGGCCCGACGGTGGGCGCGCGCGCCGCATCGTGCTCGGCGACCACTGCTACATCGGCGAGGGCGTGCAGATCCGCTGCCCCGAGTTCCAGCTGGGCGACCACGGCAAGATCCACCACCACACCAACGTGCACGGCTACCTGCCCTGCACCATCGGTCACAACGCGTGGATCGGCCAGTACACGATCATCGACTCGATCGGCGGCACCACGATCGGGGACAACTGCGGCATCGGCGCGCACTCGCAGCTGTGGAGCCACATCAAATACGGCGACACGCTCGAGGGCTGCCGCTTCCTCGGCGAGAAGCCGCTCCACATCGGCAAGGACGTGTGGTTCGTCGGGCACTGCATCGTGTCGCCGATCGTCGCGGGCGATCGGTCGATGGCGATGGTCGGCAGCGTGCTCACGCGCGACATGGAGCCCAACCACGTCTACGGCGGTTCGCCGGCCGTCGATCTCACGGCGAAGGTGGGCCCGCAGTTCGCCGAGGTCGCGCTCGCCGACAAGGTCGCGCGGCTGCACGCGCTCCTCGCGGAGTCGGGCGTCGACGCGTCGACCATCCGCATCGCGGCCACCGCCGCCGAGGTCACCGACGACACCCGCACGTGGTTCGTCGTCGACGCGCGCACGTACACCAAGCGCGGCACGGCGGCCGAGCTGGCGTTCATGAAGTTCCTCCTGCCGGCGCGCGGCAAGTTCACGCCGGGGTAGTCCGCCGCGCTAGGGGCACGTGCCGGCGGGGCCGGCGAAGTCGTAGGGGAAGCGATAGCGCTCGCGGAGCAGCGTGCGCATCCCGCCGCACGACGCCATCCCGTGATGCATGAACCAGCCGTCGAGCCAGTCGACGAGGTCGACGCCGGCGCGGCCGCGATCGCGCGCGGTCGCATCGACGAGGTAGCCGACCATGACCTCGAACACCTCGGCGCGTCCCCCGAGCGCGACCGGATCGCCGTCGCCGTCGAGCGCGCCGTCGCTGACGTCCCACATCACCTCGGCCACCATCCACTCGCTGATGTTCTGGGACATGGCGGAGGTGATCGAGGCGGCGTGCACGCGGTCCTCGAGCTCGACCGACCAGCCGCCGCCCGCCGCGTAGTCGATGTAGTACGGCACGCCGCGCGCCGCGATCGCGAACCACGTCGCGCCGCCTTCGCCCCACGCCAGGCGCGGATCGGCCGGACTGCCGTCGTGCGCCCCGCCCGGGTTGTCGCTCGCCGAGTACTCGTCCTGCATGTAGTGGCCGAATTCGTGGAGCGCGACCACGTCGTCGTAGCCGTCGTCGCCGTCGAGATGGAGCTCGTTGGCACCGCCCTGGTAGTACGAGCCGGTCGCGGAGCCGAGCTGCCAGTAGACGATGAGCGGTGAGATCGAGGGGACGCCGTGCGCGCGGACCAGATCCATGCCCCGCACCATGTTGTCGAGCGCGTTCCACGCGGCGGCGTTGTTCGCCGCGGTGACGAGGAGGTCGACCGGCGCGGTGTCGCCGGCCGTGAACGCGGGCGAGCCCGACGCGTGCAGGTATCCGCTCGCGTCGCGCACGCGCGCCGGGCGCACGGTGGCGCGCGAGCGACTGTAGGCGGCGACGCGCACGCGTGCGCCGGCCGCCGCGGTGTAGCGCAGCGTGAACGAGCCGTCGTCGGAGGCCGACGCGGTCGCGAGCGTCAGGTCGTTGGCGTCGTCGAGGACGGCGACCATCGCGCCGCGGCCGGGCACCGGCGTGGGCGCACCGAGCTCGCCGGGGGAGAGCGGGCGATCCTCCCAGCGCATCGTGCCGCGCACGACGAACGTCCCCGCGGTACCGGCGTCGACGCAGGCGTACCCAGCGGTGTCGTCGGTGTAGCCGCACACCTTGCCGCCGGCGGCGCAGTCGGTGAGCGCGGGGCCGTCGTCGCAGCGCCAGAGGACGTCGCCGTCACAGCGCCCGAGCGGGCCGACGTCGGCGCACGCCTCGAGGGAGAGGCACGTCGCGGTGTCGCCGAGCGCGACGCAGCTGCCGGCGCCGCAGTCCTCGGTCTCGACGCGATCGCCGTCGACGCAGCGGGCGACGTCGCCGTCGCGGCAGATGCCGCCGGCCGGGATGCCGTCGGTCTCGCACGCGTTCACGGCCGCGTCGCCGCCGCTGCTCGCGCCGCCGTCGGGGTCCGCGGTGCCGTCGTCGTCGCCGGGCCCCTTGCCGCCATCGCCGCACGCCACGAGCGCCAGCGCGAGCGCCGCGCCGCTCGCCAACCTCGCCGCGCGGGTCATGGCCGCACCTCGCGCGCCATCTCACCGTCGGGGAGCGCGTACGTCCGCGTGACGGCCGGCGCGAGCGGCGCGCCCAGCCGCGTCACCGCGGTGCGCGCCATCGTGATGCCGTCGACCGGCACCCGCGCCGCGACCGCGAGCTCCGCGCTGCGGCCGTCGAGCCGCACCGTCGCGCGCAGGACACGCGCCTCGCCCGCCGCGACGGCGCCCCAGCGCAGCTTGGCCGGTCCCGCCGTGAGCGCCAGCTCGGGCGGAAGCACCAGCGCCAGCTCGAGCGCCTCGAGGTCCGTGGTCGGCGTCGCGGTGGCGACGACCGCGGTCTGCCGCGCATCGATGACCGTGGTCGACAGCGTCACCGCCACCGGGGCCTCCGGCTTGCACGAACGCGGGGATGGGCGGTTCTCGACGATGTCGGGAACCAGCTGCGGCGAAGACCCAGCCGCGGACGAGCAGCCGGCAAGCGCCAGCGCGAACGCAACGCAATGTGAGCCCCTCATGCCGCGAGCCTACGTCCGCACCCAGGCGATCCGGTGTCAGTTCGGGTCAACCTTGGTGCGTCTCGAACAGTGGTACGCAGCGATCGTGCGCATCTTCCTCGCTGCCGCTCTGGCCGTTGCTCTGGCCGTTGCTCCGGCCGCCCTGCCGACCGCCGCGCACGCGCAGCACTGGCGCGACGACACCGCGACCACGATCGGCACCACGGCCGAGTGGACCAACAAGGTCGAGATCGCCGACGTCGACGGAGACGGCTGGCTCGACATCCTTCTCGCCAACGGGCGCGGCTACCAGACGCCGGGCACCGCCGAGGCGTGCCGCGTCTTCCGCAACAAGGGCCTGTGGACCGGCACGGCGCCGTTCTTCGAGGAGACCACGGCGCAGGTCTTCGGCGCCGCCACCGGCCACGCGCGCGTCATCAAGGTTCGCGACCTCGACGGCGACGGCGATGGCGACGTCTTCGTCGGCAACACCTACGGCGACGCCAGCCGGCTCTATCGCCGCGACGCCGCCGGCTGGACCGACGTGTCGGCGACGGCCTTGCCCGCGGCCATGCCGCGCGTCGGCGACGCGGACTTCGGCGACGTCGACGGTGACGGCGATCTCGATCTCGTCCTCGCCGACTGGGGCACCGGCAGCCTCATGACCGGTGCGCCGCCGCGGCTCTACCTCAACAGCGGCAGCGGGACGTTCACGGACGCGACCACGACGAACCTCCCCTCGATCGCCGTGAAGTGGTCGTGGGAGCTCGATCTCGTCGACGTCGACGACGACTTCGATCTCGATCTTCTCGTCGCCTCCAAGCTCGGCACCGGCAGCTTCCTCCTGCGCAACGACGGTGCCGGCCACTTCACCGACGACAGCGCCGCCGCCCTGCCGCAGTTCACGAACAACTACGAATTCGAGGCGATGGATCTCGACGGCGACGATGACCTCGACCTCGCCACGATCAACGACGGCACCGGCGGCCGCAACCACCTCTTCCGCAACGAGGGCGGCCGCTTCGTCGACGCCACCGACACGCTACTCACCGGCACCGCCAACCCGCCCGACGACGACAACATGGTCGCGTACCTCGACGTCGACGCCGACGGCGACGCCGACATGATCGTGGGCTCGCTGGGCGGCCCCGATCGCCTGCTCGTCAACGACGGCAGCGGCCGCCTGACGCTGGCGACCGGCGCGATTCCCGGCAACTCGCCCGGCACGCTCGGCATCGCGGTCGGCGACCTCGACGGTGATCACCGCGTCGACGTCGTCGACGGCCAGGGCGAGACGGCGTTCCCTGACCTCGTCTATCGCGCCACCGACCTGGTCGCCGCCGACACGCGCGCGCCGCACGTGGGCCCGGTCGCGGCGATCAGCACGGTCGATCGCACGGTGCGCGCGCGCGTCCACGACACGACCAGCCTCCCCGGCGAGCTCCAGCTCGACACGGTGACGCTGCAGTACCGCGGCGACGCCACCGGCGAGACGCCGATGCGCTGGTACGGCGAGTACCTGTGGCGCGCCGACCTCCCGTCGGCCGGCAACTTCAGCTACCAGGTGTGCGCCACCGACCTCGCCGGCACGGAGGCCTGCTCCGCGGAGATCACGACCGGCGCCAGCGGCGGCGATGCCGGGACCGGCTCCGACGGCGGCACCGACCCCGGCACCGATCCCGGCGGCTGCTGCGGCGCCTCGCGCACGGACCCGCGCGCCAGCGTCGCATTCGCGTTCGGGATCGCCCTCGCGGTACGGTGGCGTCGACGTGCCCGACGTTCCCGCACCGCGCCCTGAGCCCGGCACCGGCGCACTCGCGCGCGTGCTCGACCTGCGCAGCGCGGTGCTGCTCGGGCTTGGCTCGATCGTCGGCACCGGCGTGTTCGTGTCGCTCGGGCTCGCCGCCGGCGTCGCCGGGTCGGCGGTGCTGCTCGCCGTCGTGCTCGCCGCGCTCCTCGCCACGGCGAACGGCCTGTCCTCGGCGCAGCTCGCCGCGGCGCATCCGACCAGCGGCGGCACGTACGAGTACGCCTACCGCTACCTGAACCGACCGCTCGCGCTCGTCGCCGGCGTCACGTTCCTCGTCGCGAAGTCCGCCTCCGCCGCGACCGCCGCGCTCGGTGTCGCCGGCTACATGCTGTCCGCGCTCGACGTCGAGCCCACGCGGCTGCCGCGCACCGCGGTCGCCGTCGCCGCCATCACCGCGCTCACCGCCATCGTCGCTGGCGGGATGCGGCGCTCGAGCCGCGCCAACGCGATCATCGTCGGCGTCACGCTCGCAGGCCTCGCCGCGCTCGTCGTCGCCGCGCTGCCCGCCATGCTCGCGCATCCCGACCGGCTTGCGCCGCGCTTCGACGACGACACCGACCTGCTCCACGCCACCGCGCTCGTCTTCGTCGCGTTCACCGGCTACGGCCGCGTCGCCACCCTCGGAGAAGAGGTCCGCGATCCCACGCGCACCATCCCGCGCGCCGTCCTCCTCTCGCTCGCCGTCGCCGCCGCGCTCTACGTCGCCGTCACGGCCGCCGCGCTCGCCACCCTCGGCGCCTCCGGCCTCACCGCCGCGACGCGCGCGACCTCCGCGCCGCTCGAAGCCGCCGCTCGGGCCTCCGCCCTCCCATCCCTCCACTGGGCCATCGGCGCCGCCGCCATCACCGCGATGCTCGGCGTGATCCTCAACCTCCTCCTCGGGCTCTCGCGCGTCGTCCTCGCCATGGCGCGGCGTCGCGACCTCCCGTCCGCGCTCGCCGGCGTCGACGAGCGCGCGACCTCGCCGCGGGCCGCCGTGTTCGCGGTGGGCGCGGTCGTCGCCGCCCTCGCCCTCCTCGGCGACGTGAAGCTGACGTGGACGCTCTCGGCGGTCACGGTGCTCGTCTATTACGCCGTCACCAATCTCGCCGCGCTGCGCCTCCCCGCCCGCGACCGCCGCTTTCCGCGCGCCATCGCGGTCGCCGGCCTCGTGACCTGCGCAGGACTCGCAGGGTGGGCGCTCGCCCCTCTCGGGTGATCAGGGCTCGCGCGAAACGTAGTAGCGTCGTCGATGATGCGCGACCTTCCCAGCATCCTCGCCACCGCGCGCGAGCTCGCATCGGGCCCCATCCGCAAGAACGCGGCACGCACCGACGGCGAGGCGCGATGGCCCGAGGAGAACCTCCGCGCGCTGCAGGCCGCCGGCCTCGCCGGCCTCGTCGTTCCAGCGTCGCATGGCGGCCACGGCCACGGCCTGGTCGCGCTCGCCCAGGTGTGCGAGGCGCTCGGCCGCGAGTGCGCGTCGACGGCGATCAGCTTCGGCATGCACTGTGTCGGCACGGCGGTGATCGCGAGCAAGGCGACGCCCTATCAGGCGCGCACGTACCTCGAGCCCATCGCCGCCGGCCGGCACCTCACCACCCTCGCGCTCAGCGAGCCCGGCAGCGGCGCGCACTTCTACTATCCGTCGGTCCGGCTCGCCGCCGACGACGGCGCCGGGTTTCGCGCGACCGGCAGCAAGGTGTTCGTCACCAACGGCGGCCGCGCCGATTCGTACGTGGTCTCGACCGTCGCCGCCGCGCCCGACGCGCCCCCCGGTCACTTCTCCTGCGTGCTCGTGGCGCGGGACGCACCCGGCGTCTCGTGGGGAGCGCCGTGGGCCGGTTTCGGGATGCGCGGCAACTCGTCCACGTCGATGGAGCTGCGCGACGTGGCGGTGTCGCACGACGATCTCCTCGGCGCCGAGGGCGATCAGATCTGGTTCGTGTTCGAGGTCGTCGCGCCCTACTTCCTCATGTCGATGTCGGGTACGTACCTCGGCCTCGCCGCCGCCGCGCTCGACGAGGCGCGCGCGCACCTCGAGCGCCGCACCTACCAGCACAGCGGCTCGTCCCTCGCGGAGGTCGCCGTGCTGCAACACCGCCTCGGCGCGCTCTGGGCCAAGGTCGAGCGCACGCGCCGCCTGGTGTACTGGGCCGCCGCCGAGGGCGACACGCGCGGCCCGTCGGCGCTCCCGGCGGTGTGCTCGGCCAAGGCCGAGGTCGCCGACTGCGTCGTCGACGTGGCCAACGAGGCGATGACCCTGTGTGGCGGCGTCGCCTATCGCGACGACGCGCGCCTTGCCCAGATCCTGCGCGACGCACGTGCCGCACACGTGATGGCACCGACCACCGACCTCCTCCGGACCTGGGCCGGCCGCGCACTGCTCGGTCAGCCGCTCCTGGGGATCTAGGAGCAAGATAGAGCGATGAGCCGGGTCCTCCATCTCGGCAGGGACGCGACCACCGAGGCGCTCATGCGGCGCCTCGAGGAGGCCGCCGAGTCGCTCGACGCGGTCGTCATCGGGGTCGACGCCGACGAGCCCGTGCGGCTGGCCCAGCGCGCCCAGGCCATCGATCGCGATCTCGGCGTCCTCATCGTCACCGAGGCGCCCGACCACGCGCGGCTCTCGGGCGCGCTCGCCTTCGTGCCCTTCCTGTCGAGCGTCGTGCGCTGCGTGCCCGCCGATCCGGCCGCCGCGCTCACCGCCGCGATCGACGACGCGGCCGCGCAGACCGCGCGCCGCCGAGGCTTCCGCGCCACCGTCGGCCGCGCGCGCGAACAGTTCGGCGCCGCGCCACCTCCGCCGCTCGCCGAGGCGACGTACCTGCAGCACGTGCTCGAGCACGTGCCCATCGCCATCCTCGCCGCCGACGCCAACGGCCGCATCGAGGCGTCGAACCGCGCCGCCCAGGTCTTGCTCGGTGGCTCGGAGCGCGAGCTGCTCGGGCGCTACGTCGGCACCGGGCTCCCAGCCCCCGAGCGCGCGCAGCTCCTCGTGGCGATCTCGGGGGCGCTCGAAGGCCAGGCCTCGCGCGCCCCGGTCCCGCTCACGCTCGTCACCGGCGGACGCACGCGCCTCGTCGAGGCCGACGTCAGCGCGCTGCCGCGCAGGGACCATCCGCGCGTGATGCTCATGCTCCGCGACGTCACCGGCGAGCGAGAGCTCCAGGCCCAGCTGCGCGCCGCCGATCGCCTGGCGTCGGTCGGGCTCCTCGCCGCCGGCGTCGCGCACGAGGTCAACAACCCGCTCACCGCCGTGCTGGTCAACGTCGATCGCGCCGTGAAGGCCATCGAGCCGGCCGCCGCCGCCGGCAGCGAGCTCGCGCTCGGCCTGCGCGCGCCGATGCGCGACGCGCTCGAGGCCTCGGACCGGATCCAGAACATCGTGCGCGATCTCATGCTGCTCGCGCGCGGCGACGACGAGGCGCTGAGCCCCGTCGACGTCGAGCCGGTGATGCAGTCGACCCTGCGCATGGCCGGTGGCCAGATCCGCGACCGCGCCCGCCTGATCGAGAGCTACGCGCGCGTGCCGTTCGTGAAGGGCAACACCGCGCGCCTCGGCCAGGTGTTCCTCAACGTCGTGCTCAACGCGGCCCAGGCCATCCCGCCCGGCGGCGCCTCGCGAGCCGAGCTGCGCGTCACCACCAGCGCGGACGAAACCCACGTCCACGTCGACGTCGAGGACACCGGCCCCGGCATGGCGCCCGACGTGCTCGATCGCCTGTTCACGCCGTTCTTCACCACCAAGCCGCCGGGTGAGGGCACCGGTCTGGGGCTCTCGATCTGCCACCGCATCGTGACCGCCATGGGCGGCACGATCGCGATCGACAGCGCGGTCGGCCGCGGCACGCGGGTCCGCGTCTCGCTCCTGCGCGCCGTTGCGGTGGCGCAGCCCATCGGGCAGCCTGTGGCTCCGACCGTGAGCGATCGCAAGCTGCGCGTGCTGCTCATCGACGACGACCTCGTCGTCCTGCGCACCGCACGCAAGGTGCTCGCCACCCAGCACGACGTCGAGGCCACCACCGATCCGGTCCAGGCGCTCGAGCTCGCCGCCAGCGGTGGCTTCGACGTGGTGGTCTGCGATCTGATGATGCAACCGATGACGGGGATGGAGCTCTACGCCGCGTTGTGCCAGCGCGCACCCGCCACCGCGGCGCGCATGGTGTTCATGACCGGCGGCGCCTACACGCCGGACGCGCGCGAGTTCTTCGAGCTGGTGCCCGACCGCTTCATCACCAAGCCGTTCCGACCCGCGCAGCTCCTCGCGCTCGTGGACTCGATCCGCCCCGACTGACGCGCGGGCCGCCGTCTGCGGTACGATGGTCGCGACGATGGGCGCCGCAGCCGCGGAGCATCCGTTGATCGAGGCGGCACGTCGCGCGTTGCGCACGATGGCCGCGGCGCCGATGTGCGTGCGCTCGGCGAAGGCCGCGCAGCAGGAGCTCGAGAGCGAGTGGAGCAAGCTGCCGCTCGCCATCGGCATCGGCGGCCACGACGTGGCGGGACGCACGGCGCTGTTCGACCGCCTCTGTGGGGGCGGCGTCTTCGACCAGCGCACGCGCCTGCCGGGGTGCGCCGCGGTGCGTATCCGGCGCGGCGAGGCCACGCGCTTCCGCGCCGTTCGCGTCGATGGCCCGGCCGAGGACGGCCTCCTCCCCGCGGGCGGCGTCGATCTCGAGGCCAGCGCGCGCGTCACCGACGCGACCAAGCTGGTCCGCGCCCGCGAGCGCGAGGTCGTCACCGCCGCGGCGCTGGTGCCGGTCGCGCTCCGGCGCAAGCCGCCGGCGTGGGCGTTCTGGCTGTGGATCTATCGCTTCTTCGTGATGCTGCGCGCGCGCGGACACGTGGCCGCGCACGAACGCGCGCTCACCGGCGTCGTGGAGGCGCGCCGCGAGCTCGCCGACGCGCAGCACGATCTCGACGCCCGTGAGACGCCGCTCACCGTGGCGCGCCGCCGGTTCTTCGAGCAGCTGGGCGAGCTGGCCAGCGGCGCCGGCCGCGGCGTCGGCGTCCACGAGATCGAGCTCGAGATCGCGGTCGACGCGGTCCCGAGCGGGATCGAGGTGCTCGAGCTCAACGGGTGGTCGCACGCCGCCGCGACCGTCGACGCCGTCGTCATCGTCCTCGACGGCCTGGTCCAGGCGCCGGGCGGGCGCAACGGCACCACGTTGCCCATCGGCAAGCCGGACGCCGTGCTCGCCAGGCTCCCCGAGCTCCTCTGCCACGCCCGCGCGGTACGCCTCGCGCGCCGCGCCGCCGATCAGGCCAAGGTCGGCGTCACCGAGCTCGACCTCGTGATCGATCGCGCTGCGGTCGACTTCGCGCACCGCGTCGCCCGCGTCGAGGAGCTGCGCATCACCGACCGCGCCGCCTTCATCATCGCCGAACGCACCCGTATGGCGCCGCAGATCGCCGGCACCGTCACGGCCGTCCTCGAGCACGCCAACGTCTATCTCAGCTCCGAGCTCGCCCAGCAGACGCAGGAATGGCAGCGCGCCGTCGTCGAGGCGACCACCAACGACGAGCTCAAGGCGGCGGTCCACGCCGTCGACGATGGCGCCGCCGCGCTCGCGCGCATCAGCGCCGAGGTCCGCACGCTCGTCATGGGCGGCCTCGGCGGCGGCACCCGCGATCTGTACGCCGACCTCGTCGAGTCGCTCCTGCCGCGCGGCTTGCCCGAGCAGCACGCGAAGACGCCGCGCGCGGCGGCCGAGGTGAGAGGTGTCGACGTCCTCGCCTCGCTCGCCAGGGCGACATCTCCGAGGCTCGCCGATTCGCAGAGCTGGCTGACGGGGCTGGTGCGCTCGCTCGATCACCGCCGCACCGAGCTCGCGCAGAAGGTGGAGGCGTACGGCCAGCGCCTGGTGCAGCTCGCGCACGCCGAGATGCTCGACGTCGAGCCGCAGCTCCACGGCGCGCTCGCCGACGCACTGACCACGCAGCTCGAGGCCGCCATCGATCATCAGATCGCGTGGCTCGACGGCGAGCTCGCGCGCGTGCGCGCCGGCATCGACAAGGAGCGGACGGCGCTGGCCACGGTGGTGCAGCAGAGAGCCGACCTCCGGCGCGATCTCGACAGGCTGACATCGGCCATCAAAATCGTCGAAGACGCTCAGCCGGCGGTGTCGCAGGCAGCAGCTGCGACACCTGCCATCGGCTCTGCTGCGACGTAGCGCGTCATAGGAAGCGCGACAAACTTGCGCACTCACGCAACCTTCGGTCGCGTGACTTACGAAGTGATCACCCCTATAGCGAAACTGCGACGTGCGACTTGTCGCGCGCGTGACGCAGTGGCGAGGATGCCCCATCTCGACCAGGAGGCATCGATGCCGTTGCGTGTCGTGACTTGGATTGCGGTGGTGTGCGGATTCGTATTGCTCGCCCCCGGGGCTGCACTTGCTCAACCCTCGCGTGCTCTCAACGGCGTCATCGTCGACGCTGATAGTGGAGCACCACTCACCGGCGCATCCGTCGCCGTAAAAGACGGAAAGACGCAAGCAGCGGTGGGAACGCCGCTTACGAGCAATGCCGATGGCGCCTTCACCCTCGCGAAGGCACCGCAGGTCGATCTTCTCGTCGAGGTCACGGCGCCCGGCTACCAGCCGGTGACGCTGCCCGTGAAGGGCGGCAAGACGGCGACGATGGTCGCGGTCGCGCTCCGCAAGGTGCCGCCGCCGCCACCGCCACAACCGGTGCCGACGCGAAGCATCGCGGGCCTCGTGCGCGACACGAGGACCGGCGCCGCCATCGCGGGCGCCAAGGTCGAGCTCGTCGGCTCCGGCACCTCGGTGCTGAGCGACGCCGACGGTCTCTTCACGATCGACGGCGTCGGCATGTCGGACGTCGCGCTCCAGATCTCGGCCACGGGCTACAACGCCACGACCATCGAGGCCGACGCCGAGACCGCCACGGTCAAGGCGAACCTCGAGCCGGGCGCGGGCGCGCCACCGCCCGACGGTCCCAGGACGCGCTCCCTGCGCGGCAAGCTGACCGAGGCGCTGTCGGGTGAGCCGGTCATCGGCGCCACCGTCACGGTGCGCGGCACGCAGAACACCGCCCTCTCCGACGAAAACGGCGCCTTCCAGCTCGACAACGTGCTCCTCGAGGACGTCACGCTCGACGTCGAAGCCGAGGGCTACAAGAAGTCGCAGATCACCGCGCTCGCGACGGCGACCGAGGTGCTCGGCATCGTGGACTTCGTCGCCGCCACCGAGCAGATCGTGCTCGAGGGGCGCGCGCCCGTCATCGTCCGCTCGAACCTCGCCAACGGCGCCTCGGTCGTCGATGACGAGGACCTCAACCGCGTCTCGGCGTCGACCGTCGAGACCGCGATGGTCGGCAAGGTCTCCGGCGCCAACCTGCAGTCGAACTCGGGCGCGCCCGGCGGTGGGCAGCAGCTCCGCCTCCGCGGCATCTCGACCATCAACGGCCAGTCCTCGCCG
Source organism: Kofleriaceae bacterium (assembly GCA_035525615.1). GTDB lineage: Bacteria > Myxococcota_A > Polyangia > Haliangiales > Haliangiaceae > UBA2376. The sequence goes on along the minus strand of DATLEB010000076.1, from coordinate 28,380 downwards.
CTCTACGTGATCGACGGCGTCATCCTCTCGAACGTCGCCATCCCGTCGGGCGTGAACGCGATCACCGCGGCGGCCGCGGGCGGCAGCGGGTCGAACCAGGACAACCCGGTGAACCGCATCGCCGACCTCAACCCCAACGACATCGAGAGCGTCGAGGTGCTGAAGGGCGCCTCGGCCGCGGCCCTCTACGGATCGAAGGCCGCCAACGGCGTCGTCATCATCCGCACCAAGCGCGGCCGCGCCGGCGCGAACAAGGTCTCGATCACCCAGCGTGTCGGCATGTCGCAGGTCTCCAACACGATGGGCTCGCGCAGGTTCGGGTCGGCGCAGGAGGTCATGGAGGCCTACGGCAGCCAGGCGATCGCCGACCTCTACACCGGCGAGAACTTCGATCACGAGAAGGAGATCGCGCAGACCAGCCTCGCCTACGAGACCATCGCCTCCGCCTCGGGCGGCAACGAGAAGGGCACGTACCACGGCTCGGTGCTCATCCGTGACGAGCCCGGCGTCGTCGTGGGCACCTTCTACCAGAAGCAGTCGGGCCGCATCGGCGCCGGCTTCCAGCTCGGCAAGCGCCTGTCGCTCGACCTCGGCGCCAGCATCCTGCACTCGAAGAGCGACCGCGGCCTCACCAACAACGACAACACCGGCACGTCGTACTACGTGGCGCTGTCGTCGACGCCGTCGTTCCTCGACCTCCGTCGCGGCCCCGACGGCCGCTTCCCGGAGAACCCGCTGGCGAGCTCGAACCCGCTCCAGACCAGCGCGCTCTTCCAGAACGAGGAAGACGTGTGGCGCGTCATCGGCTCGGCCAACGCCACCCTCGACATCTACAAGAACACCGTCAACGACGTGAAGCTGGTCGGCACGTTCGGCGTGGATCGCTTCCAGCAGCGCAACGACGTCTTCTCCTCGCCCGAGCTCCAGTACGAGCCGAGCGACGGGCTCTCGGGAACCGCGATCGAGCAGACGACCAACAACCTCAACTCGAACCTGGGCGTGGGCGCGCTCTGGCGCCACAGCCCGGCCTCCGGCAAGTTCAAGAACGCGCTCTCGGCCGGTGTCACGTACGAGTACGTCGACCTCATCACCGTCGGCGCCGTCGGCCAGAACCTCTCGCAGCCCAACATCGACACCGCGACGTCCATCAACGTCAACGAGAACGCGCTGCGCACCAAGGACTCGGGCATTTACCTCCAGGAGGAGCTCGCGCTCCTCGACGACAAGCTCAGCCTCCTCGCCGGCGTGCTCGCCGAGCGCTCGAGCTTGAACGGCGACTCGGACAAGTACTTCGTGTTCCCGAAGGTCGCGGCGACGTACGAGGTCGAGGTCCCCAAGGAGACGTTCGACCTCGTGCGCGTGCGTGGCGCCTTCGGCCAGGCCGGCAACCGTCCGAACTACGGACAGAAGTTCACGGCCCTCACCGCCACCAACACCATCGAGGGCATGCCGTCGTTGACCATCCAGGGCAACGTCGGCGCCGCGAACATCGAGCCCGAGCGTCAGACCGAGCTCGAGGTCGGCACCGACGTGGCGTTCAAGGACCAGTTCGCGGTGATCGAGCTGACGGCGTATCAGCGCAGCATCTCCAACCTGCTGCTCCAGCGTGCCGTGGCCACGTCGACCGGCTACACCACCGCGTTCGAGAACGGCGGCGCGATGCGCAACCGCGGTCTCGAGGCGGCGGTCCAGGTGACGCCCGTCGAGCAGGCCGTGACGTGGACGACGCGCGGCATCTTGACGCTGAACCGCTCGACGGTCACCGAGCTCCCCGGCGGCAACGCGTTCAACGTCTCGACCGTCGGCTTCGGCGCCGGCCTCGGCGCGTTCCGCATCGAGGAAGGCAAGAGCGCCACGCAGATCGTCAACGACTTCGACGGTGACGGCACGCTCGACGTCGTCGGTAACGGCGAGCCCGACTTCCGCGTCGGCTGGTCGAACAAGGTCGCGTGGAAGCAGCTCGAGCTCACCACGCTCCTCGACTGGCAGAAGGGCTCGGACATCGTCAACCTGAGCCGCCTGCTCTACGACTTCGGTCAGGTCTCGCCCGACTACCTGGGCGCCGGCGAGGCTCGCCTCGAGGCGTTCTCGAACGGGGACATGCGCCCGTACATCGAGGACGCCAGCTTCGTGAAGCTGCGCGAGGTCTCGATCTCGTACAACGCGCCCGAGAAGGCCGTGAAGGACGCGCTGTCGGTCGACTGGCTGCGCATCAGCCTGTCGGGCCGCAACCTCATGACCTGGTCGAGCTACAGCGGTCTGGATCCCGAGGTGTCGAACTTCGGCAACCAGCCCATCGGCCGCAACTACGACGTCGCCCCCTACCCGCCGAGCCGCAGCTTCTGGCTGTCGGTCGAGGCCGGCCTGTGAAGGAGCGCATCATGAAGACTACCCTCGCCCTCACACTCCTCGTCGCGGCCACCACGTTCTCGGCGTGCAACCTCGACGTCCCCGATCTCAACAACCCGCCCATCGACGACCTCGAGAACAACCCGACCCGCGAGAACGTGAACGCGGCGGCGATCGGGGTGGTCATCGGCAGCCGCGGCAACGTCGCCGCCGCCAACGGCTACGTCGCGCAGCTCGGCATCCTCGGTCGCGAAGCCTACAACTTCGACGGCGCGGACCCGCGCTTCATCGGCGAGCTCCTCGGTGGTCCGCTGCAGAAGGGCAGCCCCTTCGGCGGCAACTTCTGGGCGGGTCCATACGCCAACCTGCACCTCGCGGCCCTGGTCCTGAACGGCGCCGACGTCGCGGTGGGATACTCCGACGCGGAGCGCGCCGGCGTGCGCGGCTTCACGCAGACGATGATGGCGCTCGACCTGTTGCGCGTCATCACCGCGCACGACACCGCAGGCGCGGTCATCGATGTCGACAATCCGGTCGACGAGCTGGCGCCGATCGTGAGCAAGGACCAGACCTACGCCGAGATCAACCGGCTGCTCGACGCCGCGGCGGGTGACCTCGGGTCGGCCGGCGACGCGTTCCCGTTCGCCCTGCCCTCGGGCTTCGCGGGCTTCGACGACCCGGCGGGCTTCCTGAAGTTCAACCGCGCCCTTCGCGCCCGCGTGGCGTGCTACGGCGCGGACTACGCCACCGCGCTCACCGCGCTCAACTCGTCGTTCATCGACGAGACCGCGACGACGGTCGCGGGGCTCGAGGTCGGCGTCTACTGGACGTTCTCGACCGGCTCGGGTGACGTGACCAACGGTCTCGTCAACCGCAACATCTACGTGCACCCGTCGGTGCTCGCGGATGCGCAGCTCAACGGCGCCGTGAAGGACAACCGCGCGGTCCGCAAGACCCGCGTGGTGGATCCACCGGGCGCGGCCCAGGGCCTGATGTCGGATCTCAAGTTCACGATGTACACGGCGACCGCGCCGGTGCCCATCATCCGCAACGAGGAGCTGATCCTCCTGCGCGCGGAGGCCAAGTGGGGCACCAACGATCTGCCGGGCGCGATCGCGGATCTCAACCGCGTGCGCACGGTCTCGGGCGGCCTCGCGGCGCTGGCGACCACGCTCACCGCCGACGAGGTGGAGAACGAGATCCTCTACAACCGCCGTTACTCGCTGCTGTTCGAGGGCGGTCACCGGTGGATCGATCTGCGTCGCTTCGACCGCCTCACGGACCTGCCGCTCGACAAGCCGGAGCACGTGCGCAACGTGCGCTATCCCATCCCGCAGCCCGAGTGCGACGCCCGCACCGGTGAGGCGGCGTGCGATGTCGCGAGCATGTAGGTCGCGCATCAAGAGCATGTAGACTCGAGGGCATGGCGTTCCGCGCCATGCCCTTTGCATTTGTATTGTTCTCCGGGCTGGTCTCCGGGCTGCTCGCCGGCTGCAACCAGCTCTTCGGGCTGGATGCGCCGCGTGCCGTCGACGCGGCAGGCGACGACGACCTGGACGACGCCGCGACCGGCGATGACGGCGGCGGCGACGACCCCGACGGCAGCGACGCGACCGACGGCGCCAGCGATGGGCGCCCGCCGGGGAGGCCGGCCATCGTCTGGGGCACGAACATCGATGTGACCTCGCCGGCCGGCGCCTTGCTTGGCTACGAGGCGCGTGCCTCGTTCAGCACCCCCGACGACTGCGTCCTCCTCGCCGCCGCCGGCAACTGCCGCACCGAGCGCTGCACCGCGGGCGTCCAGGCGCCCCCGGTCCCCCAGAGCGGCAGGATCACGATCGAAGGCAACAACGGCCTCGTCGATCTCGACCCCGAAAGTGACGGCACCTACCCGCCCGCGACCAGCGCCAGCGGCGACCTCTTCGATCCCGGCATCACCGTCGGCGTGTACAGCACGGGCGGCACCGTGCCGGCGTTCAGTGCCGCGCTCGCGGCGCCGGCGATCATCCGCTTCACCGCGCCCGCGCTCCCGTCGCCGACCGCGCCGGCCACGTTCACGCGCGCGTCCGGCCTCGGGCTGTCGTGGACGCCCGCCGTACCGGACGCGATCGTCATCATCATCGGCGACACGGTCGGCGGCCGCACGACCTGCAACCTGCCCGGGGCCGCGGGGAGCGCGACGATCCCGGCCACGGTGCTGAACGAGCTCTCCGCGGGCAGCGGCAGCTTCGCGGCCTACACCGTGGTCACCGACCAGCGCGTGGCCGGCGCGTTCGACGTCACCATCGTGGTCGCGCACGCGGCGCGGCGGAGCGACAACGACCGGGCTCGGGGTACGATCACCTTGCAGTGACGGTGCTCCCCGACTGGCTGACTCCGATGGCGGCGACCCTCACCGAGGAGCGCTTCGCGGGACCGGAGTGGCTGTTCGAGCGGAAGTTCGACGGCATCCGCCTGGTGGCGTTCCGCGACGGCGCCAAGGTCACGCTGTTCTCGCGCAATCACCTCCCGCAGGACGTGCCCGCGGTCGCCGCCGCCGTCGCGCGCCTGCCGGTGAAGAACGCCATCCTCGACGGCGAGCTGCTCTGGGATCAGAGCGCGTACCACGTCTTCGACGTGCTCTGGCTCGACGGCCATGACCTGCGCAAGCTGCCGCTCGAGGAGCGCTGCGCGCGGCTGCGCGCCCTCCCCTTCGCGCCGCCGATGTTCCACGTCGAGCAGCTCGACGGCGAGCGACCGTGGGAACGCGCGTGCGCCGACGGCTGGGAGGGCGTGATCGCCAAGCGCCGCGGCTCGGTGTACGAGCACAAGCGCTCGAAGCACTGGCTCAAGATGAAGTGCGAGCTGATCGAGGACCTCGTGGTCGGCGGCTACACCGATCCGCAGGGCTCGCGCGTCGGCCTGGGCGCGCTCCTCGTCGGCAAACGCCACGGCAACGAGCTGGTGTACGCCGGCCGCGTCGGCACCGGCATGGACACCAAGATGCTGCTGGCCTTGCGCGCACGTTTCGAGGGGCTGGCCGCGCGGAGCTCGCCGTTCACGCGCGCGACCGATCTGCCGCGCAAGGCGATCCACTGGGTGCGCCCGGACGTCATGGTCCAGGTCGCGTTCATCGAGTGGACCGACAACGACAAGCTGCGCCATCCTCGCCTCCTCGCGGTTCGCTGATCATGAGCACCAAACGCAAGCAACCCTCCACGCTCGTCGAGGCCGCCCAGGCCTTCGACGAGGCCCTCGAAGCCCATGCCCGCGCCGGCGAGCTGTTCGTGCGCGGCTCGCTGTCGACGACGAAGCAGCTCGAGCGCGCCAACGAGCTCCTCGGCGAGATCGCCGCGGCCGAACAGCTGCTCGCCGAGCGCGGCGCCGCGCTCGCCGCGGCCATCAACGCCGCGCACGTGGGTCAGCAGCAGACCGCGCAGGCCATCGTCGATCGCATCCCGGCGATCAAGGAGCGCAACGAGCGGCTGCAGGCGCTCCTGGGCGCCTTCCAGGCCATCGGCGCCGAGACCAGCGCGCTCAACGGGACCGCGGCGACGGCCAAGCCCGCCGACCTCATCGCGCCGCTCAACGGGCTCGCCGAGCGAGCGTCCACGCTCGCCGCCGACGCGCACACTGCGGGATTCGAGGAGCTCGCGCGCGAGGCGCACGCGCTCCACCAGCGCCTGGCGTCGACGGCGCGCAAGCTCGCTGCCGCAAGCCCGAGCTGATACGATCGCCGCAATGGGGAAGCGACCACTGGTCTGCCTGCTGTGGATGTTCGTCGCCGGCTGCAGCTTCCAGGCGTCCTGCGGCGGCAGCAAACCGACGTCGACAAGGGCGAGAAGCTCATCTCGACCAAGCTGAAGGAAGCGACCGGCATGGACGCGAAGGTGACCTGCCCGCGCGGCGTGAAGCTCGCCAAGGGCACGGTCACCGAGTGCGACGTGAAGCTCGGCGACCTGTCGGGCCGCGCCGCCATCACGCAGACCGACGATCAGGGGAACGTGAGCTGGGAGCTCAGCGAGGGCTTCGTCATCTCGTCCAAGGCCGAGGAGTACCTGACCGGCGAGCTGAGCAAGCAGGCCGGCGGCCCGGTGACGGTCGACTGCGGCGAGCGCGCGCGCGTCTCCGAGCCCGGCAAGACCTTCCGCTGCAAGGCGACGCCGGCGAGCGGCGCCACGCCCTTCGAGGTCGAGCTGACCATCACCGACAAGCAGGGCACGTTCGACGCCAAGGTCGTGCGGTAGCCGCGAGCGGGTCAGGCACGAAGACCGAATCGGCCGCCCGCCTCCCCCATCGAGACCCCGATACCCATGCGCGTCCCGACTAGCGGCGGGTCTCCCAGCTGCTCGAGTCGAGCGTGAACAGCGCCAGCACGGTCATGAGCCCGTTGCTGATCGGCATGCAGACGGCGTGCGGGAGGTAGGACAGCGCGCCGACGCGCTCGTGGGCCGGCCAGGCGCGCACCTTCCAGCGGTAGTAGAGGCCGTAGAACCCGAGGAAGATGGCGTGCACGAGGATGACGTGGACCAGCCGGCCGGCGGTCAGCGCGCGGAACATGCCGACCGGATAGAGGACGAGCACCGTCGCCGCGGCGAAGTAGCTGATGGCGAGGAGCGGCGTCAGGCGCCACACGTGGCTGCAGCCGCCGAGGTAATCGAGGATGTTGGCGCGCCGCCAGCGCAGCTGCTGGCCGAAGTACTCGGTGAGCGTCGCCGGCACGAAGGTGCGGCAGCGAGCCTCGAGCGTCGACGTCGTGTGGTAGCCGGCCTTCACGATCTGGCGGGTCAGGAAGCGATCCTCGCCGTACTTGATGGGCACGCCGAGGATGGCGCGCTCGTCGAGGACGGGCAGCAGCTCGACCAGCACCGCGCGCCGGTACGCGGCGAGGCAGGCCGAGATCGACATCACGTGCTGGAGCGACTTCTCGAGGTTCTTGGCGACCCAGTACGCGTACCAGTACTTGAGCACCTGCATCCGCGTGATCCAGTTGTCGTGTTTGTTGCGCACGTCGACCCAGCCGCCGACCGCGGCGATCGAAGGCCGCGTGAAGCGCCGGACCAGCTCGCGGATCGCGGAGGGATCGACCAGCACGTCGGAGTCGACCGAGACGATGAGCTCGCTGTCCGACTCACGGACGACCCGGTTGATGGCAAGGCGTTTGCCGACGTTGGTGGGGTTGCGAAGCACGGTGAGGCGCTCGTCATCGGCCGCCACCTCGCAGGCGCGCGCGTAGCTTCCGTCGGACGAGCCGTCGTCGACGCACACCACGCGCAGCTTGGCGCGCGGGTAGTCCGACGCGAGCACGCTGCGCAGCGTCTCCTGGATGCTCGCCGCCTCGTTGAAGAGCGGCACCACGACCGTGAGGGTCGGCTCGTAGTCGTCGACGGTGTCGTCGGCGCGCCCGCGGCCGCTGGCGCGAAACGACGCCGAGAGATAGCGATTCACGAGCTGCACGATCGCCAGCAGCTGGATCAACACCCGCAACACGTCGTGATCATCGCCGCGCCGTCCGGCGAAGTCACGCGCCGGCGCGCGCGTGCTTGATCGGCCGTGACGAGGCGCGCACGATGCGGGCGATGCGCGTGTTGCTCATCGAGGAAGGCTGGCACTCGACGCTGTACCTGGCGCGCGCGCTCGAGAGCGCCGGTCACGCCGTGACCGTGCTCACCGCGAACGGCAGCCGCGCGCGGCACCGCCACAAGACCGTGCTGTGGACCTCCGGGCCGACCCTCGGCAGCGACGCGTTCCTGCCGCACGTCGAGCGCGTCGTCACCGGCGGCGGCATCGAGCGCGTGTTTCCCCTGACCGAGCTGGCGATGTCGCGCCTGTGGGACACGCCGGGGGTCTGGAGCGATCGCCTGCACCCGGCCACCGAGGAGTGGCAGCGACGGCTCCTGCGGGACAAACACGCGCTCGTCGAGCACATGGCGACCCGCGGGATCGCGATCCCGGTGCATCGCCGCCTCGACGACGCGACCGCGGCGCGACTGCAGGACGTCGCGCTGCCGGCGGTGATCAAGGGCGCGACCGGCGCGGGCGGGCGCATGGTGTCGATCGTCGAGAGCCGCGCCGCGCTGGGCGACGCCGTGCGGCGCGCGCGCGCGATGGGCGGCGAATGGATCCTGCAGGAGCTCGTCGCGGGCCCGACGTACCTGTTCGGCGGCTTGTTCTGGCGGGGCGAGCCGGTGCGCATCTACGCCGGGGAGAAGGTCGAGCAGCATCCGCCGCGCACCGGCAGCGCCATCCGCCTGCGCTCCACCACCGACCCGGCGCTGCTGGACGTCGGCGTACGCACGATGCGCGAGCTGCAATGGACGGGCTTCGCGAGCGCGGACCTGATGCGGCGCGCCGACGGCAGCTACGTCCTCCTCGAGGTGAACCCGCGCCTGTGGGGCTCGCTCGCCGGCGCGCGCTCGGCCGGCGTCGATCTGTTCACGCCGTTCGCCGCGCTGCTCGGCGGCGAGCGGCCCGCGCCCGCGCTCGGCTTCGCCCCCGGCGCCGACTGCCTGATCTTTCCGCGCTACCTGAACGCCGCCGCGCACCGCAACCTGGCCGGCGTGCGCCAGGCCCTGAGCGACCTGCACGGCGAGCAAGGGCGCGACTGGCTCGACCCGCGCTTCGTGGTTCACACCCTGCGCCGCCTCTATCACATGAAGCGGCTCGCACGCCGTCTGTGACCGCGCCGTCGTCGCAGCGAAACGTTCACGCGACTGGTAGAAGATCGCCACTGGAGGCGGGGCGCCGGGCGGAGAGTGAGCCCGAGGGCCATGGACCGTCGTGGGTGCCGTTCGATCGCGTTCGCGCTGGCGTGCTGTGCCGCCGGCTGCGCGTCGGGCTCGTCGGCGTCCGACGACGATGACGACCCGACGCCGGACGCGCGCACGGTCGATGCGACGCCGGCCGTCGACGCGCCCATCGTCGTCATCGATGCGCAGGCGCAGACCGACGCTGCGACCACCGACGCTGCGACCACGGACGGCGCGATCGACGCCGGCACCACGACCGCCGTCATCTTCGCCAACACGCAGACCGCGCTCTACCGCATCGACCCCGTCACCTACGCCGCTGCGCTCGTCGGCAGCTTCGGCTGGCCCGCGAGCGTCGGCAGCGACGCCATGGCCGACATCGCCATCGCGCCCGACGGCGCGATCATCGGCGCCTCGAACGCGCGCCTCTACCGCTGCAGCGCCACCACGGCCGCGTGCACGCTCGTCGGCGCTCTCGCGCAGACCGTCAACGCCCTCGGCTACGCCCCGCCCGGCACCGTCGAGCCCGGCGTCGACACGCTCGTCGGCGCGAAGTCCGACGGCGCGCTCTACAGGATCGACACCACCACCGCGGCGATGACGTCGCTCGGCCACTTCTCGACCGGCCACGCCTCCTCGGGCGACGTCGCCTACGTCGCCGGGTCGCTCGTCGCCGCCATCAACCCCGGCGGCACCAACGACAGCCTCGCCCGCATCAACGCCACCACCGGCGCGACCACGCTCGTCGGCCCGACGAGCCGTCCCTGGCTCTGGGGCCTGGCGGCCGCGGGCCCGACGCTCCTCGGCTTCACGCTCGATCGCACCATCGTCACCATCAACACGACCACCGGCGCGACCGCCGTCGTCGCGACCGGCGCCGTCGACTGGTACGGCGCCGCCGGGCGCTGATCCGCGACGGCGCGAGCGCGCACGCCACAGCGCGCGATCCATCCGTCACGACTCGGTCACGAGGAAGCGGCGCCCGCTGACACGTCGCTCGCGCACGCTCATCTTGTCTTCATGCCGACAGCAGCAGTAATCGATCGGCGTATCGACCGCCCGAGATGGGCCACGAATGCGCCGTTCTGGGGCGTGCACGTCGCGGCGCTCGTCGGTGCCGTCTGGATCGGCTGGAGCTGGGCCGCGCTGGCCTGGCTCGCCGGCGGATACCTGATCCGCATGTTCGGCGTGACCGCCGGCTACCACCGCTACTTCGCCCATCGCAGCTACAAGACCAGCCGCGGGTTCCAGTTCGTCCTGGCGTTGCTCGGGATGTCGGCCGCACAGCAGGGGCCCCTCTGGTGGGCGGCCCACCACCGGCGTCACCACAAGTTCTCCGACGAGGTCGAAGACGTCCACTCGCCGCGCCAGCGCGGCTTCTACTGGTCGCACATTGGATGGATCCTCTCCAGTCGACACGTCGCGCTCGACGCGGATCGCATCAAGGACTTCTCGCGCTACCCGGAGCTGCGGTTCCTCAACCGTCACGACCTGATGTTCGTGATCGTCCTGGGAGTGTTGACGTTCGCGATCGGCGGCGCCACCGGCCTCGTGTGGGGCATGTTCGTGCCGACGGTGCTGTGCTGGCACATGACCTTCTGCATCAACTCGCTCGCTCATGTCTGGGGCAACCGGCGCTACGCGACGAGCGATGACTCGCGCAACAATCCGCTCCTCGCGCTCGTGACGCTCGGCGAGGGCTGGCACAACAACCACCACCACTACCAGCGCTCGACGCGCCAGGGCTTCTACTGGTGGGAGCTCGACCTCGCCTACGTCGGCATCAAGGCGCTCGAGGCGATGCGCCTGGTCCGGGACGTCACGACCGTTCCACGCGGTATCCGCGACGCCGTAGCGCCGTGATCGCGACCCGCGCGTCGATGTCGACTTCAGATCACGTCGTGGGCTGTGGCGTCTCTTCGGCGGCGACCGGACGGTTCACCTCGCGCAGATGCTCGAGATCGACCGTGAGGACGACGGCATCACTCACGGACTGGATCAGGCTGACGGGCAGCTCGATCTTGGCGTGGTGAAAGATCGTCCGGGCCTCGCCGATGCGATCGGCGACGTCGTTGCGCAGCTCGACCCCGATGGCTTCGATACGCCAGTCGGAGGAGCCGATGAACAGCTCCGCGATCGTACCGACGACGGTTCCATCGGCGCTGACCACGGGCCGACCCCGCACGGTGCTATCGGAAAGACGCATGTCCGCGAAGCGTGCAAGTTCTCGGCCGTGTGCTCGCGAACCCCACGACGGCCTTCGCCCACCCTTGCACGGTGTTCACCGCGCCTTCATCGCGACAAACGAGCGCGAGCGCTCGCATCGGCGACCGCTGTGCGTCTCGACATGACGCCGCGAGATGCGGCTGTGACCTCGTTACCTGGTACGTTGATGCATGCGACTCGACACCTTCCTCACCGACCATCGCTCGGCGATCATCGAACGCTGTCGGACGAAGGTGCTCGCGCGACGGCCGGCGCGACCCACGGACGGCGAGCTCGACCGGGGCATCCCCCGGTTTCTCGAGCAGCTGATCGAGACGCTTCGTCGTGATCTCGCCCGCAACTCCGATCCGGACGGTGTGGCGAAGCGTTACGGCGGCGCGCTGATGACCGAGGGCTTCACGATCGCCCAGGTCGTGCACGACTATGGCGATGTGTGTCAATCGGTGACCGACCTGGCCGTGGCGCTCGACGCACCGATCTCGACCGAGGACTTTCGCACGCTCAACCGGTGCCTCGATGAAGCGATCGCGGACGCGGTCACCGAGTTCGCGCGCCTTCACGATCTCGGGGTCGCCGACGAGAGCAACCAGCGCCTCGGCGTGTTCGCGCACGAGGCGCGGAACCTGATCAACGCGGCGACCCTGTCGTTCGACGTCCTCAAGACGGGCAGGATCGGCATGGCCGGCTCCACCGGCGCGGTCCTCGAACGAAGCCTGACGCGCCTCACGACCCTGATCGCGCGTTCACTCGCCGAGGTCCGGCTGGAAACGGGCAACGTGCATCACGAGCGCGTGGAGGTCTCGCGACTGCTGGAGGAGATCGAGATCTCTGCGTCCGTCAGCGCGAAGCAAAAAGGTGTCACGTTCAGCGTGCTCCTGCCGAACCAGGCCGCGCTTGCCGTCACCGGCGACCCTCAGATCCTCGCGGCGATCGTGGTCAACCTCGTGCAGAACGCGATCAAGTTCACGACGCCACCGGGCCACGTCGTGCTCGGCGCCGATGCGACCGACGCGACCGTCAGGATCTACGTCTCCGATCAATGCGGCGGCCTGCCCGCAGGCGTGGCCGACTCGCTCGCGCAGCCGTTCCGGCAGCACAGCAGGGATCGCAGCGGCCTCGGGCTCGGCCTGTTCATCGCGCGCCGCGGCGCCCTCGCGCACAACGGCGAGATCCGCGTGCACGACCTCCCCGGCGCCGGCTGCATCTTCAGCCTCGAGCTGCCGCGCGCGACCTGACCGCGACGATCCGCGCCTGACGCATCGATGAGGGCCGCAAATCGGCCTGCCGGTGCCCGCGCATGAAGCTGGCTCCTGATCGCTCCGGTGATGCTAGCTTTGCGCGCAATGAGGAACCTTGCGCGTTTCATGCGCAACTCGCGCGAGGCGATCGTCGCCGCGTGGATGGAGCGCGTCGAGGAACTGCCATCGGCCGCGGGAAAGTCGTACGGCGTGCTGAGGGATCACGTTCCCGAGATCGTCGATCACCTCGCGGACGTGCTCGAGCAGGATCGCGCCAGCGGCGACGCCGCGCTCGATCGACTGGCCGGTGCTCATGCGGTGCTGCGTCATCGTGAAGGGTACGACCTTCGTCAGATCGTTCTCGAGTACCAGATGCTGCGCCAGACGATCCTCACCATGTACAACAGCACCAATCCGCCCCTGACCTCGACGCTGGTGCCCATCGCACACCTCGATCGATCGCTCGACGAGGCGATCGGCGATGCCGTCGACCGTTTCATGGACGAACGCGACAAGGCGCGCGACGTGTTCGTCGGAATCCTCGGGCACGACCTGCGGACACCGCTGCAATCGATCGCCGTCGCGACCGACACCATCCTGCAACGCGGCGCGGCCGACCCTGCGATCGTGAAGGCCGCGGGGGTGACGGGCAAGGCGGTCGCGCGCATGTCGCGCATGATCGGCGACCTCCTCGACTTCGCGCGAGGGCGACTCGGTGGGGGCATCTCCCTCGACGCGGCGCCGGTCGACGACCTGCGGCTCGTCGTGCGGGCCGCCATCGAAGAGCAGGCCGCCGCGAACCCTGAAAAGGCGATCCAGGATCTGTCACACGACGCGCCGGGGGACTTCGCCGGCACCTGGGACGTCGCGCGCATCGCGCAGGCTCTGGCCAATCTCATCGGAAACGCGATCCAGCACGGCGACGATGCGCCCGTCGTCGTCAGCACCGCCGACGACGGCACGACCGTACGGATCGAGGTGACCAACGGTGGGACGATCCCCGACGAAGTCCGGGCCACGCTGTTTCAGCCCTTCCGTCGCGCAGGACGCGGCGACGGACTTGGCCTCGGGCTCTACGTCGTCGACGAGATCGCGCGCGCACACGGCGGCAACGTCGAGGTCGAATCCGACGCGGCCCGGGGGACGCGGTTCACGCTCGTGCTGCCGCGCGAGCCCAAGCTGACGAGCAGGCCGCGCCGCGATCCGTCCTTCGCGGCCGCGAGCTGAGTCGCGCACGCGACGGCGACGTGGTGATCCCAGCAGGAATCGAACCTGCGACCTACGGCTTAGGAAACCGTCGCTCTATCCAACTGAGCTATGGGACCGGAGCGCCGCACAGTCTGCACGACGACCGCGGTTCCGACAAGCTGCGCTAGCATGGGGCGCCATGCCGAAGGGTCCCTCGACCGCCCGCGCGATCCTCCTGTTCGAGAACACGCCGTCGCTCGAGGCGATCGTGAACGCGCTCCGGCGCAGCTTCGACGTGGTCCGCACCGACGAGGCGCCGGTCGCGCTCGTCGCGTATCGCCCGGAGGTGAACGGCCACGTCCTCGCCGAGGTTCGCGCCGCGCGCTGGCCCGACGACACGGGCGCGCTCGAACGCGCCGCGATGATGTCCAGCCTCTGCCCCGACGCCGCGCCCGCCGCCGAACAGCACCGCGCCTTCGTCACGCTCCGTCCCGACGCGCCCGTCATGCCCGACGACCACGACGCGCTCCACGAGCTCCGCTTCATCACGAGCGTGGCGCGCGCCGTCCTCGACGTGCCGGGCGCCCTCGCCTACTTCAATCCCGACGGCGAGGTGCTCTGCAACACCTCCACGTTCGACGACTACCTGACGTTCCAGTCGCGCCACGGCCAGGTGCCGATCGATCTCTGGTCGAACGTTCGCCTCATCGGACGCGAAGAGGACGCGGACTGGGTCGCGATGGACACGATCGGCATGGCGCAGCTCGGCGTGCAGGACGTCGAGGCGTGTTTCCCGACGACGACGCACGCGCCGAACGAGGTCTCGGCCTGGCTGCGCAACATCGCCCACTACCTCCTCGAGAAGGGGCCGGTCATCAAGCCCGGCGACACCACGACCGGCCCCGGCAACGTCCCGTGGCAGGCGCTGCCCGCCGACGAGCCGCTCCTCCCCGCGATCCGGCCGACGCTGCGCTGGTTCCCGGCGAAGCTGGTGGCCAAGGCTCCCGAGTGGACGCTCGAGGGGCTCGCCGACGAGTGACGCGGCGGCGCGCCTACTGGTTCCACGTGATGACGACGACGAACTCGAGCGCATCGACCATCACCGCCGGCGCGTCGCCGGTCGCGGGCGGCAGCGGCGCTGGACACGTGACCGTCCCCGCCACGCGATAGTGATCGCCGAACTCCACGGCGCGATCGAACGTGTTCGACGCCACGTCGATCGTGCACGTGTTGTCGACCCACACCTCGCCGGTCGACGACTCGAGGCGAACCTGCGCCGGCTGCGCCACCGCCGTCTCGCCGCGACGGATCGTGTCGTTGCTCAGCTCGACCCGCGGCAGCGCGTGACCGGGCAGCACGTACACGACGTCGATGCCGTCACCGAAGCTGACCTGCGTCAGGCACGCCGGGTTCTCGCTCGCGCCGATCGCAGCCTCGAGGCCCCCGGACACGGACACCGCGACCCCGCACGTCGTGTCGCCGTCGAAGCCGTCGCCCCCGCAGCTCCCCAGGAAACCCAGCGCCACAGCAACCTTCGCTCTCATCAACTCCATGAAAACACACGCAGGGAACGCCGATCACGCCCTCACGTTCGCCTTGCATTTGGGTGTTGCGGCGGCGAACCCCGCTCGCATAGGGTCGACCACCATGCGCAGACTCACCTACCTTCACCCCCTTCTAGCGGCCTCGCTGGCCGCGCTCGCCCTGACGGCGTGCGGCGGCGACGACGGCGGCGGCGGCGATGCCGACGCTTCTCCCGATTCCCCACCGGCCGGCGTCTGTGGCGTCGAGACCACCACGATCTCGACGTACCCCGCGACGTTCTCCGGCACCGTCATCACCGGCGGGAACGAGCTCGATGTCACCGAGGGCGCCTGTGCGGACGAGCGCGGCTGGTACGGCCCGTACGGTCCCGATCAGGTCATCGTGCTCGGCGGCCTCACCGCCGGCACCACGTACGTCCTCGATCTCGACACCGCCGAGGACCTCGGCATGTACGTCACCGAGACGTGCGCCGACGGCGGCCCCGCCACCGGCTCGTGCATCCTGCTCGTCGACGAGACCACCGGCGCCGAGAGCGGCGAGTTCGTCGCGCCCGCGGGCGGCACGGTCTACGTCATCATCGACACCGCCGACGGCGTCACGCTCGCCGACGGCAACTACACCCTCGGCGTCCGCGCCGCGGAGTGCACCACCAACGCGCAGTGCAGCGGCGCCACGCCGATCTGCAGCGCGGGCTTCGAGTGCGTGCAGTGCACGAGCCCGTTCCACTGCGCGACCACCGGCGCGCCGGTCTGCGACGGCGCGACCAGCACGTGCGTCGCCGGCAACGCGCAGTGCACGGGGGACGACGCCGCCGAGCAGGACGACGGTCCCGCCGCCGCGCGCACGATGACGTTCCCGGCGGCCAACACGCCGACCACGCTCACGGGCTCGGTGTGCAGCCTGCCCGCCGTCGAGGGTGACTGGTACAAGTTCACCGCCACCGCCGCCGGCCAGGTTCGCGTCGGCGTCACCTGGAACGACACGGCCGCCGACATGGACGTGCTGGTCTACAACAGCATGGGCCAGGCGATCGCGCAGGGCATCGCCGAGGGTCCCGGTCCCGAGGCCGCGCTCGCGATGCTGCCCGCCGCAGGCGAGTACTTCGTCGAGGTCTACCTCTACGACCCCGCCAACTCGGCGCCGGCCGTCGCGTACTCCGTGACGCTCTCGCTGCCCGAGTGCACCAACGCCTTCCAGTGCACCGCCGGTGAGCCCATCTGCAGCCTCGGCGAGTGCGTCCTCGGCCCGGCGCAGTGCACGGGCGACGACCTCGGCGAGCCCACCGACGACGGCCCCGCCGGCGCGCGCCCCATCCTCGTGCCCGTCATCGGCACGCCGGGCACCGCCACCGGCAAGATCTGCAACACGCCGTCGACCGAGGCCGACTGGTACAGCGTCACCGTTGGCGCCGGCGAAGGTCTGGTCGCGAACCTGGCGTGGACCGCGGGCCCCGACCTCGACGTGTACATCTACGACAACATGAACCGCCTCCTCGGCACGAGCTTCTGGCTCAACCCCGAGATCGTGACGGTCACGTACCTGCCGGCCGGCACGTACTACCTCGCGGTGTACCGCGCGGGCACGGCGACGGTGCCGGCGTACGACTACACCCTCAGCGTCACCCGCACCGCGGCGCAGACCTGCACCACCGCCACCGACTGCGCGTCGTCGTACAAGACGCAGCTCTACCGCGGCGCGTGCACGGGCGGCACCTGCAACTTCATCGCGGCCGGTACGCGCGCCGACGGCATGGCGTGCGACTCCGCCGACGACTGCATGTCGGCGGACTGCTCGTACATCGCGTTCGAGGCCGACGCGCAGGACAGCATCTGCACGCACACGTGCACCAGCAACGCCAACTGCTCGACCATCGCCAACACCGTGTGCTCGACGGGCTTCAGCACCAACGTGTGCTTGCCGTCGTGCACGACCAACGTCGAGTGCGGCGCCAACGTGAACAGCTCCATGCTCGATGCCAACGAGCCGTGGAACTACTTCACGTGCACGCCGGCCTCGGGCGCCTGCTCGCCCTGAGGAGCGACGGCGGCGCACGCCCGCAAGCTACGGGAGCTTCGGCTCTTCGAGCTTGCCGGTGCACTCCAGGCTCTCGAGGAACTTCACCACGTCGGCCGTCTCGGCGTCGGTGAGGTTCTTCGACGCCAGGAGCG
The DNA here is from genome assembly GCA_035525615.1 of Kofleriaceae bacterium. GTDB lineage: Bacteria > Myxococcota_A > Polyangia > Haliangiales > Haliangiaceae > UBA2376. The sequence continues at coordinate 10,938 of DATLEB010000076.1, read as the reverse complement.
CCGACAGGTTCTTGTTCGGCTTCGCGCCGTGAGACATGTACGTGACGGCGTCGGCCAGCGTCGCCGCCGAGCCGTCGTGGAAGTACGGCGCCGTCTTCGAGACGTTGCGCAGCGACGGCACCTTGAACGCCGCCCAGTCGGTGGCGTTGTTGGTGACCTTCATGCGGCCGACGTCGACCTCCGGCTCCGGCTTGTCGGTGCCGACGCCCGCGTTGAAGTAGACGCCGCCGTCGACCTGCATCGAGATCGAGAAGTGCGGCGGCGTGTGGCACGCGCTGCACTGCCCCTTGCCGAGGAAGACGTCGAGGCCGCGCTGCTGCTCCTCGGAGAGCGCCGACTTCTCGCCCTTGGCGAACTTGTCGTACGCGGTGTCGGCGCACACGAAGGTGCGGATGTACTCCGCCAGCGCCGACTGCACGCGCTCGGCGTTCGCCGCGTCGTCACCGAACGCCGCCTTGAAGAGCGGCTGGTAGCCTTTGATCTTCCCGATCTCGCCGGCCTTCGCCTCGAGCTTGTCCTCGCCCACGCCCATGTTGCCGCCGGCCCAGGCGCCCTTGGCCACGGCCTCGAGGCTCGGCGCGCGGCCGTCCCAGTAGAACGCGCCCTTGGCGTAGCCGAGGTTCCACAGCACCGGCGAGTGACGCGTGAGCTTCTTGTCGCCGGGACCGATCGCGATCGGGTCGGCGCCGCCGGTCCCGTTCTCGTTCAGGTGGCACGAGTAGCAGGCGCGCGATCCGTCGACGGACAGGCGCTTGTCGAAGAAGAGCGCGTTGCCGAGCGCGACCTTCGCCGCGCGGGCCGGATCGTCGGGAAGCGCGATGGGCGGCATCGCCTGCAGCGCGCCCTGCGACGGACGCTGCTCGGGCTGGGGAGCAGCCGTGGCTGTGCCCGAGCCCGTCGCCGTTCCCGCCGCCTCGCCCTCGGTTGACTTCTTCTTGCATCCACCGGCGACGCACGCGGCGATCGCCAGCGACAGTAGGGTCATCCTCGACATGCCGCGAGGCTACCGCATCTAGTGCCCGTCGGCCTTGGGGCTGGCGTTCTCGAGACACGCCGTCAACGCCTCGCACTCCGTCTCTTCACGCAAGCACACCTCGTACACGCGCACCTGACGCGACGACATGTCCTGGCCCTTGCACGACTTCACGAACTCGCGCGTGTGCACGGGCGCGGTGTGCTCGATGTCGAGCTTGGCGAGCTCCTCGGGCGGCATCGTCGCGCGCGCATCGGCGACGGCACACTCGGTGAGCTTGGGGCCGAGCTCCTCGCATGCGGCACCTTGTCGCTTCTCGAGCTCGGTGGCCGGCGGTGGCTCGCCGTTGCCATTGGCGCGCAGGTCGTCGGGCAGCGTGTCGCCGTCACCCGACTTCGAGTTGCCTTTGTTGCCGCACGCGGCGAGCGCGAGGACGAGCGCGATCGTGACGAAACGCATCGGCGGTGAGCCTACCATCACGATCGAGGACGCGTCGGCCGGCCGCGGGTTGCTACTTGCCCGAGAACTGCAGGCCTTCGCTACCGTCGTCGTCGAGCTTGCTCAGGCACAGGGTCTCGAGCTGGACCACGCTCGTGACCTTGTTCACGCACGCCACCACGTGGTTGGGCGCGGACCGGCACTCGCCCATCACCATCGCCGCGTTGTCGGCGACCTCGTCGGGCGTCATCTTCGTCCGCTCGGCGTTCGCCTGGTAAAGGCCCGTGACCTTGGTCGCCACCGCGTCGCACGCCGACGGATCGCCGCTCGTATCGACGACCGAGCCGCCGCCCGACCCGGTGCCGGTGCCGGTGCCGCCGCCGTCCCCGTTGGGCCCGGTGCCGCCCCCGCCCTTCTGCTTGCACCCGCACGCGCTCAGCGCGAGGACCATCCCGATCGTGACGAAGCGCATCGGCGGCGAGCCTATCACCGCTCTGCGGCGGGCTCGTAGCCGTCGACCGCAAACGGCGGCTCGGCGATGCGCGCGTGGTGGTCGCGCCCGAGATCGAGCGGCGTGATGCTGACCCGGCCCTCGTGCACGGCGTTGCAGTCGCTGCCGGGTAGATCCTCGTGGCCCGTGGAGCCGCCACCGATCCAGAAGTACGGGCGACCCCACGGATCGCTGCGCTCGGTGACGTCGTCGGCGTAGCGACGCTTGCCGAGCTTGGTCCACTCGTACGTGCGCTCGCCCTTGCCGGGGATGTTCACGTTCAGCACCTCAGCCGGCGGCAACGACGTGACGGCCTGGCGCACGACCGTGGCCGCGAACGCGATCGCCTCCGCGACGTGTGTGGCGCGAGGCGCGACCGAGAGCGCCACGGCCGGAAAGCCACGCAGCGCACCCTCGACCGCGCCGGCCACCGTGCCCGAGTAGAAGACGTCGGTGCCGAGGTTGAAGCCGTCGTTGGGGCCCGAGACGACGAGCGCCGGCGCCCGTGGGGCGAGGCGGAGGACGCCCACGTAGACGCAGTCGACCGGCGTGCCCGAGAGCGACCAGCGGCCCGGCGCAACCTCGCGCGCTCGCAGCGGCTTGTGGAGCGTGATCGCGTGTGAGGCGGCCGAGCGCTGCCGCTCGGGAGCGACGACCAGGATGTCGAGATCCTTCGCGAGCTCGTCGGCCAGGGCGGCGAGCATCGGCGCGTTCACGCCGTCGTCGTTGGTCATGAGCACGAGCGGTCGCGGACTTGCCATCGCCGCGCACCATGCCGCGCCCGGCGCCGAGAGAAAAGGCGCCGGAAAAGAAAAGCGGGACGGCCACCTAGGTGACCGTCCCGACCCAGTCGAGGCGACAGGATTTGAACCTGCGACTCCCAGACCCCCAGTCTGGTGCGCTACCAGGCTGCGCTACGCCTCGGAGGGGAGAGTCGAGATACTCCATCCGCCGGGCACTCGCAAGGCCCGGTGACCATTCAGCGGGATCAGGTCGCGGCCTCGCGACCCTCAGGTGGCTGGCTGGCCGTTCAGGATGTTCTTCAATACCTGGCTTGGCTTGAAGGTGAGGACGCGTCGGGCGGAGATGGTGATCTCTTCGCCGGTCTGCGGGTTCCGACCGATGCGCGCCTTCTTCTCGCGCACGATGAAGTTCCCGAAACCAGAGATCTTGATCTTCTCTCCGCGCTCGAGCGTCTCCTTGATCTGATTGAAGACGCTCTCGACAATCTCGGCGGCCTCTTTCTTCGAGAACCCGCCGACCTTCTCGTAGACCGCCTCGATGATGTCCGCTTTCGTCATTCGCGCCATCCGCGTTCTCCGAAGGGTGGAACGTGCTGACATTATCACAACTTGCGACGAGGGTGCAGACAAGGCCGCGAGATCTCACGATTGTTCGGCGATCCCTCAAGAAGTGCAGAGATCACGCGCGCTTGGACGATCCGAATCCGCGTCGCCTCAGCGGCGTTCGGCCGGCGTCTCGGCGATGAGACGCGCCACGATCGCCTCGTGCGCGGCGTCGACCTCGGCATCGGTCAGCGTGCGATCAGCGGCGCGGTACGTGATCGACCAGAGCTGGCTCTTGCGAGAGACACCCAGCTTGGCCGCGTCGCGGTACTCCTCGGCGAGGCGCACCTGCTCCACCAGCGCCTGCGCGGCGCTCGCGATGACGTCACCCACGCGCGCGGCCGGGATGCCCGCGTCGAGGAGCAGCGACACGTCGCGCGTGCTCGCCGGAAAGCGAGGAACGGCGCGCATCTGCTTGGGCAACGCGGGCGGCAGCGCCTCGAGCATGAGCTGGAACGCGAACACCGGCGCCTCCACACCGAGCTTCTCGCGCATCGCCGGGTGGACCTCGCCGATCTCGCCGAGGAGCTTGCCGTCCGCATCGACGACGCGCGCCGCGACGCCGGGGTGCAAGTACGGGATGTCGGCGGCCGCGACGTAGCGCGGCGCGGGCGCACCCAGCGAGCGCAGGAGGTGCTCGAGCATCGCCTTCGCATCGAAGTAGTCCCACGCCCGCGCCTCGCCCAGCCACGCCGGGCGCGTGCCGGTGAGCACCGCGGCGGCATGCAGCGGCTCGTCGAGGAGCTGCGCCGGCTCGCCCTCGAGCGCCTCGCTCTCCTTGCGCAGGAACACGGCGCCGACCTCGAACAAGGCGGCGTCGCTGATGCCGAAGCTCGCGTTGCGCGCGATCGCGCCGACGAGGTTGGGCAGGAGTGACGTGCGCATGAACGCCTGCTCGGCGCTCATGGGGTTGCGCACCGCGACCGGGTGGGCGCGCCGATCACCCGCAGGCAGCCCGAGCGCCGCGACGCGCTCGCGGCTCTGGAAGCCGTACGTGATCGCCTCGGCGAGCCCGGCCCCGGCCAGCGCGTGGCGCGCACGGTCGGCGATGTCGTCGACGAGCGGCGTCGGGCCCGCGCGCAACGCCGGCACCGTGGCCGGCACGTTGCCGTAGCCGTGGACGCGCAGGACGTCCTCGATGAGGTCGACCTCGCGCGTGAGATCGGCGCGCGCCGACGGCGGCGTCACCGTCCACGTGCCATCGCCGGTGCGCTCGACGTCGCATCCGAGGCGGGTCAGCGCCGACTCCGCCTGCTCGGCCGAGATGTCGGCGCCGATGAGCGCGCGCGTGCGCGCCAGCCGCAGCGGCACGTGCGGGCGCACGGCCGGGCGCGGGTACACGTCGACGACGCCACGCGCGATCCGGCCGCCGCCCAGGCGGGCGAGCAGCACCGACGCGCGCGCGGCTGCGAGCGGCGCGAGCTCGGGGTCGACGCCGCGCTCGAAGCGCTGCGACGCCTCCGACGGCAAGGCGAAGCGCCGCGCGGTGCGGCGGATCGACTTGGGGTGGAAGCTCGCGCTCTCGAGGAGCACGCGCGTCGTCGACGCCGACACCTCGCTCTCGGCGCCACCCATCACGCCGGCCAGCGCCACCGGGCCCTCGCCGTCGCAGATCAGCAGATCGTCGGGGACGAGCGCGCGCTCCTGCCCGTCGAGGGTCTTCATCGTCTCGCCGGCGCGCGCGCGGCGCACGTCGATGCGCGCCCCGCGCACGTGGTTCCAGTCGAACGCGTGCAGCGGCTGACCGATCTCGAACAGCACGTAGTTCGTGACGTCGACCAGGTTGGAGATCGGACGCACGCCGACGGCGCGCAGCCGCTGTGCGAACCGGCGCGGCGAGGGCCGCACGGTGAGCCCGTCGATCACGCGCGCCAGGTAGCGCGGGCAGCCGTCGGGATCGGTGATCGTCACCGCGGCGAGCGCGGACGCGTCGAGATCGGCCGCGAGCGCGTCGAGATCCGTCTCGACCGCCGGCGGCACCAGCCGCCCGCCCACGAGCGCGCACAGCTCGCGCGCCAGGCCGAGGTGCCCGAGGCAATCGCCGCGATTGGCGGGCGCGTTCACCTCGATCATCCAGTCGTTCACGCCCAGCGCCTGCTGTGCGGCCGCGCCCAGCGCGGTGCCGTCGTCGGCCTCGAGCACGATGATGCCGCTGTCGTCGTCGCCGATCTCGAGCTCGGTCTCGGAGCACAGCATGCCCGGCGACTCGATGCCCTTCACCGCCTTCACGGCCAGCGTCATGCCGCCCGGCAACGACGCACCCGGCGGCGCCCACAGCACCTTGCGCCCGGGCTCGGGCACGTTGGGCGCGCCGCACACGACCTGGGTCGCGCTGCCGCCGCGCGACGCGACCACGTCGACGAGCGTGAGCTTGTCGCTGTTCGGGTGCGGACGCTTGCCGACCACCTCGGCGACGACCACGCCGCTGAAGCCGCGCCCCAGATCGGTGATGCCCTCGACCTCGAGGCCGCCACCCGTGAGCGCTGCCGCGCCCTCCTCCACCGTGGGGACGTTGGGCAGATCGCAGAGCTCGAGCAACCAGGACCAGACTGCCTTCATGGCGCGTTCCTTCTCGAAGACCGTCGACTAGAACTGATCGAGGAAGCGCAGATCTCCCTCGTAGTAGAGCTTGATGTCGTTGACGCCGTGGCGAAGCATCGCCATGCGCTCGATGCCCATGCCGAACGCGAAGCCGGTGTAGCGCTCGCTGTCGATCCCGACGTTGGCGAAGACGTCGGGGTCGACCATGCCGGCGCCGCCGATCTCGATCCAGCCCGTGCCCTTGCACAGCCGGCAGCCGCTGCCGCGGCAGAAGCCGCACGACATGTCGATCTCGACGCCGGGCTCGACGAACGGGAAGTACGACGGGCGCAGGCGCACGTCGAGGCCGCCGCCGAGCTTCGCGCCGAGGACCGAAAAGAACCTGTTGACGAAGTGCAGCAGCACGCCCTTCAGGTCGCTCACGCGGACGCCCTCGTCGACGACGAGGCCCTCGATCTGCGTGAACATCGGCGAGTGCGTCGCGTCATCGTCGCGGCGATAGACGACGCCGGGCGCCACGATGCGGATGGGCGGCTCGTGCGCCAGCATCGTGCGGATCTGCACCGGCGACGTGTGCGTCCGCAGCACCAGCTCGTCGGCGATGTAGAACGTGTCCTGCATGTCGCGCGCGGGGTGATCCTTGGGGATCGCGAGCGCCTCGAACGTGTTCCAGTCGGTGTCGATCTGCGGCCCCTCCGCCACCGCGAAGCCGAGCTCCGCGAAGATGCCGACCAGCTCGAGCCGCACCTGCGTGAGGATGTGGAGATGACCGCCGCCGACGGGCCGCGCCGGCAAGGTCACGTCGATCGTGCGCGCCAGATCGGCGTCACGCTTCGCCGCGACCAGCGCGCCGAGCCGCAGCTCGACCGCCTGCGCGATCGTGTCCTTCACCTTGTTCGCGGCCTGTCCGACGAGCGGACGCTCGGCCGGCGGCAGCCGCCCGAGCTCCTTCATCACCTCGGAGACCTGGCCCTTCTTGCCGAGGAACTGCGCCTGCGCGGCGCGGATCGACTGCTCGTCGACCAGCGGCGCGATCGCGGCCGCGAACTCGCCGCCGAGGCGCTCGAGCTGAGCGATGAGATCGCTGGAGGTCGTCATCGTGATTGCCTCTGAGAACAGTGAAGTATCCGAAAATGAAAAAGGCCGCTCGGTGGCGGCCTCGCAATCGTCGGTGTCAGTCCGATCAGCGAGCCGCGCTCACGATCGCCTGAAACGCGGCCGGGTCGCTGACGGCGATCTCGGCGAGCATCTTGCGGTTCAAACCGACGCCGGCCTTGTTGAGGCCGCCCATCAGCTTCGAGTAGCTCTTGCCGACGAGACGCGACGCCGCGTTGATGCGCTGGATCCACAGCGCGCGGAAGTCACGCTTGCGAACCTTGCGCGAGCGGTACATGTGCATCCACGCGTGCTGGACCGCCTCGTTGGCGGCGCTGTGGCAGCTGGAGCGCTTGCCGCGAAAGCCCTTCGCAGCCTTCAGGATGCGGTTGCGGCGGCGGCGGGCCTTGAATCCTCGTTTTGCGCGGGGCATGACGAACCTCTATCCGTTTCTCTCTGGGATCAGGTGCCGTACGGCAACATCGCAGCGATCTGGTGATGCTGCGCGGGACCCACGTAGCCACCCTTGCGCAGCTGACGCTTGCGCTTCTTGGAGCGGCCGGTGAGCAAGTGCCGACGGAACACGCTCTGGTACTTGTACTTGCCCGTCGCGGTCTTCTTGAACCGCTTCTTGGCACCGGAGTGAGTCTTGACCTTGGGCATGGCGCGGAAGGCGGTTTATGCACGACCACGCGGGTCTTTGCAAGTGCCTACGCTCGCTGTCGATCGCCCCCGCCAAACCCGCGTGACTTCTACCCTCAACGCGCGACGTTGACCAGGGCCATCGGACGCGCAACCTGGCGTTCCGGCTTGGGTTCCGGCGCGGCATCCCGCTCGGCCAGCTCGGCGCGCAGGCGATCGTTCTCCGCTCGGAGCTCGTCGCAGAGGGCCTGCACCTGGACGCTGGCCTCGGTCACGGCCTGCGTCTCCTCCTGATGCGCGTCGACGAGGACGCGGAGCTCGTTGAGCTCCTTCAGCTGCTGCTCCTCACGTTCGCCGGCGACCTGGAGCTGCCCCTGGCACTCGACGAGGCAGCCGGTGACCTTCTCGAGCGCGGCCTGAGCGCGGTCGCGTTGCTGGCACGCCTCGCTCACGCGCGCCTGCGAGAGCGCGAGCTCGATGCGTAGGCGCTCCAGCTCGTGCCGCGTGGCCGCGCGCTCCTGCTCGACGCGCGACTGTGCCTCGTCGCTGGGCGGTGGAGCCATGACGAAGCGGGCCTGCATGAACACAGGCTTTGCAAGCCGCGCGCCGCCTGAAACCGAATGATTTCAGGCGTGCGCCATGCGCTCCCGCTCGAACGAGCGGAAGCGCGCGCTATCCCGCCGACTCGGGCTCGGGCTCGTTCTCGTCGTCGTCGTCGTCGACGTCGGCGTTGATCTCGTCCTCGTCCGGCTCGTCGGACGGCGCCTCCTCGACGGGCGGCGGCTTGCCGGCCGCCTTGGCCTGATCCTTCTTGGCCTGGAGCGCCGCCAGCACCTGCTTGCGGACCTCCTGCGCCTTGCGGATCACGTTCGGCTTGGGCGCGATGATCATGATCATGCGCCGACCTTCCATGTTCGGCGTCACTTCCACCGTCGCGAGATCGCCGGTCGCCTCGACCACGCGGTTGAGCACGTTCATGCCCGTCTGCGGGTGCGTGATCTCGCGGCCGCGGAACACGACGGCCAGGCGGACCTTGTTGCCGTCCTCGAGGAAGCGGCGGACATGCTTCACCTTGAAGTCCATGTCGTGGCCCTCGGTCTTGGGGCGGAACTTGATCTCTTTGATCTCGACCGTCGACGCGTGCTTCTTGGCCTTACGCGTCTGCTTGGCCTGCTCGTACTTGTACTTGCCGTAGTCCATGATCTTGCACACCGGCGGAAACGCGCGGGGTGAGATCTCGACCAGGTCCAGGCCCTTCTCCTCGGCGAGGCGAATGGCCTCGTGCGTCTGCATGACGCCGAGCTGATCGCCCTCGTCCATGATGACGCGTACCTCGGGAACCCGGATACGGTGGTTGATGCGCATGCCGCCCTGGGGTCGGCGGCGGTCGTCTCGGCCCATCGGACGGCCGTTCATGGCAGGACGTCGGTCTTTCGCATGGTGATCAGTTCGTTCCTCAGGTCAGTTTGGGAGCGCCGGTTCTACCTCAGGTCGAGCCGGTCGTGTGCCTCAAATGTGCGCGAGCCGCTGGTATTGTCGCCCCCATGGCGCAGATCGCTGGGTTCGTCTTGATTCCGGTTCTGTTCGTCGCGGCGTGCGCCGACGACGAGTTCCGGCCGCCGCCGTCGGTCGACGCCGCGACCGATGCGGCGTCGATCGACGCACCGCCCGACCTCGACGCGACGACGATCGACGCCATCGACGCCACGCCCGTCGATGCGCGCATCGACGCGATGAGCACGGTGAACGTCGTGCAGTGCCCCGGCAACCCGGACCTGACCATCGGCATCAACTCGGGCGGCACGGCATTCATGCCGAACACGGGCACGATCTCCGTCAACGGCGTCGTCCGCTTCGACCCGAACGGAACCTCGCACAACATGGTTTCCGGAACGCTTCCGAACGGGGATGGACAGTTCGGCACGCCCACCGGGCAGGTCACGTGCCTCCGGTTCACCGTCGCCGGAACCTATCCGTACTTCTGCAGCCTTCACAGCTTCACCGGCACGCTCACCGTCCAGTGACCGTGCTACGTAGCGCGTGATGAGCAAGAGCTATGGCCCACCCGTCCCGCCGATGCCCGGCTTCGTGCGGAGCGCGCTCGAGGCGCGCAACCTGACCGACGCCTTCCAGGCCCGTCCGAAGTACCAGCAGGACGGCTACCTCGTGTGGATCCACGAGGCCAAGCTGAACGACCTCAAGCGCAAGCGCATGACCCAGATGCTCGACGAGCTCGAGAAGGGTGATGTCTTCAAGGCGGAGCCGTGGAGCCCGCCGCCGCCGGTCGCCACCAAATGAAACGAGCTAGCCGAAGCTAGCTCGCCGTCTGATTCTCGTTGGTGTGCACGGGATTGAACCGTGGACCCCTACCGTGTCAAGGTAGTGCTCTCCCGCTGAGCTACACACCAATTGGGGAGGGCCTTCTACTACCGCCACCGGCGGCACAGGTCAAGGCCACTGGTGGTGTAGTGTCCCGGAGCAGACGACGTGCGCAGTCTCCGTTTCGTCGGCCGCGGCTTCTGGATCGGGCTGCTCTTCCTGGTCTACGGGGTGATCTGGTTCGGCGGATGGCTGGGCCTGCTCGTCACGTTCCGGGGCAAGGCAGCGCGCCAGGCGTGGTTCGGGGCGCGCATGGCGGCGTTCATGATCGCGCTGGGCGCGACCTTCGTGAAGGTCGGCCAGATCATGTCGACCCGGCCCGATCTCCTGCCGCCGCACATCATCAAGGCGCTCTCGCGGCTGCAGGACAACGTCGGCGCGTTCGCGTGGCGCCACGTCGAGCGCACGTTCGTGGCCGAGCTGGGCAAGCCGCCGGCCGAGATCTTCGCGAGCATCGACCGCACGCCGGTCGCGTCGGCGTCGGTCGCGCAGGTCCACCGCGCCACGCTGCGCTCCGGCGAGGAGGTGGCGGTGAAGGTGCGCCGCCCCGGCCTCGACGAGCTGGTGCGCTTCGATCTCTCCGTGATGCGCTTCTTCGCGCGCGTCATCGCGCTGTGGCCCACCGCGCGCCTGTTCGCGCCGGTCGAGAGCGTCGACGAGTTCGGCCGCGCGATCCGAGCGCAGATCGACCTGCGCATCGAGGCCGACAACAATCGCCGCTTCACGCAGCACTTCGCGAGCGACGCCGACGTCGGCTTCCCGGTGCTCCACCCCGAGCTGTGCACCAAGGGCATCCTCACGATGAGCTTCGTGCGCGGCGTGAAGGTGCTCGACGCGCCGGCCCGCGCCAAGGCCGACGCCACGCGGCTCGCGAAGATCGGCTTCCGCACGCTGCTCCAGATGGTCTTCGCCGACGGCTTCGTCCACGCCGATCTCCATCCCGGCAACATCCTCGTCGACGACACCGGCAAGGTGATCATCCTCGACCTCGGGCTCACCGCCGAGCTCGACGAGACCGCGCGCCGCGCCTTCGC
>DATLEB010000067.1:0-57279 GCA_035525615.1 Kofleriaceae bacterium | reverse complement strand
GTTTCCGCGTCTGTTTCCGCGTCGTCCTCGGGTCGGACCGTCGACTACGCCAGCCAACTCGAGCACGGCGGAAAGGACGACGCATTTCGCTCACGTCGCGTCCGGGCGCGAGGTCGCTGACTTGACCGCTGGTGGAGGCTGAGAGGTGGTGGCGAGGGTCGCCGGGCCGAGGGGCGTCCCTGCTCGAGCGCTCGTTTGAGACGCCCCGCGCTGAAGGCATCCGGGTCGATCGATCCCCTGTCCCCGCACCGAGCACGACGCCGCGCGACGCCGCGGCGTCGACCGAGCGCGAGCGGCAGGGGCGCCCCGACAGCCCGGCCCCTCGTCACCACCGGGCGCGGGGTCTCCTCCGCCGCCCGATCGAATCACCGGATCCCCGCTCTGCTCTGTGCTCTGGCTCCGGATCCGGCTCCGGGAGCCGCGATTCGCTCAGGTCGACTGCACACCGTCGAACGCAACCACCGAATCGTTGCCAAGGCCCGCGGCGTTGGCCTCGTCGGTGTCGATGTGCATGTCGAGCGCGAAGTCATGGCGCACGCGCACGATGACGTCGCCCATCGTCATCTCGCGGTCGCCCTCGACGCGGACCTTGATCATGGCCTTGTCGGTCACGCCGAAGGCCTTGGCCTCGTCGGGGCTCATGTGGACGTGGCGGTGCGCGAGGATCACACCCTTCGAGATCGCGACCTCGCCGGCGGGACCGCGAAGCGTGACGCCGGGCGTGCCGTCGAGCTGCCCCGATTCGCGCAGCGGCGGCTCGATGCCCAGGCGGAAGGCGTCGGTCTTGGCCAGCTCGACCTGCGTCTCCTTGCGCAGCGGATTGATGATCGCGATGCCGGTGAGCTCGCCGCGCGGGCCGATGAGATCGACGGTCTCGCGGGTGACGTACTGGCCGGGCTGCGTGACGTCGCGCCGGCGCGAGAGCTCGTAGCCATGGCCGAAGAGCGCGTCGCAATCGGCGCGCGAGAGGTGGACGTGGCGGACCGAGACACCGACGGGGATGGGCCGCGCGCGGACGCTGCGCATCGCCGCGGTCGGGCCGACCAGGCAGCGCATCACCTCGCGCGCGATCATGCGCTCCTCGTCGGTGCGCACCACGAGCACGCGCGTGCGGGCGTGGCGCTCGGCGACGTCGAGGACGCCGCCCTCCTCGGCGGCGCGCGCGTTCGCGTTGCGATCGCCGTCGAGCGAGATGCCCATGAAGCCGAGCGGCTCGCACACGCGGGCGCGCACGACGGCCGCGTTCTCGCCGATGCCGCCGCTGAACACGATGGCGTCGACGCCGCCGAGCTGCGCGGCGTACGCGCCGACGTACTTGCGCACGCGGTGGATGAAGAGGTCGATGGCGAGGCGCGCGCGCACGTCGCCCTTGTCCGCGGCGAGCTGCACCTCGCGGAAGTCGGAGCTGATGCCCGACACGCCGGCGAGGCCGGAGCGCCGGTTGAGCAGCTCGTCGATCTCGGCGGTGGTGTGGCCGGCACGCGCGAGCTGGAGCGGGATCGCGGGATCGAGATCGCCGGAGCGCGTGCCCATGAGCAGCCCCTCGAGCGGCGTCATGCCCATCGACGTGTCGACGGAGACGCCGCGATCGATCGCCGCGATGCTCGCGCCGCCGCCGAGATGGCAGGTGACGAGGCGCAGGCGCGTCACGCTCGTGCCGAGGTGCTCGGCGGCGCACGCCGCCATGTACTGGTGGCTCGGGCCGTGGAAGCCGTAGCGACGGATGCCCTGCTTGGCGTACAGGTCGTACGGCACGCCGTAGAGGTACGCGTGCTCGGGCATCTGCGCGTGGAACGCGGTGTCGAACACGGCGACCTGCGGCACGTCGAACACCGCGCGCGCCGCGCGGATGCCGGCGAGGTTGGCCGGGTTGTGCAGCGGCGCGAACACCGCGCACTCGTCGATGATGGCCTCGGTCGCGGCGTCGACGCGCACCGGCTGCACCAGGCGCTCGCCGCCGTGCACGACGCGATGACCGACCGCATCGGGGCGCGGCACCTCGTTCAGGATCCGGAGCAACGCGCCGGCGACGTCCACGTCTTTGAGCGAGATGTTGCCGCGCGCGAGGCTGGCCTCGGTATCCATCTCGTAGAGGTCGTACTTGAGCGAGGTCGAGCCGGCGTTCAAAACCAGTACTTTCATGGCCCGGGAATCCTAGCCTGAAGTGAAGCTCCCCCACTGCCTGCAGTGCGGTACGGTCGCCCCGCCGTGCTGCCGCCGACGTCCTTCCCCAAGAACGAGATCAAGGTCCTTCTCCTCGAGAACGTCCACGCCAGCGCCGACGAGCTGTTCGGCGGCGAGGGCTTCCAGATCGAGCGCGTCTCGGGCGCGCTCAAGGAGGACGAGCTGGTCGAGCGGGTGAAGGACGTGCACGTGCTCGGCATCCGCTCGAAGACGCGCGTGACCCCGCGCGTGCTCGACGAGGCGCGACGCCTGCTCTCGGTCGGCGCCTTCTGCATCGGCACCAACCAGATCGATCTCGCGCATGCCAACGCGCGCGGCGTCCCGGTGTTCAACGCGCCGTTCTCGAACACGCGGTCGGTGGCGGAGATGATCCTCGCCGAGACCGTCATCCTCTCGCGCCAGCTCTTCGACCGCTCGCGCGAGGTGCACGACGGCACGTGGAAGAAGGTCGCGACCAACTGCCACGAGATCCGCGGCAAGACGCTCGGCATCATCGGCTACGGCCACATCGGCCGGCAGGTCGGCGTGCTCGCCGAGATGGTCGGCATGCACGTCATCTTCTTCGACATCGGCGCGCGCCTGCCCATGGGCAACAACCGCTCGGTGCCGGGCCTCGACGACCTGCTCGCGGCGTCGGACTTCGTCACGCTGCACGTGCCCGAGACGCCGCAGACGCGCCTCATGATCGGCGCCGTCGAGCTGTCGAAGATGAAGCCCACCGCGTACCTGCTCAACGCGAGCCGCGGCACCGTCGTCGATCTCGAGGCGCTCGCCGAGGCGATCAAGCGCAAGCGCCTCGCCGGCGCGGCGGTCGACGTCTATCCCGAGGAGCCGGAGAGCAACTCCGACGGCTTCGGCTCCGTCCTTCGCAACCTGCCCAACGTGGTGCTCACACCGCACATCGGCGGCTCGACCGAGGAGGCGCAGGAGGCGATCGGTCGCGAGGTCGCCGGCTCGCTGGTGAAGTTCGTGAACACGGGCGCTACCACCGGCGCCGTGAACTTCCCGCAGCTCGAGCTACCGCAGGCGAAGGGCACGCACCGCGTGCTCAACGTCCATCGCAACGTGCCCGGCGTGATCCGCGACATCACCGCGATCATCTCGGACCGCGGCGCGAACATTCATTCCCAGATGCTCGCCACCGATCCCGCGATCGGCTACCTCGTCATGGATCTCGATCAGAGCCTGTCGCACGAGGTGAAGAAGGCCGTGGCGGCGCTCGAGACGAGCCTCAAGACGCGCATGCTGTACTGAGCCGCGATGGCTCCGGCCGACCTACGCGGGACACGATCGCGTGTCGGCGGGGACGCGATCGTCGACGGGAGTGCCAGGATCCGCGCACATGGGGGGCGATGTGGGATGGCACGGCGGCTGCTGTAGAGAGGGAGCGTCTCTCCACCTCTCTCTCCAACGGAGCCCCCGCCATGTTCTCCCCTCTCTCCCGTAACTCACTCGCCGCCGCGCTGATCCTCGCTCTCGGACTCGGCGCGTGCGGTGACGGGGCGCCACGTTCGGCGCCGACCGAGCCGACGAAGGGCTCGATGACCTCGAAGCCGAAGGTGAAGCCTCCGGTCGTGACGCCGCCCGCGGTGATCGCGCCGCCGGCGACGCCCCCGGTCGATGCCAGGCCGGTGGCGCCGACGCCCGACGCCGGATCGGCCGCCGTCATCGCGAAGCCGCCGGTGTCGAAGCCGGCGCCCGAGCCCGCCACGATCGACGAGGCGATGAAGCAAGCCGCCGCGCTCGACAAGGACGGTGATCGCGAGGCCGCGATCGCGATGCTGCACGCCGGCGTCTCGCGCTGGCCGAAGAACGCCACCGCGCGCGTCGAGCTGGCGCGCCTCTATCTCTCCGCCGGCGAGCCCGGACGCGCCAAGCCGCACGCCGAGAAGGCGACCGAGCTGCGCAGCGACTGGTCCACCGCGTGGAACACGCTCGGCCGCGCCGACCTCGGCATGGCGCGCCTCGAGGACGCGATCGCGTCGTTCGAGCGCGCGATCGAGGTCAACGAGGACAACCGCCACGCGTGGAACAACCTCGGCCACACGTACATCCTGCTCGAGCGCTGGGAGGACGCGGTCGCCGCGCTCGAGAACGCCGTCGACGGCGAGGAGGTCGAGTCGTACATGTGGAACAACCTCGGCATGGCGCTCGAGAACCTCGACCGCCTCGACCACGCGCGCGCCGCTTACGAGCAGGGCGCGGCCGCTGGCTCGACGCTCGCCGCGTCGAACCGTCAGCGCCTGGAAGGAATGGTGAACCTCTGAGACTGGCCGAGGCCAGTCTCAGAGGAGGCCTCGGGCCTCGGACCTCGGACCTCAGCCCAGAGAGTCGCGCCATTGCGCGATCTGGGCTGAGAGCCATTCCGGCTCGTCGGTCGAGAGGTCGTGACCTGCCGTCGGATGCTCGAGGAGCGGCGCAGCGTAGCGCTGAGCGAGCGAGCGCGAGCACGACGCATCGACGAGCTTGTCGGTGGTGCCGACGATGAAGAGTGAAGGCACCGTGATGGATCGCGGCGCCGACCAGCGCATGGCGGCGAGCAGCTGGCCGCGAGCTGCGGCGCCGCTGATGGGACGCTCGCGCGCGATCTCGCACCAGCGCGCGCTCACGTCGGGCCAGCGATCGGCGCGGTTGGTCACGGTGCGCACGATGGCGGCCTCGCGCGCGGCGACGTCCTTGCGCACGCGCGCCCCGAGCACGGCGGGCAACGCCGCCGGCTTCATGCGCTGCCACGGCCGCGACAGATCGCGCGCGCTCGACGCGCCGACGACGATGCCGGCGAGCTCGCCGGGATGGCGCGCGGCCCATTCCATGGTGAGCATCCCGCCCAGCGACATGCCGAACACGAACGTGCGCGTACCCGCCGGCGCGCGACCGGCGCGCGCGCGCACGTCCTCCATCGCGGCCGCGACGTCGCCGGGCCACGGCTTGTCGCGCAGCGCGCCCGCACCGGGAAGCTCGACCGGCACGACGTCCGCGTTCCGCAGCGTCGACCGCAGCGTCGTCGCGAACTCGCCCCAGTGCGCGACCTCGCGCGTGAGTCCGCGCAGGATGATCCAGCGATCGTCGGGTACTGCCACCGGCGGAGACTACGCTACGGGATCGCCGCCTGGCAGCAGCCCGAGATGCAGAACGCGTTCGCCGGACACTCGTCCTGACCCGCGAGACCGCAGGGCTGAATACCGGTCGGGCACTGCTCGGTCGGGTTGCACTCGGGGCCGGGCGGCGGGTGGCCGATGCAGACCTCGCACGTGCCGCACGTGTTGAGGCACCCGGCGACGGGCGTGCAGGTCGGACACTTGGTCTCGTCGGCGATGTCGGCGAACGTGCAGGTGCCGTTGTTGTTGTTGTCGAGCGCGCCGATGTAGACGTACCGCTCGCCCACGCCGCCCGGGCCGGCGTTCGCCATCGAGCAGCAGCCGAAGCAGTCGCAGCCGTTGGGCGTGAGCGGACCGCAGAACGACGCGCACAGCGGATCCTGCGTCGCCGGACAGTCGTTGCTGCCGACGCGGTTCTGATCGAACGGGCAGATGTCCTCGGGCACCTCGGGATCGCAGCGGTGGTCCCACTGACAGTTGTCGTTGCCCTGGCCGGTGCCGAAGTCGAAGAAGCAGTCCATCTGGCACGAGTTCGCGCCGAGACCGCCGACGTCGGGCTCGAGCGCGGGACCTTCGGTGTTGTCGCACGGGCCGAGGCACTCGCGATCGTGCGAGTCGATCTCGCCGTCGCCGTCGTTGTCGACGCAGTCGCCGCACTGCAGGACGTGGTTGTTGCACGAGACGACGTGGCACTCCCAGGGCCCGCCGTCACCACCGACGATGATGCCGTCGGCGTCCATCGCGTCGGTGGTCGTGGTGTCGGCGTCGTCGTCGATCGCCGCGTCACCGTCGTCGCCGCCGCCGCCGTTGTCGTCACCGCCGCAGCCGAGAAGAGAAACCGTCAGCGCACATGTCAGCGCACAAGCAAAGAAGAGGCGTGTGGTCATGGGAGGACCCTCCATCCACGTTCGTGTCATCCCGACTGAAAAAGTTGCAGCCACCTGTCGGCGCGTGAGCGCAGATGTGCGCTCACGTGACCGCGACGATCTCGAGGGTACGCGCGCGAGCGCCTGACTTGAGCTCGACCTCGTCGCCGGTCTGCTTGCCGAGCAGGAGGGCGCCGAGCGGAGAGCGTGGTGTGACCACCTGCACACCACCGGCGAGCTGGTTACCTCCGCCCACCGGCGCCACGAAGACCATGCGCTCGTCGTCGTCCTCGTCGATCGTCACGAGCGCACCGAGCGCGACCGCGTCGTCCTCGCCGAAGCGGCGCGGGCTCCAGTTCGCGAGCTCGGCGAGCGCGTCCTGCAGCTCGACCACGCGCTGCGCTTGCCCGCGCGCCAGGTACTGCTGCTCGATCGCGCGCGTGTCCTTGTCGCTCTCCTGCTTGGCCTCGGGGTCGGTCGCGCCCGCGACCGTCGCGGCGTGCGCGGCCGACGCGGCCGCGAGCGCGCTCTCGAGCTGCGCGATCAGCTCGGCGCGTAGCGCGACCTTGGATGGCTTCGCCGCCATACCGGGATCTTACTTCTGGTCGCGGACGCGTGCCCAGTTCCAGGACTTCGCAACCGCCGCCGCGCGCAGCTGGAGGTCGAGCGACAGCTTGTCGTGCGCGGCCGCCGCGAGCGCGTCGGCGAGCTCGCGCCCGCTCGCGAAGCGTTCACCCGGCGCCTTGGCCAGCGCGATCAAGAGCACGTCGTCGATCGCACCCGCCAGATCGGCCACCGCGCTCGGCTGCGGCGGCATGCGGTGACACACGTCGTGCAGCATCGTCATGACCTCGGCCGACGCGACCGCGGGGCGCCCGGTGAGGGCGCGATAGGCGATCACGCCGAGCGAGTAGAGATCGCTGCGGTGATCGATCGCGTCGCCGCGCGCCTGCTCCGGTGACATGTATGACGGCGTCCCGACGGCGTGGCCGATCGACAGCGAGCCCTCGCCGGTGGCGAGCTTCGAGACGCCGAAGTCGAGGATCTTCCACGTCACGTCGTCGTCGGCCCGACCGGTGCGCGCCGCGAACACGTTCTGCGGCTTGAGATCGCGGTGCACGATGCCGGCGGCGTGCGCGGCCTCGAGCCCCGCGCCGATCTGGCGGAGCAGCGTGGCCACCTCGGCCGGCGGCAACGTCGGACGCTCGCGCAGGATCATCGCGAGGTCGTGGCCCTCGAGCAGCTCCATGGCGAGGAACGGCATCGCGGCGGCGTCGGGGGAGACGTCGACGACGCGCACCACGTGCGGCGAATCGAGCGCGGCCGCGCTCCGCGCCTCGCGCGCGAAGCGCTCGTATGCCGACGGATCGGAGAGGAGATGCGGGTGCAGCAGCTTCACGGCGAAGCGCTGGCCCGGGGCGGAGCCGTCCTCGCGCTCGGCCTCGTACACCTCGCCCATGCCGCCGCGGCCGCGCAGCGCCCCGAGGCGATAGCCACCGACCACGTGATTCGAGAAGCGACCGCGACCGCCGCCGATCACGGCGTCGCGCAGATCGCGCCGCGCCTCGGCGAGCTGCGCCTCGCGCTGCCCGAGAGCACGCAGCGCGCGATCGAGCTGCTCGATGGCGGCCCGTGACGAGGCGCGCAGCTGGCGCGCCACCACGAACGTCGCGAGGAAGAGCGCGTTGATGAGGACGAGGATGACGACCTGAGTGGAACGCGGCAGGTGCGAGGCCGAGACGACGGTGTGGTCGTCGACCGCGCCCGTGAGGAAGGCCACGCTGAGCCCGACGTGCATGACCACGAGGTGCACCGTCACGGAGAGCGCGCCCCCGAGGTTGCGGCTCGCCGAGAAGATGAACGCGCCGAACGGGATGATGAGGAGCGCGGCCGAGAACGGCCCCCAGAAGTAGAAGCCCGTGGTGATCGCCACCACGCATGCGTGACCGAGCACGACGTTGTGCCACGCGCGATACGACGCGGGGTCGCGCGCCACGATGCGGAACCACAGCGCGGTGACCGCGACGGTGGCGAGGCCACCGATGTGGATCCAGCGGGCCGTGCGATCACCGCCGACGATGAAGAGCCCGGCCGTCACGGCGACGATCAGGAGCAGCAGGAAGCCACCGAAGATGAGGGTGCGGCGCGCCTCGTCGAGATCGAGCACGTCGTCGGCCGTGCTCGGCCCCTTCACCGCGATCACGGGCGGCGGCGAAGGCGGGAGTGACGGCGGCGCGGCGTCCCGCGTCACGGTGTCGAGATCGTCGTACAACGGCGCCGGATACTAACCGCTGCGGGTACGATGCGCGCCATGAACCTGTACGACGCGACCGTTCCGATCTTCAGCAAGTTCCTCGGCAACCTCGAGAAGTGGCTCGACAAGGGCGTCGCGCTCGCAGAGGCCAAGAAGTTCGACGTGCAGGTGCTCGTCGACGCGCGCCTCGCGCCCGATCAATGGGGGCTCAAGGGACAGATCCAGGGCGCGTGCGACACCGCGAAGTACGCGTGCGCGAAGATGACCGGCAAGGAGCCGCCGTCGCATCCCGACACGGAGGTCACGCTCGCCGACTGTCGCGCGCGCATCCGCACGGTGCTGGACTACATGGCGACGTTCTCGAAGGAGGACTTCAATGGCGCCGAGGAGCGCCGGTGTGCGCACCAGTGGATGCAGGGCAAGGCGCTACGCGGCGGCGACTACCTCGATCACTTCGTCCTACCCAACTTCCACTTCCACATCACCACCGCGTACGAGATCCTGCGGCACAACGGCGTCGCGCTCGCGAAGAACGACCTCCTCGGGTCGCTCCCCCTCATCGACTGAGGCAGGAACCGCCGCGACGATCGCGGCGGCCGCGGCGATGCCGAGCGCGCCGAGCACGACGCCGACGATCGCCGCCGCCCCGATGCCGGACAGCGCGACGGCGGTGGCACCGGCAAAGGCGCCGGACACCATCGCGACGGTCACGAGCAGCTCGTCGAACGCCGAGAGGCGGCCGATGACCTCGTCGGGAGATTCGCGCTGGAGCGCGGTGTGCGAGAGCACCCAGTTGCTGCCGGTGCCCATGCCCCAGACCAGCGCGGCGGCGACCAGCGCGATCGGCGTGCGCGCGACGGCGAGCGCGAGCACCGCCGCGAGCATGGTGAGCCGCGCGATCCACTGCAGCGTGTGCTCGGCGACGCCGGCGCGCTCGAGGCGCGTGGCGATCGCGGGGCCGATGCCGGTGCCTGCGCCGCGCACCGCCTGCAAGACGCCGAACGAGAGCGCGGCCGCGCCGAACGGCTGGAGCTCGGCGCCGAGGAGGTTGAGGGCGAGCCAGCCGGCGCCGCCGGCGAGCGCGATCGGCGTCTTCCCGAGCACGGCGGCGAGGAGCGCGCGACGACGGGCGGCGACGCGGAGCGCGTGCGCGGTGTCGCGCGGCGTGTCGCGCACGATCGCGAGCGCGGAGGCCGGGGCTGCGCCGGCCGGCGCGGGCATCGGTGGCAGCGTGGCGTGCAGCGCGGCCGCGCCGAGGAACGAGACCGCGTCGAGCCCGAGCGCGATCGCGGGACCGAGCAGCACGGCGACGCCGCCGAGCGACATGCCCGCGACGTAGGCGACGCTCCACGTCGCGGCGAGGATCGCGTTGGCGCGGCCGAGCTCGCCCGGCTCCACGACGCGGCGGAGCGCGGCGGTCTCGCCGGGCGGAACGATCGCGGAGACGGCGCTGCGCGCGAGGAGCAGGATCTGCACCACGCCGATCCAGCCGAGCACGGCCGCGCCCGCCATCGCGGCGGTGATGACGCTCGCGATGAAGTCCGCGGCGACGAGCACGCGGCGACGATCGAGGCGATCGACGAGCGCGCCGGCGAGCGGGGCGAGGAACGCGGCAGGGAGCGCGTGCGCGGCGAACACGAGCGCGAGCGCGAACGCGCCGCCGCCCGACTCGAGGGCGAGCGCGCTGACGGCCACGAAGCTGAGCCAGTCGCCCGCGAGCGAGACCGCGCCGGCGGCCCAGAGCCGCCGGAACCCCGGACGCGTGCGCAACAGCGAAGTCATGCGGTGAGCCTATCGGGTCCCGCCATTATCGTGTCGCTTCTGCCAATCTGTTGGCAGGACACCAACGTGCTACCCACGAGGTACCGGCAGCGTGCCGCAAGCGCGCGAATTCGCGAACGAAAAATGCCGCGGTCGGAGTCCGATCCGAGTGATCCGGAGGGATACGTGCGTCGTATCCTGCAGCAACCACTCGAGCCTCGTCTTCGGTGCCCCGCCATGTCGTCGTCGTCGTCCTCTTCACCCGCTCAGATCCTCGAGCTCCTGCCGCTGTACGCGATGGGGGCGCTCGACGCGAACGAGTCGGCGGAGGTGGAACGTGCGCTGGCCGCGAATCCCGGGCTGACGAGCGAGCTCGACCGGTGGCGCGATGCGATCGCCGCGTTCGGTGCGGCCGCACCGGCCGTGGCGCCGGCGGCGGGTGTGCGCGAGCGCTTGCTGGCGTCGATCGACGCGGGCGGCTCGCGGTTCGAGCGCTTCGTCGCGCAGCTCGCGGAGCTGTTCGCCGTCACGGCGGACGGCGCGCGCGCGATGCTCGCGACGGTCGACGACGCCGCGGCGTGGCGACCGCTCATGCCCGGCATCGATTGCATTCGCGTGAGCGGCAGCAACAACCCGGCCCAGGCGCAGTGCGCGTTCGTACGCGTCGCGGCTGGCACGACGTTCCCGTGGCATCACCACGCCGGCGAGGAGCGCTCGCTGGTGCTGCACGGCGGCGCGCACATGGCCGATGGCCGCGATCTCGGCCCTGGTGATCTGCTGGTCGTCGACGAGTCGGTGGAGCACGACTTCGTGATCGAGGGCGACGAGGCGTGCATCTTCGCGGTGCGATCGGGCGGCATGCTGTTCGGCCCGAAGCCGCGCTAGGTCAGTCGAGCAACACGAACGGCTGCTCGACCTTGGACGCGATCGGGTGGCCAGCATCGTCGCGCGCGGGGTCGTAGCGGAAGCGCCAGACCGCGTCGGCGGCGCGCTCGGCCCGTCGCCCGTTCGGACCGGAGCCCGGACCCGCGAGGAGCTTCACGCCGACGACGAAGCCTTCATCGTCGACGGTGAGCAGGCACGTGAAGAGGCGGCCCGCTTCGGGCTCGCCCTGTCGCTTCGGCCAGATGAGGCGTGCCTTGCGGGCCTTGGAGGCCGGTCTGGGCGGGAGGGCGGAGATGTGTGGAGCGCCGCCGGCGGAGCCGACGCCGGCGCCAGAGCCGGCGCCAGAGCCGGAACCCGCGCCTCTGCCTCTGCCTCTGCCCGTGCCCGTGCCCGTGCCCGTTCCGCTCTTCGAGAATCGCGCAGCGTGGGCAGAGTCAGAACCAGAACCAGAGCCAGAACCAGAGCCAGGGCCAGAGCCAGAACCAGAGCCAGAGCCAGAGCCAGAGCCAGAGTCAGAGTCAGAGTCAGAGGCGGACGCAGAAGCAGACCCGGAGCCGGATCCGGATCCAGATTCGGATCCGGCTTCGGTTTCGGCTTCGGTTTCGGTTTCGGTTTCGGTTTCGGATGCGGGCGGCGATGCGGATGCGGATGCGGATGCGGATGCGGATGCGGATGCGGATGCGGATGCGGGCGGCGATGCGGATGCGGACGTCTTACGCAGTTCTGCGCGACGCGCGGGCGCACTGCCGGCTGACGTTCGTGCGCCGCCGCCGCCGCCCGCAGTCTCGGTCGCCACCTCCGTCACCTTCGCCGTCTCCACGCGAGCGAGCCCCGTGCCGGCGACGTCGATCAGCACGAGGCGAGGCTGATGCCGCGCGGTGCCGTGATTTCCGCGGCACATCACGGCAAGCGCGACGATGCCGGCCAGCAGCGCGTGCAGCGCGAGGCTGGCCGCGATCGATCCGCTCGGGCGCAGGCGTGCCACGTCCAGATCCACGCACGAGCCCGCCGGAACGGTTCAGACACGACCTCACCGCGGCCTCCGAGCCCGAGACCCCGCCTACGCAGGGGCGTCGCAGGCGCTCGCCGTTGACCTCGACCTCGACCTCGACCTCGACCTTGACCTTGACCTTGACCCCAACCTTGACCTTGACCTGAACCTCAACCTCAACCCCACCGTTGACGTTGACGTTGACCTGATTCCTTGACGAACAGAGAGCCCAACCGGCTCATTGCCCGTCGATTCCCGCCATTCCAACGAGCAGCAGCACACCGCATCGCCGCGCCCCATCGCGCCGCCGTGCTACCAACGCCTCCGTGATCGTCCTCGCCGACGTCGGCTGCGGCTATTCGCCAACCGCTCCCGTCCTCGACGGTGTGTCCTTCCGCGCCGCTCCCGGCGAGCTCGTCGCCGTCGTCGGGCCCAACGGCGCCGGCAAGACGACGCTCGCCCGCGTGATCGGCGGGCTGATCCGGCCGACGCGCGGCTCCGTCCGTGTCGACGGCAAGGATCCCGCGACGACGCCGCGGCGCGACCTCGCGCGCACCCTCGCCTACTTGCCGCAGCGGTACGAGCTCGCCTTTCCGTTCACCGCGCTCGAGATCGTGCTGTTCGGGCGCTACGCGCATCACCGCGGACCAGGGCTCGAGGGACCCGCCGACGTGAAGGTCGCGCTCGCCGCGATGGCGCGCTGCGATGTCGAGGCGCTGGCCGACCGCCGCTTCGACACGCTCTCGGGCGGCGAGCGCCGCCGCATCCTCGTCGCGCAGGCGCTCTGTCAGGGCGCGGCGCGCCTCCTCCTCGACGAGCCGACCGCCGGGCTCGACCCGGCGCACGCCATCGCCGTGATGAGCGCGCTCGCCGGCGAGCGCGAGCGAGGCGCCGCCGTCGTCGTGGTCACGCACGATCTGGATCTCGCCGCGCGCCTCGCCGATCGCGTGGTCGTGCTCGCGGGCGGCAAGGTCGTCGTCGACGCGCCGCCCGCCGCGGCGTTCGCATCGCCTGCCGTCACCGCCGCGTTCGGCTGCGCGCTCCACGTCGGCGACCTGCCCGGCGGCGGCCGCTACCTGGTGGCCCGGTGATCGCGAGCTTCCTCGCCGGCAACGCGCGCCTCACGCCCGCGCGTCTCACCAGCGTGCTCGTCGGATGCACGGTCATCTGCGCGCTGGTGGCGCTGCTCACGCCGCTGGTCGGCGTGGTCACGCCCAATGGCCGCATGGAGCTCATGTCGCCGGCCGCGATCTGGAGCGACCACATCGACTCGACGATCTACTGGAACGTGCGGTTGCCGCGCACGTTCGCCGCGCTCCTCTGCGGCGCCGCGCTCGCCGGCGCCGGCTGCGCGTTCCAGGCGGTGCTGCGCAATCCGCTCGCCGAGCCGTTCACGCTCGGCGTCTCGTCGGGCGCGTCGCTCTTCGCGGTCATCGCGATCCGCGTCGGTCTCGCGTCGCCGCTCGGCGCGGCCGGTGTCGGCGCGGCCGCCGTGCTCGGCGCGATCGTCGCGGTCGCGATCGTGTGGCGGCTCGCGCGCGTCGGCGACGCGCTGCCGCCTGCGACCCTCATCCTGGCCGGCGTCACGGTGTCGATGTTCTGCTCCGCGGCGTCGATGGCGATCCAGTACACCTCGTCGTTCTCCGACGTCAGCCGCATGCTGCGCTGGATGATGGGCGGCCTCGAGTGGACGACGTACGCGACGGTCGAGCGAGCCGCACCGGCGGTCGGGCTCGGCGCGCTGGTCTTGCTGTGGCAAGGACGCGCGCTCAACGCGATGGCCGCCGGCCCCGAGTCCGCCGCGTCGGTCGGCGTCGATCCCGATCGCACGCAGACCCTCTCGTTCGGCGCGGCGTCGCTCCTCGTCGGCGCGAGCATCGCCGTCGCCGGCCCGGTCGGCTTCGTCGGGCTCATCGTGCCGCACGCGATGCGCGCCATCGTCGGCCCCGATCACCGGGCGCTGCTGCCGGCGTCGATGCTGATGGGCGCGGCGCTGGTCGGCGCGTGCGACACTCTCGCCCGCATGCTCGGTCAGTTCCCGGTCGGCATCATCACGGCGCTCGGCGGCGGGCCCTTCTTCCTCGTGTTGCTCGTGCGCGGCAAGAAACACGCGGACCTGTGGCGATCGTGAAGGCGCGAGCATGAGCGCCGCGCTCGACCACGTCATCGCGTCGATCCTGCCGCCGTCCGAGGCGATGGCCGCCGACGCACGCGCGCGCGGCGGGGAGCTCGCCGGCTGGCTCGCCGGTGCACGTCACGCGCCGCGTCCGACCGCCGATCGCAAGATCGTGCTCGTCGTCGCCGCCGATCATGGCGTCGCCGATCCCGGCATCTCGCTCGGCGCCAACCATCCCACGGTGATCGCGCTCGCCGCGCTCGACGGCGGCGACGCCGCGCTGTGCAAGATCGCGCGCACCGCGGGCGCGAGCCTGCTCCTCGTCGACGCCGGCATCAGCGAACCCGCGCACCTGCCGCGCGCCGCGCTCGGCCTCTCGCCCGGCCGGGGTTCCGACGATCTCGCCTCCGGCGCCGCGCTCTCCGTCGTCGACGTCGGCATGGCGCTCGACGCCGGCGTCGCGCTCGCCACCGCGCTCACCGAGGATCGCCTCGACGTGCTCGCGCTCGGCGCGCTCGGCCTCGGTGGCGACGCCGCCGCCGCCGCCGTCATCGCCGCGCTCACCGGCGGTGACGCCGAGCTCGCGCCGTCGGATCTGCGCGCACAGGTCGCGGCCGGGCTCGCGCAGCTCACGCCCGGGGCCACGCCTGCCGCGGTGCTCGCTGCCGTCGGAGGCCGCGACATCGCGGTGCTCGCCGGCGTGATCCTCGCGGCCGCCGCGATGCACGTCGCCATCCTCGTCGACGGCGCGGTCACCACGGCGGCGGCCCTCGTCGCCGCGCGCCTCGCGCCGAACGCCACCGGCTACGTCTGCGCGTCACACGCGGGCGGTGGCGCCGCCGCCGCCGCCGCGCGTCGCTCGCTCGGCCTCACGCCGCTCGTCGCCGCCGGTCTCGGCCACGGCGAGGGCGCCGGCGCCGCCATGGCGCTGCCGCTCATCGCGTCCGCGGCCGCCGCGCTCGCCTGAAGCGCGCTTGCTCGATCACATTCGCTCGGCCGATCCTCGCCGTCAGCCGCCCGCGGTCGGCGTGCACGTCAGGTCGGGGCTGCACGCGCCCGCGTTCGGCTCCGCATCCAGGTGCACGAACAACGGGCGCGCGCCGAACATCGGATTCTGCGGTGAGATCAGCAGCACCAGCACCGTGCGCGGCGTCGGGAACCGCGAGCGCGGCCGCGCCACGAGGTGCGGCGTGCACGTCCCGTTGGTCGGCATCGGCGTCAGGTTGCCGCTCGTGTTCGCATCGACGAAGCCGACCTCCCACTCCGCCTGCTGCGTGCCACCGACGACGGCCCATCCGCACTGCTGCGGCAGCGTCATGCCCGGGAACAGGAGCGGGGTGCGGCTGGGCGGACACGCCGCATCACCCGTCAGACCGACGGTGCAGTCGATGCGGCCGAAGCCGTTCCCCGTCGGACATCCGACGGGATTCGTGCTCTCGAGGCACGACTCGTCCGGCACCGTGCCACACAGGATCGGCGGCGCCGGCGACTGGCTGAACGAGCTCGGCAGCGGCTTGCACTCGAGCTCGCCACCCTGGCCGACGAAGTCGCCCTGCAGCTCGTCGCACTGCACCACGCCGAAGTAACACTTGCCCGGCTGGTCCGGGATGATGCAAGGGATCGCCGGCGCGAGGAAGCCGTCGCACGCGTCGTCGCGGCCGTTGCACGCCTCGCCGATGGCTTGCCCCACCTGCTGCCCGGCCATGCTCTCGTCGCAGTCGGCGGGGAGCACGTCGCACACGCCCGCCTCGGCGACCGCGGCGCCACACGACGTCGAGCCGCTGCCGTCGCGATCGGCCTCGGCATCCTGGCAGAAGCCGTCGCAGTCGTTGTCGACGTGATCGCACACGGAGAGCGACGACTCGTCGTCGGGCGCGCCCGGGTTCACCGTCGCCGGGTCGAGCCACGGCGCACGGAAGTCGGGGTCGTCCATGCAGTCGCCCTCGCAGCTCGAGAACGAGTCGCCGTCGGAGTCGAGGTTGTTGCGCGACGGATCGTGATCGTCGCAGTCGGCGGTCCCCACGGCGCCGTCGCAGTCCACGTCGTCGGCCGGCGTGATGCGCGACGGCGTCTGCGTGTCCATGTCCCAGACGATGCAGCCGTCGTCGATGGTGCCGCGCGCGCCGTCGGGCGGCCGCAGCGTCATCGGCACGACGCGGATCTCGCCGTCGTGGAAGTCCATCGGGTCGTCGGCGACGGCGAAGCCGGCGAGCCGGAACGGCAGGCGCGCGTCGTCGGGATCGTCACCGACCGCGGCCGCGAACACCATCTCGCCGATCGCCGAGAGGTCGTCGCTGGTCGGCTCGAGCAGGTAGCGGAACGGCTCGCCGAGGTCGGCGCGCGTCATGCCGTCCGAGAAGTACGCGTCGGAGGCGCCCGCGAAGTAGGCGGGGTCCTCGGTGGCGTGGCCGACCCAGATGCGCAGCGTCTCGAAGTCCTCGCCGGACTCGTCGAGCGCGGCCTCGAGCTCCGAGGACATCGAGATCTCGAGCACGATGCCGGTGTCCTTGCCGCACGCCGCCGCCAGGCACGCGCACGCGCACGCGCAGGACGTCGCCACCAGCCACGTGGATGTCCCCATGTCGATCAGGATACACCGAGCAGCGCGCGGGCGAGCCGCTCGACGAGAGCGCGGGCGCGAGTGTGCGGGATGCCGCGCTCGCGCAGGGCATCCCACACGCGTCCGCCGAGGACGAGATCGAGCAGCTCGAGCAGCTCGCGATCGTGAGCGGTCTCCGCGGCGAACACACGCGCGACCACACCGCGGCGGCGCTCGGCGCTCTCCGCGACGGCGGCGGCGACCACCTCGAACTGGTCGGCGAAGCGGGCGGCCGACGCGCGAACCGGGCGCGATCGCTCGAGCTCGTCGCCGCGCTGCGCGACCAGCGCCGCGAGGCGGGCGGCCGGCGAGCCGCTCGGCGTCGGTTCGGCCGGCGACGGGCGGGCGTGATAGCTCGACGACGCGGCGGCGAAGAGCGCAGCGCGGGTCGGGAAGTGCTGTGCGATCGATCGCACCGAGACCTTCGCCTTCCCGGCGATGGCGGCCGCGGTCGGCGCCGGGTCGCCGGCCTTCACGAGGGCGAGCACCGCGTCGACGATCGCCTTGCGCGTGCGTTCACCGCGCGCGCGCCGGCCGTCGACTCGCGCGCCCGGCTTGCGGCTCACAGATCGTCGGTCGGCGGCGGCAGCCGACCCGCGGCCTCGTTGTAGCCGTTGCGCGCGCGCACGTTGTCGGGATCGAGCTGCAGCGCCTTCTTGAAGCTCTGCTCGGCGAGCGACGCGTTGCCGCTGTTGAGGTGCGACTCGCCGAGGAGCACGTGCACGCGCGCGCTGCGCGGGGCGAGCTTGGCGGCGCGCTTGAGCTGGCGGATCGCGTCGGTGTAGAGGCCCTGCTGCATCGCGACCTCGCCCATGCCCAGGATCGCGTCGACGTTGTTGGGGTTCGACGCGAGCGCCTTCTGGAAGTTGCCGGCCGCCCCGCTCGGATCGCCGCCGCGGAGCGCGGCCTCGCCGGCCTTGGCGTAGAACTCGGCCATCTTCTTGGCGTCGTCGTCGGCCGCGCCGCCGCCGCCACCACTGCCACCGCCACTGCCGCCGGTCGGGAACGGATCGTCGATCGTGCGGCCGCTCGAGCCGGTGCCCGTGCCGCTCGCCTTCGCGCTGCCACCACCTCCGCCACCGCCGCCGCTCGCCTTGCCGCTACCACTGGCGCTGCCGCTGCCCGAGGACGTCGCGACGGAGGCATCGGCCACCGGCGGCGTCACCGTCGCGCCCGCATCGTCGACCACGGGCGGCGTGATCGCCGAGTCGGAGCCAGCCAGCGCCGACGCCGAGCCCGACCCGCCGTCGGTGACGAGCCCCGCCGCCGACTTGCCGTCGTCCTTCGTCTTGTTGCTCTTGCCGCCCGAGCCGATCACCATCACGGCGACGACCAGCACCACGGTGGCGACGCCGGCGATGATGAAGATCTTCTTGGTGGGCGGCCCGCTGTCCGGCGCGCCGTCGTCGAGCAGGCTGTCGCCGGGATCGATGTTCCGGCGCGCCTTCTCGAGCGAGCGCACCTGGCTGTCGCCGAGCGACTCGCCGTCGCCGGCCGCGAACCACGCGCCCGACAGGTTCATGCTGTCCGAAGGCCGGACAGTTCCCTCCGTCGGCCCATCGGCCGCTGGACCGGTGCGACGCTTGCCGCGCGGCACGACCTGGGTCGGGACGCTGTCGGCGGGGTCCTCGTCGTCATCGTTGTCATCGTCGTCCGCGTCGTCCGGGTCGGCCGCGACCGCCGGCGACTGCGCCGTGATCGACATGCTGACGCGTTCGCTCGCGCTCGGCTCGACGCCGCCCGGCGCCGGCGGAATGCCCGTGACCGTGGCGCGCAGGTTCTGCGGTGCGGCCGCAGCTGCAGACGCCGGCGCCGCCGCCGACGCCACCGGCGGCGGCACCACCGGCACGCCGACCGCGGGCGTCCCCGTCGGGCCGCGGCGCGAGTCGCTCGTCGACGAAGAGCTGTCGCCCGCCGGCACCGCCACGGGCACCGCTTCCTCGGCGGGGATGGCGCCGGTCGCGAGACCGACGCGCATCGCCTCGACCATCTTCTGCGCCGTGACGAAGCGGTCGTCGGGCGACTTGGCGAGCGAGCGCATGATCGCGGCGTCGAGCCACGCCGGCACATCGGGGCGCTTGCTGCGCACCGGCTGCGGCTTCTCGTTCACATGCCGCGTGAGCACGTCGAACACCTTGCCGCCGACGAACGGCGGCTCGCCGGTGAGCATCTCGTACGCGATGCAGCCGAGCGAGTAGATGTCCGCGCGCCGATCGATGGCGTCGCCCTTGGCCTGCTCGGGCGACATGTAGCGCGGATCACCGAACGTCATGCCCAGGCTCGTCGACGCCGCGGCGCCGCCGCTCTCGACCAGCTTCGACAGACCGAAGTCGAGCAGCTTGACGAAGTTCGCCTTGCCGCGCCGCGCGGCGAGGTAGAGGTTGCGCGGGCGCAGGTCGCGATGGACGAAGCCCACCGAGTGCGCCTCGACGAGCGCCTCGCCGACCTGCATCACCACGTCGGCGACGCGATCGATCGGCATCTTGCCGTCGCGCGCGAGCGCCGCGTCCAGCGTCTCGCCTTCGAGCAGCTCCATCGCCAGGTACAGCCGCCCGTCGGGCGTGCGACCGAAGTCGTGGATCTCGACGATGTGCTCGTTGTCGATCTCGGCGACCGACGTCGCCTCGCGGCGGAAGCGCTCGATCGCGAGGTCGTCGCGCGAGAGCCCGTCGTGCAGCACCTTGATCGCGACCTTGCGGCGAAGCGTCACGTGCTCGGCGCGATAGATCGTCCCCGACTTGCCCTGCCCCAGCCGCTCCTGCACAAGAAAGCGCTCGCCCAGCACCTTGCCGATCAGGTCGTCGGTCGCGCCTTCGCGGACGCGCGGCGTCCCGCACGCCGGACAGAAGAGCGCCGCGGGCGCGAGCTCGCGGCGGCAGTTCACACACGTCAGGGGATCGGGATTCATCTCGTGGGCGGACATGGTGGGGAGTGCCCGGCCGCGCTGTCGAATATAGCGCACGGAATCAGGGCGTTCCCCTGTCTATGCACGCGCCACGCCAGGCATTTCCCGGCAGGCGCCATCCGCCTCACCCCGCCCGAGGAGCTGTGATCCGCGCCCTTGCGGGCCTTTGCGTGCCGCCAACCCCCGTGACCCGCGGTTCGCTACGCCGAAAAACCACGGCTCCGATGTCGCGGATCCACCACTGCGCCTCCGTCGGTGTGGCCACAACGGCCCTACCCGACGACGTGACTGGCCGTCGCCGCCGCTCAGTCGAGCAGGTCGGCCACGGCGAACGACACGTCGGGGAAGGCCACGGGCGAAACGGTGTCGCCGCGCTTCAGCAGCGTCCGCTCGGTCCAGACGCCGGCCTTCGCGCCCCGCATGACCTCGAGGCAGTCCTCCACGAGGTTCACGATCCAGTATTCGTCGACCTCGCTTTCGGCATACAGGCGCATCTTGAGCTTGCGATCCCGTCGCAACGACGTGCGAGCGATCTCGATGACGAGGAGCGCGCGCGCTGGATGTTCCCTGTTGTACCGACCCCGTTCGACGAGCGTGAAGTCCGGTACCGGCATGGAATCGTCGAGCGCAGCGAACGAGCACTGAGGTCGAATCGTCGTGCGCTTGCCGATCTTCGTGAGCAACAGCTCGTTGATTCGACTGACCGCGTCGTCGTGTGACGGATCAATCGACGTCATCTCGACCACCACCCCGTACAACAGCTCCACCCGCTCGTCGTCGAAGAATCCGAGCTCGCCGAGCTTCTGGAACTCGACGCGCTTCAGTTTCCGGATCGGCTCCGGTACGAGCAGCTCGAGCTCCTCGGTCATCATGTCCATCAGCGTACCTCCGCACGTCCTCCCGTGCAGCAACCATCGTGCCGATGACAACGGCGCGGATCCGGGTGTCATCCGTCCAACAGCGGGACGCCCACGTCCGTCATTCGGCCACGATGTCCGGTTGCCGGACACCCGCGCGCCAAAGCGCAAGCCCTACTCGCTGCGGCGGCGGAGGAGGTCGCGGATCGCGGCCTCGTAGTCGGCCTCGTCGATCACGCCCTTGTCGATGAGCACGTTGACGAGCGCGGCGACGCGCGTGGCGACATCGGCCTCGTCGGCGATCTGGTGGAACGGGACGGTGCGCGAGTGGTCCTGGGTGTCGTCGCCGTCCACGCGCGCGTGCGGCTTGGTGTGAACCGTGACGTTCTCGCCGAACACCTTGCCGGCCTTGGCGCGCTTCACGACCTGCGTGTTGAGCTCCTTGTAGCCGCGGTCGATGAGCTCGTCGATCGCGGACAGCGGCAGCAAGGCGGGATCCACGATCCCGCCGGTGACGCGCTCGACCTCGGCGACGGCGCCCATGTCGGTCGGATCCGCCATCGCCAGCCAGATCTCCTTGTCGTCCTCCGGAGGCCCGCTCACCCGCAGCGGCACCACGCACAGCCGCTTGCACAGGTCGCGCGACACCTCGCGCAGCGCGTCGGTCTCCGGCTTCACGGCGCGCGGGTCGACGCTCAGCAAGCGCAGCTCGCGGCGGAACGCGCCGACCAGCGCGACCTCGTCCACGCCCATCTCGCGCACCAGCGCGGCGACCAGCGGCACGCGTTTCTCGTCGGCAAGCTGCTCGGCGCGGCCCACGTCGGCACGCGACAGGAGACCTGCATCGACGGCGATCTGCGCGAGGGTCTTGGGCACCAGTTCGCTCGCGCACCCGGCAGGATTCGAACCTGCGACCTTTGGCTCCGGAGGCCAACGCTCTATCCAGCTGAGCTACGGGTGCAACCCGTGTACAGATACCCGGAACCCTTATGGTTCGCAAGGGTCGCAGGGTTATTGCACCGGAGGCACAGGACCGGTAGGGTCCCCCGGATACGCGCCCAGGGCGCGTACGAGGTTTCGATGTCAAAGACGCAAGAGCTCGACCGAGTCGTCATCCGCTTCGCCGGAGACTCGGGCGACGGTATGCAGCTGACGGGCACGGAGTTCACCAAGGCGGCGGCGGAAGCAGGCAACGACATCTCGACGTTCCCGGACTTCCCGGCCGAGATTCGCGCCCCCGCCGGCTCGCTGTTCGGAGTGTCGGGCTTCCAGCTCCACTTCTCGTCGGGCGAGATCTACACGCCGGGTGATGCGCCCGACGTGCTCGTGGTGATGAACCCGGCCGCGCTCAAGACCAACCTGAAGGATCTCGTCGACGGTGGCGTGCTCATCGCCAACTCCGGCGCGTTCATCGAGGCGAACCTCAAGAAGGCTGGCTACACCGCCAACCCGCTCGAGGACGGCTCGCTGCAGAAGTACCGCGTGCACACCGTCGACATCTCGCACCTCACCGTCGCCGCGCTCGACGGCACGACGCTCTCGACGAAGGAGAAGGGCCGCTCGAAGAACTTCTTCGCGCTCGGCCTGGTCTTCTGGATGTATGGCCGCGATCCCGACACGGAGATCCGCCGCATCCACCAGCAGTTCACCAAGCGCCCGGAGCTGGGCGAGGCGAACGTGAAGGTGTTCAAGGCCGGCTACCACTACGGCGAGACCGCCGAGGTGTTCCAGACGGTCTACAAGGTGCCGCCGGCCAAGTTCGCGCCCGGCATGTACCGCAACATCACCGGCAACGAGGCGCTCGCCATGGGCCTGGTCGCCGGTGCGCACCTCGCCGGCAAGACGGTGTTCTACGCCGGCTATCCCATCACGCCCGCGTCGTCGATCCTGCACTCGCTCGCCAAGTTCAAGAACTACGGCGTGATGACGCTGCAGGCCGAGGACGAGATCGCCGCGATGGGCGCCGCCCTCGGCGCCGCATACGGCGGCTCGGTGGCGGTGACCGCGTCGAGCGGCCCCGGCATCGCGCTCAAGCAGGAGGCGATCGGCCTCGGCGTCATGACCGAGCTGCCGGTGGTCGTCATCAACGTGCAGCGCGGCGGCCCGTCGACGGGTCTGCCGACCAAGACCGAGCAGAGCGATCTGCTGCAGGCGATCTACGGCCGCAACGGCGAGTCGCCGGTGCCGGTCATCGCCGCCAAGTCGCCCGGTGACTCGTTCTACGCCGCCGTCGAGGCCGTGAAGATCGCCACCACGTACATGGTGCCGGTGTTCCTGCTCTCCGACGGCTACATCGCCAACGGCAGCGAGCCGTGGCCGCTGCCCGACGTCACGAAGCTCGCGCGCTTCGACGTGCAGCACCGCACCGACCCCGAGGGCTACTTCGTCTACCAGCGCAACCAGGAGACCCTGGCGCGCGAGTGGGTCGTCCCCGGCACGCCCGGCCTCGAGCACCGCGTGGGCGGCATCGAGAAGGACTTCCTCACCGGCAACATCTCGTACGAGCCGTCGAACCACGAGCGCCAGACCAAGATCCGCGCCGAGAAGATCGAGCGCGTCACCCGCTCGATCGGCGAGATGGACATGCGCGGCGAGACGTCGGGCGACGTGCTGCTCATCGGCTGGGGCGGCACCTTCGGGTCGCTGCGCCAGGCCACCGAGGAGCTGCGCACGCAGGGCAAGCGCGTGACCCACGCGCACCTGCGCTGGCTGTCGCCGCTCGAGCCCGGCCTCGAGAAGATCATCGGCAACTTCCGCCACGTCGTGTGCGCGGAGCTCAACAGCGGTCAGCTCCGCACGATCCTCCGCGCGAAGTTCCTGATCGACATCAAGGGCCTCAACAAGGTCCAGGGCCAGCCGTTCAAGGTGCGAGAGGTGATCGCCGCCGTCGAGCCGCTGTGCGAAGGCAAGGCGGCGTCGGCCGCGGCCGCCGCGTCCGCTACCACCATCGAAGCTCAGGCCTAAGGACAACGACGCCCATGAGTGACCCCGCTCCCAAGCTGGTGAAGCTGACCAAGAAGGACTTCGAGTCGGACCAGGACGTCCGCTGGTGCCCGGGCTGCGGCGACTACGCGATCCTCGCGACCGTGCAGCGGTCGCTCGCGCAGATCGGCGTGAAGCGCGAGACCACGGTGTTCGTGTCGGGCATCGGCTGCTCGAGCCGCTTCCCGTACTACATGAACACGTACGGCTTCCACTCGATCCACGGCCGCGCGCCGGCGGTGGCGACCGGCCTGAAGGTCGCGCGCCCCGAGCTCGACGTGTGGGTCATCACCGGCGACGGCGACGGTCTGTCGATCGGCGGCAACCACCTGCTGCACGCGCTGCGCCGGAACGTCGAGCTGAAGATCATCCTCTTCAACAACCAGATCTACGGGCTCACCAAGGGCCAGTACTCGCCGACGTCGAAGCTGGGCACGCGCTCGGGCTCGACGCCGTCGGGATCGATCGATCACCCGGTCAACCCGCTGCAGTTCGCGCTCGGCGCGGGCGCGACGTTCCTCGCGCGCTGCACCGACACCGACGCCAAGGGTCTCGGCGTCATCCTCGAGCGCGCGTATCGCCACAAGGGCTCGGCGCTGATCGAGATCCTCCAGAACTGCCCCGTGTTCAACGACGGCATCTGGGATCAGGTGAAGGACGACCCGCAGGGCAAGCAGATGCCGCTCGGGGACGGCAAGCCGCTGACGTTCGCCGGCGGCACGATGGGCATGCGCCTGTCCTCGGATCTGGTTCCGGAGATCGTCAAGGTCGGCGACGACGGCGTCGGCGTCGATCAGCTCATGTTCCACAAGGAGCGCGGCTCGAAGGCGTACGCGTACATGCTCGCGGGCATGACGCACCCCGATTATCCGGTGCCGGTGGGCGTGCTCCACGTCGAGGAAAAGCCGACGTACGAGTCGATGGCGCACCAGCAGATCGCGGACGCGAAGGCCAAGCAGGGCGAGGGTCAGCTCGACAAGCTGCTCCTCTCCGGCATGACCTGGGAAGTCGGCGCCGACGGTACGCGGCACTGACGCTGGGGTAGCATCGCCGGCATGAAGGCGATGTGTGTGGTCGTGGTGGTGTTGATGTCGTGTGGCGGTGGGAAGAAGGAGATGCCGCCGCCGGCGGGGCCGGAGGCCGTGGTGGAGCAGGTGGATGCCGCGCCGGAGCCGGTTGCGGAGCCGTCGGCCGAGGAGGTGGGCGCCGCGTGGGGCGAGCGCGTCGAGCGCGCCTTCGTCGCGATCACGACGAACAGCTACGTGGTGAGCGCGGCGCGGCCGACGGCGGCGGCGGCGTGGGCGGCGCTCGACGGCGTGGCCGCGGATCTGCCGGCCGACGACGCGGCGCTGGCCGGAGCGCTGCGCCAGCGCGCGGCGGTGGGGGTCGGATCGAAGCAGCTGCCGCCCGAGCGCGTGTGGGCGGCCATCGAGGCGATGACCGCGGTCGCCGACAACGCGCACGTCATGCTCGTCGACGGCCCGCGCATGACGCAGCTCGGCGGCTCGATCGAGGGCGCACCGTTCGTCACGCCGGGCGCGATGGTCCACTGGACGGCGGACGCCGAGCTCGTCGTGGCGGAGGTGCTGTCCGGATCGCCCGCGGCGAGCGCCGGCCTCGTCGTCGGCGACGTGATCGTGAGCGTCGACGGCCGCGCACCGCGGCGCGTGGCGCCGCTCTTCGACGCGATGTTCCTGCCCGCGGGCACGAAGAAGGCGCTGCAGATCCGGCGCGCCGGCACCGACAGCACGGTGACCGTGACGCTCGAGCCCTTCCTACATCCCGTCGAGGCGCACCGCCTGCTGAAGGGCGGCGTCGGGCTCATCCGGCTCTACTTCTGCGCCAAGGGCGAGGCGCCCGAGCGCAACCACATCGCGCTGACGCGCGCCGCGCTGGCCGAGCTCGACGCGAAGAAGGCCACGCGCGTGGTGATCGACCTGCGCGGCAACATGGGCGGCGCCGGCGTCGCCGAGTGGGCGTCGATCTTCACGAGCGCCGATCCGATCCTGCTCGCGCGCTGGGCCGGCGAGCCGGCCGACGAGCCGTGGGCGCGCAAGGGCGACGTGTGGCCGAAGGCGCGGCCGATCGCGGTGCTCGTCGACGAGCAGACCGTCTCGTGCGGCGAGATGATCGCGTACGCGCTCGCCGAGCACGGCGTGGCGCGGCTGTTCGGGCAACCGACCGGCGGCGCGTTCCACGTGCCCGACGGCGTCGACCTCGGCGAGGGCCACATCCTGATGGTGCCGGTGGGCGAGGTGCTCGGACCGAAGACGCAAAAGGTTCCGGATGGGCACAAGGTGTGGCCGCAGGTCGAGGTGCCCAACCGCACCGTCGGCGAGCTCATCACCGGCAAAGATCCGCAACTCGACGCCGCGCTGGCGTGGCTCGCCAAACAGAAGGCTCCGAAGCGCTGACCTGCTGCTACGCTCGACGCGTTCATGAGCGAAGGCAACGGGGGCAAGGTCGCGGTGGCGGCCGGCGGCGGCATCCTCGCCGCGTTCGCAGGGCTCGCGGACGATTGCGGGCGCGCGGCGGTCCGCAGCGGCGATGATCTCGCGCGCGTGGGCGCGCACAGCGGCGACGACTTCGCACGGGCCGGCGTGCACGGCGGCGACGACCTGGCGCGCGCGGGCGCGCACACGAGCGACGACGTCGCGCGAGCCGGCGTGGTCGCCGGTGAGAGCGGCGTCTACGGCGAGCGCGCCGTCGAGGGCGCGGCCCGGGCGACGCCGCGCGAGCTCGGCTTCCAGCCGACGGTGGCGCGACAGGCCGAGCGCTTCCGCAGCACGGCTCCCGGCGCGCGCCCCGATCGCTACGCCGCCGGTCATCGCTCGCGCTTCGTCGCGCTGCCCGATATGGCGCCGTCGCCGGCGTCGTCGTTCGCCGACGATCTGACGCGCGCGACGCTCGAGGCCGCGATCGACCCGGCGACGGCGGCCGACCTGCTCGACGGGTTCTTGACCGTGCAGGAGATGGCCGAGGACGCGGACGACGGCCAGATGGTCGACATCTCCGACGAGGTCGAGCTCACCGCCGACGAGATGACCCGCGAGATCGAGGCGCACCTCGCGACGCTGTCGCCGCAGGCGCGCCTCGCCGTCGAGCGCCAGCTCGGCCCGCCCGCGGTCATCGCGTACCGGCTCGCCGAGGGCCGCCCGCTGCGCCGCAGCGAGTGACGGCGCACGTGAAGCGCGCGTGAACCGCCGCAGCCCGGGCCGCGGCGGTGCGAGAATGTCGCATGGCTACCGGTCCCTGGAGCCCGAGCACTTCGCGCGAGGAGGCGCGCGCCTACGTGCAGGAGCGGCTCGATCTGTTCTCGATGATCACCACGCTCTCGAGCGGGGCGTTCCTTCTCAGCGTGCTCGGCATGTACGCGGTCTATCCGCAGCTGCGCCCGGTGCGCGCCGACCTGATCCACACGATCGCGTTCTTCGGCGTCGCGCTCCTGCTCGCCATCTGGGTCGGCCTCGTGCACCGCTCGCGCCTCTCGCTGCGCGCGCTCTACGCCATCGACGTGTTCTACATGTTCTCGCTCGGGTTGATGCTCGGCATCTCCGCGTACTTCTCGCCCGACAAGCGACAGGCGGTCTACGGCGCGTTCATCTGGGAGTCGTTCATGGTGATGAGCCGCGTGCTCGTCGTGCCGTCGACGGCGATGCGCACGGCGATCGTCACCACCATCTCGTTCGCGCCGCTGGCGGGGGCCAGCGTCCTTTCGGGCCTCTACCAGAAGCCCTACCTCGAGATGCCGCCGCTCGTGTTCGTCATCGCGGTGTGGTGGCTCGCCGCGTGGGCGGTGGTGATCGCGACCAACGGATCGCGCGTGATCTACGGCCTGCGTCGCGCGATGAACGACGCGATGCAGCTCGGCCAGTACACGCCGGTCGAGAAGATCGGCGAGGGCGGCATGGGCGCGGTCTATCGCGCGCGCCACGCGATGCTTCGCCGCCCGACCGCGATCAAGCTCCTGCCGCCCGCCAAGGTCGGCGCCGAGGCGCTCAAGCGCTTCGAGCGCGAGGTGCAGCACACCGCGCAGCTCACGCATCCCAACACGGTGGCCATCTTCGACTACGGCAAGAGCCCCGACGGCGTCTTCTACTACGCGATGGAGTATCTCGACGGGATCGACCTCGAGACGCTGGTGCAGCGCGACGGTCCGCAACCCGCCGCGCGCGTCATCCACATCCTGCGCCAGGTGTGCGGCGCGCTCGACGAAGCGCACGCGATGGGACTCATCCACCGCGACGTGAAGCCGGCCAACGTGCTCCTGTGCATGCGCGGCCGCACCCCCGACGTCGCCAAGGTCGTCGATTTCGGGCTGGTCAAGGAGCTGACGCGGGACAGCGATCAGTCGGTGCAGGTCATCACCGGTACGCCGGCGTATCTGTCGCCGGAGGCGATCACGGCGCCGGAGGAGATCGGCCCGCGCAGCGATCTCTACGCGCTCGGTGCCGTCGCGTACTTCCTGGTCACCGGGCAGCGCGTCTTCACCGGCAAGACCTCGGTCGACATCTGCGTGCAGCACGTGAGCGCGACCCCGGCGCCGCCGTCGCAGCGCACGAGGGCGCACGTGCCGCCGGAGCTCGAGCGCCTCATCCTGGCGTGCCTGGCCAAGAACCCCGCCGAGCGCCCGGCGGACGCGCGGTCCCTGGCCCACGCGCTCGCCGCGCTCCCCGAGGCGAGCCAGTGGGACGAGGAGGCCGCGCTGGCGTGGTGGAAGACGTTCGATCGCCGCCCCGCCGCCGTCGTCCGCGCACGCTCCGCCGAGGCCGGCACGATCACGATCGACCTCGCGGGTCGTTCGGCGGCGCGCTCAGGCGAGGCTCACGGGCCAGCCGATGAAGTAGCCGCGGCCGGGTACCGTCTCGATCACGCCCGCAGCGCCGATGGCCTCCAGCGTCCCTCGTAGTCGCCGCACCACCTGACGCACGTTCTCGTCGCTGGCGAAGCGCGTGTGGAAGGGCAAGCTGCGCGCGAGCGTCTTGGCCAGGACGGCACCGCGACTGCGCTGCGGCGCCTCGTGCTCGTCGAGCGCGCGGGCGCACAGCGCGCGCAGCAGATGGAACTCGAGGGGCGGCAGCGTCAGCTCTGACCACGAGGGCTCGCCGGCCACGCGGTACAGGAGCGCACCACCCACGCCCTCGTCCGTCGAGCCGAGGGCACACAGCTCGCGTCCCGGGCCACGCAGGAGCACCCGGAAGGTCCCCGAGCGCGCGGCGAACGTGGTCGCTTGCTCCGCCGCGGCGGCGGGCGCGAACGCACCGGCGCGCGCGACGAACAGGAACCCGATGTCACCCAGGCGCACGATGGCGCGGTCATCGAGCACGGCGCGACCCTCGACGCGCCGACCGTCGACGCGCGTGGCGTTGCGGCTCCCCAGATCGCGAACCTGCCACGCACCGCCGCTCTTCACGATCTCGGCGTGGTCGCGCGACACCGAGCCGTGGAGCACGGCCAGGTGCGAACCCGCACGACGGCCGATCCGGGTCCGCGGCACGACGGCATGCACCGCGCCGAAGCCGTCGACGAGCCAGGCCTCGGCGCCCGCAGGCGGCGCGGCGAGCGACGTCACGTGATCCGGCATGAGCCCGTCCGCCGGAGTCAGGAGCGCCGCGCACACCGCGCAGAGCACGCCGACCTCGGGAGGATCCTCACACCGCGCGCAGCTCGCCACGGCTCCATCTCATCACGAGTGACCCACGCCACCCACAGTTCACGCGAAGCTCACGTCCGCCGCACTCGCTCCTTCACGCCGGATGGGGCCATGGTCTCGTCGTCGAGCCTCCCCTCGCAGGTACCCGCCATGACCGGCCGCCTCATCCTCGAGCTCCTCGCGATCGCCATGGTCGTGATCGTTGCCGTGATCACGCTCTGGCGCATCTGGGCGCGCGGCGCCGAGAAGCTTGCCCCGCCGGCCCCGCCGGCCGAGGAGCGCACGGTCCTCTCGGTCGATCTATCGGATCGCGACCGCTGACACGGCGCTGCCCGGAGGGTGCGCGCGGTCTCCACCGGCGGCGGGGCGGCGCTCGGCGATCTCGCGTTCGCGGCGCTGGGCATCCTCGGGCTCGGGCCGGTGCCGGGCCTCGGCTGACGATTCAGAAGCGCTTGCGGTGCCGCTTCGCCTCGGCGAGGCTGGCGGCGCCGCCGGGGCCCAGCTGCTCGAAGATCGCGATCGCCTTGTCGAGGTGCTCGCGCGCCCCGGCCTTGTCGCCGCTCTCGCCGAGGGCCCGGCCGAGGACGCCCTCGGCGGCGCCGACGTTGGTCGGGTGCAGGTGCAGCTCGATCATGACCTCGAGCGCGACCTGTGCGTCCGCCGCCGCGGCCGCGGCCTGGTGCGCGGCGAGCTTGTACTGCGCGAGGCCCAGCAAGCAGACCGCACGCACCTGGTGGCGCGGACCGTACGCCGCGAGCGCGAGCTCGGCGCACCGCCCCATCGCGCGCTCGACGGCGGGCCAGCGCTCGGCGGCGAGGTTGATGTTGCCGTACTGCGCGTAGGCCTTGATGAGGTCGGGGTGGCCGGGCGGGATGGCCGCCTCGAGGATCTGCATGGCGCGGTCGGCGTGCACCAGCGCCTCGTCGAGCTTGCCCGTGCGCGCGTACGCCTCGGCGAGCTTGTGCTCGGAGTGCCCCTGCAAGCGGCCCGGCGTGTCACCGTCGAGCTTGGCGCGGATCGCGATCGCGCGCGTCAGCCCGGCGATCGCCTCGTCGGTCCTGCCCGCGATCATCAGGCGGTCGGCGCCGCTGCTCAACAGCGCGGCGACGTCCTCGGACTCGGGGCCATGAGCCGCCTCGTTGATCGCGAGCGCGCGGGCGTCGAGGGCGAGCGCCTCGTCCATCTTGCCGACGGCCTTGAGCGCGGTGGCCAGGTTCGACATGCGCGCGGTGTTGACCGGATGGTGCTCGCCGTACGCCGCCTCTCCCGCGGCGAGGGAAGCGCGGCACGGCTCCTCGGCCGCCTTGCTCGCCATCGCGTCGATCGCGACGACGCAGCGACAGCGCGCCGCGGCCGGCTGCGGCGCCGGCTCGATCGCGGCCAGACGCTCGCACGCCGCGCGGGCCTCGTCGTACTTGCCGAGGCGGTCGAGCGCGATCGCCTCCTTCTCGCGGAACAGCAGCTCGACGCCGGGGGCCACGCCGTCGCGCGCGATGGCCGCACGCGCGACGGGGAGGAGCGTCTCGACCGCCTTGGCATCGGCGCGCGCCGCCGCCGCTTCGAGCAGCCGCAGCGTGGCCGTCGCCTCGACGTCGCGATCGCCGGCGGCGACGGCCTGCGCCAGCGCCTCCTCGCGCGCGGCCTGCGCCGCCTTCGCGTCCTCGCCGCTGATGTAGAACGCGTACTCGAGCAGCACCTCGGCGCGCAGGCCGGGATGGCCGAGGGCATCGGCCGTGGCCTTCGCGCTCCTCGCGAGCCGGCGCGCCTCCGGAAGATCACCCGCCACGTTGGCGGCGCGCATCGCGGCGAGGTCGGCGCGGATCGCCTCGACGCGCGGATCGTCCGGGTACGGCGTCGTCGCCTGGAGGCGCGCCGCGTTGCACGACTCGGGCGCGGGCAGGCTCTCGACGGCGCCGGGCGCGTTGGCGGCGACGCGCGTACCACCGGCGGCGAGCCGCGCGACCACGCCGCCCGCGAGCGCGAGCTCGCGATCGAGGCACGCCATGCGCCGGTCGAGCACCGGCGCCGACTGCTCGCCGCGCTCGTGCGTCGCGCGACACGCGTCGATGCGCGCCTCGCGCCAGCGTCCACCCCATGCGTCGAGGCCGGCGCTCGTGCGCGCCGCGCTGTCCGCGCCGAACGCGCCCGCACCCACGAAGCTGGCCTCGATGCGCGCGCGCACGTCGGGATTCCAGACCGTGGCCAGGCCATCGCCGGCGCGACCACACGACACGCGCGCCGCGCCGCGCGGGACGAGCCACCACCCCACCGCGGCGGCCGCGGCGAGCGCCGTCGCCGCGCCGGCTGCGTACGCGACCCGGCGCCGGCGCACCGGCGACTGTTCCAGTAGATCACAGAGCGTCGTCATCGACGCGTGACGCGCGTCGGGATCTCGCGCGAGCCCGCGATCGATCGCGGCCACGAGCCAGCGTGGCGCGCCCGACGGTGCGGGCCGCCGCTTCCCCGCGACCACCGACGACGCGATGCCACCGTCGGCATCGAGCTCGAACGGATGCTCGCCGAAGATCATCTCGTGGAGCGCCACGCAGAACGCGAACTGATCGCTCTTCGCCGTCGCCCCGCGTCGCTGGTGCTGCTCGGGCGACATGTAGCGCGGCGTGCCGATGTACGCGCCGGCGCCCGTGAGCGTCGAACCCAGCAGGGCCATGCCGGGCGTGACCGGCGCGATCGCATCGACGGCGCTGGATTCGGCGCCGTTCTCGACGGTGATCGCGGTCGCGCGCTCGAGGTCGCGCGGTGCCTCGATCCCCGAGGTGTCGCGAGCCTCGCCCTGGCGCGCGAGCCCGAAGTCGCCGATGCGCGCGCGTCCGTCGGTGCCGACGAAGATGTTGGAGGGCTTCACGTCACGGTGGACGAGATCCTTGGCGTGCGCGGCGGCGAGCCCGCGCCCGACCTGCACGAACAGCGGCACGACCTCGCGCCACGGCCGCTTCCCGCTCGTGTGATCGAGGCTCTGCCCGTCGACCAGCTCCATCGCGATGAACACGCGCTCGCCGTCGGTGCCGACCTCGTAGACCGCGACGACGTTGGGATGCTGCAGCTGGGCCAGCGC
Organism: Kofleriaceae bacterium; assembly: GCA_035525615.1. Lineage (GTDB taxonomy): Bacteria > Myxococcota_A > Polyangia > Haliangiales > Haliangiaceae > UBA2376. Next base: position 25,055 of record DATLEB010000067.1, on the reverse strand, counting down.
CTGTGCTTCACGCAGGAACCGGATCGAGCGGTGCGCGTCGGGCTCGTGGATGAGCTTGAGCGCGACCGCGCGCGCGAGGTCGGGGTCGCGCGCCTCGTAGACCGCGCCCATGCCGCCCTGACCGAGGAGGCGCACGATCTCGAAGCGGTCGACGGTCTGGCCGGGCTGCATCACCGCTCGCCCGTGTCAGCGCCTCGAGAAGAGACCCGAGGGATGGCTGCTGGCCGGCGCGAGCGCGCGCGGGTGCACGGTGCTCAGCGCCGTGTCGTAGATCCACAGACCGCGCTCGAGCACGTTGACCCAGCGCTCGAACGCCGCCGCGAAGCTCGCGTCGATCACGACGAAGTCGGTGGCGCTCACCATCGTGATGAGCTGACCGCGCACGCCGGCCGGGCCGGGGTCCATGTCGAGGAACGTGCGCTCGCCGTCGCGCCGGCGCGGATCGAGCGGCCCCGCCAGCGGGATGCGACCGGTGCGATACAAGCCGCTCTTGAGCTTGCCTGTCGCGTCGAGGAGCTCCTTCTTGGGCTGCTTCTTCGCGGCGAGGTCCTGCTCCTCCTTCCAGCGTTCGACGATGCGCGCGACCGACAGCATGGGCGGACAGCCCGGCATCCACGGGAAGATTTGCGCCCCGACCTCGGCGACCTGACCGTCGTGGATCGCGAGCGACGCGCGCACGTCGGGAGGGAACGCGAGCTTCATCGTCTTCTCGGCGGCGGCGATGGCCTTCTCCGACGCGCCGGGGCTGAGCGAGAGCGGCGGCGCACCCGTCGTCGCGACCCAGGTCTCCAGGCGGCGCCACAGCTCGCCGACGCGCGCGGCGTGATCGACGGCCGGCGGCCCGGGCGGTGCGGCCGGTGCCGCGGGCGCCGTCGCTGCCACGGCAGCCTTCGCCTTCGTCGCTTTCGCGGCGGGCTTCTTCGGCGCAGGCTTCGACTTCGCTGCGGGCTTCTTCTTCGCGGCGGCCATCGCCCCGCTACGGTACCAGAGAGCCGGCGTGACTGCGGTATTCGCCCGACATCGCGCCGCGGCAGACCAGGAGCGCCGCCACCGCGAACGAGGTGGCCACCACCGGGTCGTCCTCGCGCATCTCGGTGGTCTCGTTCTTCCAGGACCCGTCGGGACGCTGCCGCGCGAGGAGCGCCTTGGCCAGGACCGGCGCCCACGCGACCGTGCCGTTCGAGGTGGCGAGCTCGGGCTTGCCGATGGCGCGCAGCGCGTGCGCCGCGGTCCAGGTCCAGTAGTAGTAGGCCGAGGCGCGCCGCACGTCGGCGCCCGGCGCGAACTCGCCGGGGTTCTGCTCGGCCGTGAAGTGGTGCTCGAGCCAGTTCGTCGCGCCGGTGATGCGCGCCGGATCGCCGCCCAGCCGCACCAGCGCGCGCAGCCCGTCGGCGGTCATGGAGCCGTACGATCGAAACAGGTCGTGGCCGTTCCACGCGACGACGCCGGCCTTGTTGGCGTCGGGCACGGCCGGCGAGAAGAAGAAGCCGCCGTCCGTGGGACACGCCGCGGGGCACGGCGCCGCGCGGTTCTGGCAGCGCTCGACGAAGCCGCGCGCGCGCACGAGCGCCGGATCGCTCGCCGGCACGCCGGAGAGCGTCAGCGCACCGACGACGAGCAAGGTCGCCGACAGGTTGCTGCTCAGCATGTCGTCGTGGATCACGCCCTGGGGCCGCGCCGGGATGCGCGCGTAATAGCCCCAGCCGCCGAACGACGCGTCGGCCTCCGTCCACCCGTTCTCGGGGCCGAGCTGGCGGGCGCGCAGCTCCGCGACCAGCGCATCGCGCACGCCGCGGTGCCGCTCGTTGCCCGGCTGGTTCAGGACGAGCACGGCCAGCGCCGCCGCGTACGTCGGGTACGCCACGTCGGCGCGCAGCTCGCCGCCGTCGTCGATCATGGTCACCAGGAAGTCGCTCGCTCTCGCGAACGCGGGACTCCCCGCCATCCCGAGCGGCATCGCCGCCAGGCCGGTCAGCGCGTAGCCGTCGCGAAACGCCGCGTACGTCGGCGACCGCACCGCGCCGTCGCTCTCCTGCCGCCCGACGAGGAACGCGGTGCCGCGCGCCACCGCCGCATCGATCGCCGCGATCTCGGGACGGACCGGCGGGCCGCGGTCCGCGCGCTGCTTCCTGTCACCACATGCGACGAGCGCCGTCGCGACGACGCAGACGCTAGCCAGCGATCTCCAGCGCCATCGGCGTGCGATCACCCATGAGCACGAGGAGCGCCGCCGCCGTGCAGAACGTGCGTCCCGTGATGCAGTGGTGACCGCTCCAGCTTCCATCCTCGTTCTGCACCTTGTTGACGAGCGTCGTGATCTGCGCGTCCCACTTGGCCCACTCGTCGCCACCCTTCGCCACGAGACTCTCGCTGATCATCATGTACGACAAGAACTCCTCGCCGCCATTGTTGCCGAACCCGGCGATGAACTGATCGTTGCCCAGGTTGGCGATCAGGGCGCCCTCGACCTTCGCCGCCGCGCCGTCCGACTCCACGGCGCGCGCCTCGGCGGCCGCGACCTCCGCCTGCGTCGGCACCTTGGGCGTCTCGTTGGCGTTGCCCGCGTTCGCGCGCTGCGCCTTCATGCCCTCGGCCTTGGCCTTGCGCGTCGTCGCCGTGTCGCGCGCCGCCGCCGTCGCCGCCGCGCCGCCGTAGAGCCCGACGCCCGCCGCCGAATCCGCGGCGAACGTGTTGGTCTGGAGGTTCACCTGGCTGTGCGCCTGATCCTCGAGGCGATCGAGCGTGACCTCCGAGACCGCGATCCCGCGCTGCGCCGCGCGGTTCATGCCCTTCGCGGCCAGCGCCTGCGAGAGCACCGGCGCCCAGCCGCCGCCCTCCCACGTTCCGTCCTGCCGCTGGTTCTTCTCGATCTTCTTCACGACCTTCTTGAGGGCCTTGTCGAGGCGCGCGTTGGCGGGGCCATCGCGCATCGTGCCGCGCGCCTCGGAGAGGACGAGCAGCGCCGCGAACGTGTCGGCGTACGGGCCGATCTTCGCCTGCACGCGCGTACCGGTCACCGTGCTCACCATCATCGAGTCCGAGTCGGAATTCTCGACCTCGGCCAGCACGTACTCGAGCCCCTTGTTCACCGCGTCGCGGTGCGCGCCCTTGTTGGGCGTGTGACCGGCGCGCAAGAAGGCGAGGAGCGCCATCGACGTGTCCGCGACGTTCGCCGCGTCCCGCATGCCGTCCATGCCGTGCCCCATGCCCGCCGCCTCGTCGCCCTGCCCCCATCCACCGGCCGAGAGCTGATGCTTGGCCAGCCAGTCGAGGCCCTTGTCGATGGTCTGGCTGAGCGGCTTCACGTCGCCGCGGGCGCGCACCTGCACGGCGACGCTGCCGCTGCCGCTGCCGCTGCCCCCGCCCGGGTCCCGCACCACGATCGGGTCTCCGCGACCCTGATCCTTGCTCTTGTGTGCGCCACAACCGAATGTGGCCAGGGAGAGGACGACGGCAAGGGTTCGCACGCGGGTCATGCCGCCTAGAACGCGGCACCCCCGCACCTCGATCTACTATGTGCCGCCCCCATGAGCTCGCTCCGCCTCGCCCTCGTCCCTGCCCTGCTCGCCTCGGCCGCCTGCGCCAGCGGCGCACCGCCCGGATTCTCCAGCGGTAATGCGTGGGTCTTCCCGCTGGTCGGTCCGCTCGAGAACGGCGCCCTCATCGCGCCCGTCACGTTCGGCGCGAAGGGCCCGTACCTGTTCGTGATCGATCCCGACGCGTCGGCGTCCTCCCTCGACGAGAGCCTGGCCGGCGAGCTCGGCCTCGTCACGGCGCTCGGTCCGCGCCTCATCGACGAGGGCGACACGTCGCGCCCGACCAAGGTGGCCGAGGTGCCGGCGATGACGGTCGGCACGCTCACGGTGAAGGGCCGCGTCGTGACGCTCCACGCCAACGGCGTCTACGCCACCGATGGGCGCGCGATCCGCGGCGTGATCGGGCGCGACGTCGTCGCCGACTCGCTGGTGTTCGGCTTCGATCGCGATGCCGGCGTGGCGTTCCTGGCGACGCGCGAGTCGTTCGCGGCGCCGGCCACGTCGATGCGCATCGCGTACGACCGCGAGGTCATGAAGCGCGGCGACATCGAGCCATCGTCGCTGGGCGGACCGACCGGGACGGTGCCGCGCCGCGTGGCGAAGGCCAAGGTGAATGGCTCGGCGGTGGAGCTGCACCTCGATCTGGGCGCGGTGCAGAGCCAGCTCGCGCCGGGTCGCTGGAAGGCGGCGCGGCTCGCGCCCGTGCCGTACAAGGTCTCGGCGATCGACGAGGTCGCGACGGTGCGAAACGTCGACAAGGCGGGGATCGCGAATCACGTCGAGCTCGGCGACGCGAGCGCGATGGGGCTCGTGATGATCCCGTACGGCGACAAGCGCTTCGACGAGGAGGACGTGCACGGCACGCTCGGCCTCAATTTCTTCGCGCCGTACAAGGTGTGGGCCGACTGGCACGATCACGCGGTGTACCTGGTGCCGCGCGACGGCGAGCTCGAGGGTGTGGGCGACCGCATCGCGCGCTGGAACGCGCCGGTGCTGATGTCGTGCAAGGACCCGGCGTGCGCGACGGCGCGGCTCGAGGCGGCCGACGCGCCGGCCGACGCGCCCGCCGAGGCGCCGGTCCAGCCGCCGGCGGATCCTGCCGCGGGCGCGCCGGTTCCGCCGGAGCCCGAGCCGCCGACGCTGGTCGTCACGCGCGAGGACGCGGTGGCGTCGCTCGCGTACGAGCTGCTCGTCGAGGCGGTCGGCGCCGACGGTCAGCCGCTCGGGCTGCCGCGCCTGGTCGCGACCTTCGTTCCCGGCGCGAAGGAGATCCGCCAGAAGCTTTCGCCCGCGTTCGCGGGTGCGCGCTTCCGCGTCCTCGACGTGAGCCCGTTCATCCGCGTCTGTCCCAAGCCCGACGCGGGCTGCGTGTTCGAGCTCACGGCCACGCGCTGACGGCCACGCGCTGACCGTCAGTCCACGTCTACGAGATCTTCGTCGTAGTCGTAGATGGGGACCGTCAACCGGCCACGCCATCGCTCGAGCCACGCCGCGTAGTCCGAGGCATCGGAGCGCCGATCCTCCTCGAGCTTGCAGCTCTCGCACTCCAGCTCCAGCACCGTCACGGCGGCGAACAGGACCTCGTTCTTGCGAACCGAGTAACTCCCGCAGCGCGGACAGCGATGCTCGTCGGATACGGCGGCCACGAGCGAGTTATACGTTATCGTACGACCGCATGCGTATCGGGGTGATCGCGCTGATGGGGCTCTCCGTCTCGGCCGCCACGGCGAGCTGCGGCCTGCCCGACGGCGACTACTTCGGCGTGGTGCCCGAGGTGCGCGACCCCAAGCACCTCCGCTGGTGCAATAACGGCCAGCCCGAGGGCCTCGATCCGGCGCAGGTCTCGAGCACGACGGCGACACCGCTCGTGCACACGCTCTTCGACGGGCTCACGCGTTACGGCAACGACGGTCACCCCGAGCCGAGCCTCGCCACGTCGTGGGACATCACGCCCGATCAGCGGCGCGTCACGTTCCACATGCACGACAAGGGGCGCTGGTCGAACGGGCGGCCGCTCACCGGTCACGACGCCGCGTATCACGCGGTGCGCATGATGCATCCGCTGACGGCGTCGCCGTCGGCCGACGGGCTCGACTGGATGAAGGGCTACGAGCTCTTCATCGAGAGCCGCGGCAAGGTGCTGCTCGTCGACACGGGAGGGTTGCCGGCGGGCACGATCGTCGAGGTGACGGGCTGGGCCGGCGTGAGCCTCGCCGATCAGCAGAAGGCGAAGCGGTCGCTCCCCGACTCGAACCTGCGCACGGCGAGCGCGCCGCTCGCCCTGCGCGATCTCGGCGCGGCGCCGGCGGACGCCTACGCGACGGTGCCGCGCGGAACGATCGTGACGCTCATCGAGCTCTCGGGGCGGCCGGCGACGCTGCCGACACCGGTGGGCAGCAGCGGGCCGTGGGCGTACGTGCACTGGAACCGCGGCGACGGCGTGTTCGGCTGGGTGCCGCTCGCCGAGCTCGACGGGCAGCCCAACGGCGCCGTGCGCTACCGCGTGCGGCCCGTGCCGAAGAAGCAGGTCCCCGGGCTCGACGCGACGCTCGACGAGCTCGCCGCCGACCTGAAGGTGGAGCGCGCCGAGATCGAGGTCGCGGGCACGGAGCTGCTCGGCTTGCCGGAGGTGATCGGCATCCGCGTGCCCGATCCGTACACGGTCATCGTCGAGGCCGCCGATCCGTCACCGCAGATCATCGAGGGCGTCACGTCGCGCGCGTTGCGACCGACGCCGCGCGAGGCGGTGTCGCGCTCGCCGCGCCGCTGGGCGCAGCCGGGAACGATCGTGACGTCCGGGCCGCTGCACCTCGTCGACATGCGCGAGCGCGACTACCTCGAGCTGGTGCGCTCGCCGACCTACTGGCAGCCCGAGGACGTGAAGCTCGACCGGCTCACCGTGTACTCGATGGACGATCAGGCGGCGAGCTCGAACACCTACTACACCGGTGGCTGCGACGCGATCCGCGGTTCGAACGTGCCGACCTCGTACCTGCCGGTGCTGTCGGGCGACAAGCGCGGCGGACGGCCGTACGCCGACTACACGGTGAAGCCGTGGCTCGGCGTGTACTTCATCATGGTCAACACCAAGCAGTACGACAACGTGCACCTGCGGCGCGCGCTGGCGTTCTCGCTCGACCGCTCGCTCATCCCCAAGGTGCTGCACGGCGACGAGTACGGCATCGCGTCGTACACGCCGGGCACGCCGATCGCGCAGCTCTCCGACGAGGATCTGGCGACGTGCGAGGTCACGCGCGATCACCCCGGCGTCGCGCTGGTGATCGAGCCGGGCAAGCTCTGCTACGTGCCGCCGCCCGGGCTCGAGTACGACCCGGCGCGCGCGCGCGAGGAGCTCGAGCTGGCGCGCAAGGAGATGGGCCCGCGGTTCCCGAAGACGGTGACGTACAAGTTCAACACCGGCGTGGAAGGCCACAAGCTCGTCGCCGAGTACGTGCAGGCGCAGTGGAAGAACGTGCTCGGCATCGACGTGTCGATCGAGTCGCAGGAGTGGCAGGTGTTCCTCTCCGACACGCGCAAGCAGCAGTTCCAGACCGCGCGCCTGGGATGGATCGCGGCGGGCGCGCAGCCCGAGAGCGAGTTCATGCGGCTGTGGCGCTGCTCGAGCCCCAACAACCGCCCCAAGTGGTGCAACCCGCAGTACGAGGCGATCCTCGACGAGGTCGCGACCATGACGGACCTGAAGGCGCGGCTCGAGCGCCTGGCGGATGCCGAGCGCGTGATGATCGAGGAGGCGCCGATCATCCCGCTCTACAACTACACGCAGAAGCACCTGCAGAAGCCGTACGTCCGCGACCTGCACATCAACTTCATCGATCAGCCGCCGCTGTGGCGCGCGTGGCTCGACCCGGACTGGAAGTCGAAGCCGAGGGCCGCGAAGTAGATGCTGCGGTTGATCCTGACCCGCCTCCTGGGCGGCGTGTTCGTGCTGTTCGTCGTGGCGACGACGTCGTTCTTCCTGCTGCGCGCGGCGCCGGGTGGGCCGTTCGCGAGCGAGCGCGCCGTGCCCGAGGCCGTGAAGCGCAACATCGAGGAGCGCTATCACCTGAACGATCCGGTGTGGCAGCAGTACGTCACCCACATGAAGCGGATGGCGACGCTCGACTTCGGGCACTCGATGAAGCGGCAGCGGACCGTGAACGAGATGATCGCCGACCACTCGCCGCGGAGCCTGCGGCTGGGGTTGATGGCGATCGTGTTCGCGGCGCTGTTCGGGACGGCGCTCGGCGTGACGGCGGCGGCGAAGCGCAACACGTGGGCCGACTACTCGCTCATGGTGATCGCGCTGCTCGGCATCTCGATCCCGTCGTTCGTGCTCGGGCCGATGTTCATCCGCTGGTTCGCGCTCGAGCTGGGCTGGTTTCCGCCGGCGCGCGCCGACGGGTTCTCCGGGTACGTGCTGCCGGCGCTCGTGCTGGGGATGATCTACGCGGGGACCGTGGCGCGACTGGCGCGCGCCGGCGTGCTCGACACCATGAGCCAGGACTACGTGCGGACGGCGCGTGCGAAGGGGCTGTCCGAGCGCGTCGTGGTGTGGAAACACGCGCTGCGGCTCGGCGTGATCCCGGTGGTCACGTACCTGGGGCCGGCGACGGCGGCCTTGATCTCGGGGTCGTTCGTCGTCGAGAAGATCTTCCAGATCCCCGGGCTCGGCTATTACTTCGTCGACAGCGTCGTCAGCCGCGACTACCCGGTGCTGACCGGACTCCTGGTCTTCTACGTGGGCTTCCTGGTGCTCCTGAACCTGATCGTCGACATCCTCTACGGGATCATCGATCCGCGCACGAGGGACGCACGATGACGGCAGCGGCGACGGCGCAGGTGCACGTGAGCACCCCGTGGCGCGACGCGTGGCGGCGGCTGCGCAAGAACCGCATGGCCGTGGCGATGACCGCGATCTTCGGCGCGGTGGTCGCGTTCTGCTTCCTCGGGCCGATCGTCGCCGGCTGGTTCGGGCTCGACGCGACGACGATCCGCATCGAGCGCGGCGCCACCGCTCCGTCGTTCGAGCACCCGTTCGGCACCGACCTGCTCGGCCGCGACATGTTGGTGCGCGTCATGATCGGCGGACGCATCGCGATCATGGTGGCGTTCGTGGCGACCACGATCGCGCTCGCCATCGGCGTCACGTGGGGCGCCATCGCGGCCTACGCGGGCGGCCGCGTCGACTACCTCATGATGCGCGTCGTCGACGCGCTCTACGGCTTCCCGACCGTCGTGTTCGTGATCGTGGTGATGGCGGTCTTCAACACCAAGAGCGTCGTCGTCCTGTTCGCCCTCATCGGCGGCATCTCGTGGCTCAACATGGCGCGCCAGACCCGCGGCCAGGTCCTGTCGCTCCGCCACCGCGAGTTCGTCGAGGCCGCGCGCGCCACCGGCTGCACACCGGCGCGCGTCCTGTTCCGCCACATCGTCCCCAACGCGCTCGGCGTCATCATCGTCGCCGCGACGGCGAGCCTCCCGAGCGTCATGCTCACCGAGGCGTTCCTCTCCTTCCTCGGCCTCGGCGTCCAGGCCCCGCTCGCCTCGTGGGGCACGCTCGTCTCCGAGGGCAGCTCCCAGATCTCGGTCTACTCCTGGGTCCTCATCGCGCCCGGGATCGTCATGGGCGTGACGATCATGGCGCTCAACTTCCTCGGCGACGGCCTGCGCGACGCCCTGGACCCTCAGACCCGCAAGGATTGATTGACCGGGGAGGACCGACGGCGGACCGGCGGGGTCACTTGCACTCGAGGACTTCGCGGCAGCTCTCGGCCTTGCCGACGCAGCTCGAGTGAACCGTCACGAGGCCGCGCGTCTCCTGGTCGCGCTCGAGGGCGGCGCAGGCGGCGATGCACTCGCCCTCGTCGAACGTCGAGTCTTCCGACGACGAGGACTCGTGGCAGTCGGCCTCACGCGTACATGTCTCCCGGCAGATCTTGCTCTTGGGTGCCGTACAGGCAGCCCATGCAGCCAACAGACCCACAGCCAGAAAACACAGGCGCGACCGGCGCATCGGCGGGCATCATAGCTCCCGTGCAACCGTGCGGAAGCTTCCGTGTCTTGAACCACATGAAGCGTATCGCCCTGTCCATCGTCGCCCTGGCCATCATGGCCGCCCCGGCCGTCGCTCAGCAGAAGAAGCCCGCGAAGCCGGTGCCGGCCGCGCCCGCCGCGCCCGCGAAGAAGGTCAAGACCATCACGATCGAGGCGATGGGGGTGGACGGCGACCGCGTGACCCGCCCGCTCGAGCCGATCAGCGTCGACGAGGCCGCGAAGTCGTCGAGCCTCATCCGCATCCGCCGCGACTTCATCGACATCATCCTGAAGACCGCCGAAGAGGTCTGAGCGCGGCAGGCGCGGCCTCAGTCCTCGCGGCGCTCGCGCTTCTTCTTCGCCGCGTCCTCCCACTGCTCGCGGTGCCGCTCCACCACCTTCTGATCGGCGCGCGTCGAGATCATCGTCTCGCGCGCCTGCGCCACGGTCGCACGCCACTCCGCGAGCTCCGCCTCGCGCGCCGTCACGCGCGCGATCGCGCGCTCCACGTCCCGGCGTAGGCGAATCGCGTACGCCTCGCGCTGCACGACCGCCCACATCGCCGACGATGCGCCCGCCGCGTCCGCGACCAGCGTCGCGGCACGCGCCGCCACACGCGCGGCTTCGACCGCGGCGCGCGCCTCCGCGACCTCCGCCTCCGCGTCGCGCTCGCCCGCCAGCGCCTCCGCCAGATCGACCGCGGCGCCGGTCGCGCGCAGGGCGCGGATCTCCGCCAGGCGCGCGAGCGGGTACCGGTTGGGCACCGCCGTAGCCTACCTGATACAGTCGGTCGGCCATGGATTTCGGGCCCAGCGCTGCCGCGCCCATCGAGCGCTATGTGGTGCTCGAGTACCTGTCGGAAGGCGGGATGGGCGCGATCTACCTGGGCAAGAAGCTGGGCGCCGGCGGGTTCGAGAAGGAAGTCGTCCTCAAGCAGCTGCTGCCCGAGTTCACGCAGCAGCCCGAGTTCATCGACCTGTTCCTGCGCGAGGCGCGGCTCTCCGCCACGCTCGACCACGCCAACATCATCCACACCATCGATCTCGTCACCGCCGGCAACGAGTACTTCATCGTGATGGAGTACCTGGCCGGCGCGGACCTGCGCACGCTGGCCAAGCGCGCCAAGCGCCGGCGCAAGTCGTTCTCGGCCGCCGCCGGCATCTCCATCGCGCGCGAGGTCCTCTCCGCCCTCGCGTACGCGCACGCCAAGATCGGCATGGACGGGCGCGAGCTCCGGCTCATCCACCGCGACGTCTCGCCGTCGAACATCCTGGTCTCGCGCAACGGCGAGGTGAAGCTGACCGACTTCGGCATCGCCAAGGCGGCGACGCACACCTCCATCTTCTACAAGGTGAAGGGGAAGATCGGGTACATGTCGCCCGAGCAGGCCAAGAGCGAGGCGATGGACCATCGCTCGGACCTGTACTCGCTCGCGGTGTGCCTCTACGAGGTGATCACCGGGGAGCGCCTCTTCGTCGCCGCCGGCCTCACGTCGACGCCGGAGCAGATCTACGGGCAGCCCATCACGCCGCCGTCGCGCAAGGTGCCCGGCCTCCCCGCCGACCTCGACAAGGTGATGCTGAAGGCGCTCGCCATGAATCCGGACGAGCGCTACCAGTCGGCCGGCGAGCTGCAGGAAGCGCTGCTGCGCTGCGCGCACAAGAACGGCTTGATGATGTCGGCGTCGGAGCTGGCGCAGCACCTGCGCTCCGTGTGCGGTCCGCCCGAGCAGTGGCGGGACGTCGACGAGTCGATGGGCCCGCCCGCGCACACCGCGGCGCTCGGCGGCGGCGGCACCGAGGTCTACGATATCGGCGAGGACGAGGACGAGGACGGGGACGCGGGCAACCCGTACGACGACGACGACGAGGGCACGGTGCGCCTCGACACCGACGAGCTCATCGAGGACGACGGGCTCGACGATCTGGTCGGCGCGCTCGCGCGCGAGCGGGAGCGCAAGAACGTGCGCGACGGCAAGGGCAAGGATCGCGCGAGCTCGGTCATCGAGATCGACCGGCTCCACAGCCTCGAGCTGACGTCGATGCTCAGCCTCGCGCAGCTCGAACAGGCCGGCCAGCGCCCCATCGATCAGTGGGACGATAGCGACGCGCTCCCGAGCGAGCTGCCGTCCGACCTGTCGGGCGCGGCAGCCGCCATGGCGCCACCGCCGCCCGGGCCGCGGTCGAACGACACCGGCGCCATCGTCACGGCGCCGCGCCCGCCGTCGGCCCGCCCAGCACGCCCCCCGGGCACGCAGGGCGAGGTCCAGACCGAGCACGTCGCCCCCCTCCCGCCGCGCCGGAGCTGGCTGATTCCGGCGCTGATCGCGGTCCTGGTGATCATCGCGGCGCTGGCGGCAGCATGGGTGATCGGCACCTCCGGTCCCGACGTGAACTGAGCGACAAACGAGCGACAACTGAGCGCCTGCGGGCATTTACACCGCACGTGGCCGGGCGCTACGATGGCCGAGCGCGTACGCGTCCATGTCGAGGGATCGATCCAACGTCACCGCCCTGCTCGACGAGGTCCCCTCGTTTTCGCGGCAGAACCGCGGCGGAATCTTTCTGGTCATCAAGGGCCCGGATCGGGGCGAATCCGTCCGGCTCGCAGAGGGCCACGCGGTCGCGTTCGGCTCGGCGCCGACCTGCGAGATGGTGCTCACCGACAAGACGGTCTCGCGCAAGCACCTGACCGCCGAGCTCGTGGGTGAAGAGGTGATCATGGTCGATCAGGGATCGACCAACGGCACCTTCATCCAGGGCTCGCGCTTCGAGAAGATCGCGATCGGCTTCGGCGCCGAGGTGAAGCTCGGCCGCACCGTCATCAAGTTCCTTCCCGACGAGGAAGTGGTCGAGCCCGAGCCGTCGCCGGAGACCGCGTTCGGGTCGATCGTCGGCGCCGACACCAAGATGCGGCAGCTGTTCAAGCTGCTGCAGGACGTCGCGCAGACCGCGGCGACCGTCCTCATCGAGGGCGAGACCGGCACGGGCAAGGAGCTCATCGCCGAAGAGGTCCACAACCACTCGCCGCGTCGCGATGGTCCGTTCGTGGTCTTCGACTGCGGCTCGGTGCCGCGCGAGCTCATCGAGTCGATGCTGTTCGGCCACGTGAAGGGGTCGTTCACCGGCGCCATCACGGACCGCAAGGGCGCGTTCGCCGAGGCGCACGGCGGGACCATCTTCCTCGACGAGATCGGCGAGATGGCGCTCGACCTGCAGCCGAGCTTGCTGCGCGTGCTCGACAAGCGCGCGGTGCGCAAGGTCGGCTCGAACGTGTACGAGAAGATCGACGTGCGCGTCGTGGCTGCGACCAACCGCGACCTGCGCGCCGAGGTCGCCAAGAAGACGTTCCGCGAGGACCTCTACTACCGCCTCGCCGTCATCCGCGTGACCGTCCCGCCGCTGCGCGAGCGCGGCGCTGACATCCCGCTGCTCGTCAACCACTTCATGCAGAGCTTCGGGCCCCAGCTCAACTGCACGCCCGAGGACATGGCCAAGCTGGTGCGCCACTCCTGGCCCGGCAACGTGCGCGAGCTGCGCAACGCGATCGAGCGCGCGTGCCTCCTGTCGCGCGGCAACTCGATCAACATCGACGACGCGCTGGTCCAGGAAGCGGCGCCGGCCCTCGGCATCCGCACCGACCTCCCGTTCAAGGAGGCCAAGGGCCAGCTGGTCGAGATGTTCGAGCGCGAGTACATCGAGGACCTGATGCGCCGCCACAAGATGAACCTGTCGGCGGCGGCGCGCGAGGCGCAGATCGATCGCAAGCACCTGCGCGAGCTGATCCGGAAGTACGCGCTCGATCCGCGGCAGAAGTTCGACGAGGAAGGCGAAGAGGGCGGCGAGGACTGATACCTCGCCGCGGCGGCCGCGCCACCGACTGATGGAGCGCGCGAATTGGCCCCAGGGCCAAACGGCGAGCGCCGGCGCGTGTGCTGCCGCTTGCGCCGGAGCGGTTCGGGCTGCAGATGACGATCGATCAGGAGACGCGCGACAAGCTCGAGCGGGCGAAGGCGCTCATGCGTCATCGCAATCCGTCGGGCGATCTGGCCGTCGTCCTCGACGCGGCGCTCGACGCGCTCCTGACCAAGCTCGAGAAACAGAAGTTCGGAGTGACCGATCGGCCGCGCCCCGCGAAGGCGCCCTCGGCCGACGCGGACCCGACCTACATCCCGGCGGAGGTTCGTCGCGCGGTGTACGAACGGGACAAGGGGCAGTGCACGTTCAGCAGCGTCGAGGGCATGCGCTGTACGGAGCGCGGGTCCCTGGAATTCGATCACTCGACGATGGTGTGCCGCGGTGGGCAGCCGACCGTCGAGGGTCTGCGGCTCCGCTGTCACGCGCACAACCAGCACGCCGCGGAGCAGTCCCTCGGCGAGGACTTCATGCGCGGCAAGCGGCCGCGCCGAGACGAACCGCGCGATGAGCAGCACGGCGCAGGCCACGGCCGTCACATTCGAGGAGCGGCTGCGCGCCGCGCTCGCCGAGCTCACGCGCATGCGTGGTAACCGCTGCTCGGAGGGCGCCCTCGACGCCGCGTCCTTGTGGACGACCGCGTTCGAGCCCGCGATCTACGCGCCTGAGCCGGTCGCCTTCACGGGGGCCGGGTCCTAGATCTCGATCTGGAGGCCGAGCTCGACCACGCGGTTGGGCGGCAGGTCGAAGAACGACGTGGGCGGGCGCGAGTTTCGCGCCAGGAACGAGAACAGGATCTTGCGCCAGCGCGCCATCTTCGCCTTGCCGGTGACGATGAGCGTCTGGCGGCCGAGGTAGTAGGTCGTCGTCATCGGCTCGGCCCGGAAGTCGCCGCGCGCGGCGCAGCGCGCGACCATGGCGGGCACGTTCGGGCTCTGCATGAAGCCGACGCGCGCGACCATGCGGAACATGCCCTGCCCGAGCGGTTTGACGTCGACGTTCTTCGCGACGGGAACCCACGGCACCGACTCGACGCTCACCGAGCACAGCACCACCTCCTGGTGCATCACGCGGTTGTGCTTCACGTGGTGGAGGACGACGTTGGGCACGCTCTCGTGCGACGAGGACATGAAGATCGCCGTGCCTTCGACGCGCGGCAGTGGATTCACCTCGAGGTCGGCGAGGAAGAGGTCGGTGGGTACCGCGCCGCTCTCCATGATCCTCGCCAGCTCGAGCCGGCCGCGCCACCACGTCGTCATGATCGCGAAGACGGCGACGCCGAGCGACAGCGGGAACCAGCCGCCGTCGAGGATCTTGACCGAGCACGCGGCCAGGAACGCGAGATCGAAGACGAGGAACAGCACGAGGAGCGGGATGGCGCGGCGGCGCGGCCAGTCCCAGCGGCGCACGCACAGCATGTAGAACAGGATCGACGTGATCGCCATCGTGGCCGTGACCGCGATGCCGTACGCCGCGGCGAGCGCCGAGCTGGTGCGGAACTGCAGCACGAGCACGACGCAGCCGACGAGCATGAGGTAGTTCATCTCGGGGATGTAGATCTGCCCCTCGGTCTGCGCCGACGTGTGGACGACGGTGAGGCGCGGCCAGAAGCCGAGCTGCATCGCCTGGCGGGTCAGCGAGAACACACCGGAGATGAGCGCCTGCGAGGCGATGACCGCGGCCATCGTCGCCAGCACCAGCATCGGGATCAGGAACGGGCCCTCGACCAGCGCGTAGAACGGGTTGGTCACGGTTCCCGGCTCGCGCGCGAGCAGGAGCGCGCCCTGTCCGAAGTAGTTCAGCAGGAGCCCGGGCAGCGCGATCGTGAACCACGCGATGCGGATCGGGACGCGGCCGAAATGGCCCATGTCGGCGTACAGCGCCTCGCCGCCGGTGACGACGAGGAACACCGAGCCGAGGAGCAGGAACCCGTGCCAGCCGTGACCGGTGAGGAACGTGATCGCGTGGCGCGGGTCGACGGCCTGGAGCACCGAGGGATTGGTCGCGACCCAGCGCGCGCCGGCGACCCCGATCGCGATGAACCAGATCAGCATCACCCAGCCGAACACGTTGCCGATGCGCCCCGTGCCGAAGCGCTGCGCGAAGAACAGCCCGACCAGGATCGCGCAGGTGATCGGCGCGACGAGGTAGGTGAGGCTCGGGTTCTGCTCGGAGAGGCCTTCCATCGCGCCGAGGACGGAAATGGCCGGCGTGATGAGCCCGTCGCCGAAGAGCAGACCGGCGCCGAACAGCGCGAGCAGGATCGCGATGGCGAGCCGCCCGCGGTTGTGGTCCGCATGTTCGTTCGGCTCGACCAGCGCGGCCAGCGCGAGGATGCCGCCTTCCCCCTTGTTGTCCGCGCGCAGCACGAACACCAGGTACTTGAGGACGACGACGAGCATGAGCGCCCAGAACACGAGGGACAGCACGCCCAGCACGGCCTCGGGCTCCGGCTTCACCGCGTGCGGCGAGTGCGGCCAGCTCAGGCACTCCTTCAGCGCATAGAGGGGCGACGTGCCGATGTCACCGTAGACGACGCCGAGCGCGCCGAGCGAGGTGGCGGCCATCGCCCGTGCGTTGGTGGGCGTTGCGTGATCGTGGGCGTGAGTCGTGGCGCGAACGGGTGTGGCGGTTGTCATCGTGTCGCCGGCGGCGACGAGAACGGTCTACCTCCCCTTCGCGTAAAGATTCCATCAAGGTCTCTAAGTGTCCTCGGACGCGTCGGGATCTCGCATGCGGTAGCCGACGCCGGGCTCGGTGAGGAGCCAGTGCGGACGCGCCGGATCGGGCTCGATCTTGCGCCGCACGGCGCCCATGTGGACGCGCAGGTAGTGCGTCTGCTCCGACGCGCCGGGGCCCCACACCTCCTTGAGCAGGTGACGGTGCGTGAGCACGCGCCCGGGGTGCTGCGCGAGGAGCGAGAGGAGCTTGAACTCGATCGGCGTGAGGTGCACGACCTTGCCGTCGACCGTGACTTCGTGGCGGCCGTGATCGATGCGGATCGGGCCGACCTCGGCGATCGCGTCCTGCGCCGGGTTTCCCGCGATCGCAGCGGCGTGGCGGAGCGCGACGCGCATGCGCGCGAGGAGCTCGCCGGTGCCGAACGGCTTGGTCAGGTAGTCGTCGGCGCCGGCATCGAGCGCGCGCACCTTGTCGGGCTCGCGGTCGCGCGCCGAGACCACGACGATCGGCATCTGGGTCCACTCGCGCAGCGAGCGCACGAGCTCGACGCCATCGCCGTCGGGCAAGCCGAGATCGAGGATGACGAGCGCGGGCGACTCGGCGGCCGCCGCGCGCCGGCCCTCGTGCATCGTCGCCGCCTCGACGACGCGGAAGCCGTGCGCCTCCAGCGTGGCGCGCAGGAGGCGGCGCATCGCCAGCTCGTCCTCGACGACGAGGATGGTCTGTCCGTTGCTCGTGCTCATGCCGTCACTTCGTCCGGCGTGGGTTCGGGCGCGTCGGGTGGCACGCCCGCGGCGGGCATCTCGACGACGAAGCGCGCACCACCTCCGGGCGACGCGATGGCGCGAACATCGCCACCGTGCGCCCGCACGATGCCGCGCACCACCGCCAGCCCGAGGCCGGCGCCGGGCGCCGCCGACGCGCGATAGAACTTCTCGAACACGCGCTCCTCGTCGCCGGCGGCGATCCCCGGGCCGCGATCCCGGACCTCGATCGTCACCTTTTCGCCGATGCGCGAGGCCGTGATGGTGATGGGCGGAGCGCCGTGGCGGACGGCGTTCTCGATGAGGTTGATGAACGCCTGCTCGAAGAGGACGGGATCGACCGGCACCGCGACGTCGACCGGCGCCTCGACCTTCACCTCGCGATCAGCCACGATCCGCTCCAGGCGCGTGAGCGCGCCGCCGATCAGCTCGTCGATCGGGACCCACTCGCGGGTCGGCGTGAGCCCGGTCTCCATGCGCGTCAGGTGCAACAGGTTGCCGAGCATGCGCTCGAGCCGGCGCGCCTCGTCGACGATGGTCGAGAGCAACTCCTGGCGCGCCGCGGCGGGCACGGCGCTGTCGCGCGCCGATGACGCCGCACCCGTGATCACGGCCAGCGGCGTACGCAGATCGTGCGAGACGCTCGAAAGCAGCGAGCTGCGCATCTCCTCCGAGCGCGCGCGCAGGTCGGCCTGACGCGCCAGCGTCTGCTGCGTGCGCAGGCGATCGGTGAGCGTGGCGATGACCAGACCGCTCGCGAACATGACCACGAACGTGATGGCGTGGTCGGCCTGGGCGAAGGCGAACGTGAACCGCGGTGGCACGAAGAAGAAGTCGAACGCCGCGACCGCCAGCGACGCCGCCACCAGCGACGGCCCGCGCCCTGCCAGCGACGCGAGCATCACGGCCGGCAGATAGAGCATCCCGACGTCGCCGAGGCCGATGCGCGGATACAGCGCGAAGCCGAGCGCCGTCGCGATCGCGACCGCAGCGGCCGCCGAGGCGTAGCCCCAGGTGCGTGCGCGGCGATCGACGTCCACCCCGCGACCATACCGCTTGCACGGGCGGCGTACTCAGCGACGGAGCAAGGGACCGGTCAGCCCGGCGACTCCGATGATCCCGAACACGAGCGCCAGCGTCGCCTCCCAGCCGAAGGCCTCGTGGAGCCCCAGCACCACGGCCAGACGTCCGGCACCGAGCGTGGCGACGAGCGCATGGATGATGGTCGCTTCGGGATCGCGATCGGCGTCGCCCCGCGGCGCATCGCGTCTGACTGGCAGTTCTCGGTACGGTCCGGTCACGCTACATGGGTAGCGCTCCGCGGGTCAGGACGGCGTCAAGGCGGTCGCCGCGCGCATCAAGATCGCATCAAGATCGCGTCGCGATCAGTCGTAATCGATGCGGACGCGTACCGACACGCGGGTCTTCTTCACCTTCGCCGGGAACGTCTTCCGCGTCTCGCTCACGAGATCGTAGACCTCGACCGTGTGATCGCCCTTGTCGACGCCGAGGCGCTCGGTCGGGCACAGCTGCCCCGTGGGCTTGCCGTTCAGGAACACGTAGTAGCGATCTTCGGCCTTGCAGCGCACCTTGATGCCGCCCGGACCTTCGGGCGGTGTGATCGGCGTGAGCGTCGCGTCGTGCGAGCCCTTGCCGTCGACCTCGGCGAGGTAGAGATCGTGACCCGGCAGGAACAGCGCGAGCGTGTGGCGATCCGACGACGCCGCGAGCGTGAGCGGCGTCTTGCCCTCTTCGGCGCCATCGATGTAGACGTGCGCGCCCGGCGGCGTCGACTTGATGACGAGCTTGTCGGACGGATCGGGCGGCACGACGTCGCCGCTGCCCGCGTCGGGCTTGACGTCGTCGACGGCCGGCGCGGCGTCGATGTCCGCAGTCACCGCCGCGGCCGCGTCGATCGGCGCGGTGACCACGGCGCGATCGGCGTCGTCGGAGGCGACCGCGCGCACCGCCGCGTCGGTCGGTGACGGCGCCGTCACGCCCGCGTCGATCACGGCGCCTGCGGCCGTGCCGCTCGCGACCTGCGTGCTGCCCGACGTCGTCTCCGACAGGGAGCGATGGATCAGGAACGCGGCGCCGGCCGCGACCGCGCCGAGGATCATGACGAGCGCGACGATCATCGCGATCGACTGCCAGCGCGGACGCACCGACGGCGTGCCGCTCATCGCGAACGGCGGCGGATACGGCGCGGCGAGCGGCGCGTGCTGCGGCATCTCGGGTGCGGGCGGCGCCATCGGTCCCGCGTACTGCGGCGGCGCCGGCGGTCCGGGCGGCGGACCGAACGGGCCCGGTCCCGGCGGTGGTCCCGGCGGCGGCCCGCCGTGCGACGAGAGCGGCGACGGCGATCCTTCCGGCATCACCGGTGGTCGGCCCGCCTCGAACGGCGGCGGATTCGATCCGACCGGCCGCATCGGCGACGGTGGAGGCGGCGGCGGCGCCGAGATCGTCTTGGTCCCCAGCCCCAGCGCCGAGGGAAGCCCGCCCTGCGGCGCCTTGAGCGTCGCCACTTGCTCGGTCGGCGGCCACATCGGCTCGATGCGCGGCACCGTGTCGTCGCCGACGGACAGGTCGCCTTCGCTCGGCTCCTCGCGCGCGATCGTCGGATCGTTGGTGCGCTCGGTCGGCAGGCGCGGCTGCGGCGCGCCGGTACCCGGACGCAGACGCATGCCCGATTGCGATACCGGCGGCGCCACGCTCGGCGGACGGATGCGCTGCGGCGCCGGCGCGGGCGCCGGCACACCGAAGACCGTCGCGCGCCCGGTCGGCGACGGCGGCTTGAGCGGCAGGCTGCCGCGCGCTGGCGGCGACTGCGGCGACGTCGGCACCGCAAACGAGAGCGCGCCCGAGAGCTGCTGCTCGTTCATGCGCGCGATGTGCTCGAGCGCCGACGTGACGCGATCGCCGATGTCGCGCTTGCCGCCCGCGAGCGGCGACAGACGCAGCGCCGCATCGAGCGCGTCGGCGAGCGCGCGCGCGTCGGGGAAGCGCTCGAAGGGCGAGCGCGCCAGGCAGCGATCGATCACGCGCACCACGGGCCGCGGGAGCTCGAGCGGCGCCGGCCGCCCCGAGAGCACGGCCTGCTCGAGGTCGAGCGGGTTCGCGCCGAGGAACGGACGGACGCCGGCGCACAGCTCGTACGCGATCACGCCGAGCACGAACACGTCGCTCGCCGCCGACACCGGCTCGCCGATGAGCTGCTCCGGCGCGAGGTACGAGATGCGTGTCGCGAGCGACGGATCCTGCGACGGCCGCGGCGGCAGCCGACAGGCGAGGATGCCCACGTCGGTGACCTTCACGTCGCCGTCGGCGGTCGCGATCAGGTTGGTCGGCGACAGGCCGAAGTGGCTGACGCCGCGTCCGTGCGCGTAGCCGATCGCCCGCGCCGCCGCGGAGACGAGCCCGAGCGTCGCGCCCGCGGGCAGCGGCGAGCCGGTCTCGATCGCCATCGTCAGGAGGCGCGCGAGATCGAGGCCGTTCACCCACTCGACGGCGGTGAAGGTCTCGCCGGCGGCGACGCCGAGCTCGGCGAGTCGCGCGAGCCGCGGATGATCGAGGCCACCGTAGGTACGCGCGGCTTGCGACAGTCGGCCCGACACGCCCGGCGTCGCGAGGACCTGCGGATGGAAGCGCTTGACCGCGAGCTGTCGCTCCATGCCGGCCACGCCGACGACCTTGGCGCGATAGACCTCGCCACACGGGCCACCCCCGAGGGGCTCCACGAGGTGGTAGCGGCCTAAGCGCCGGCCCGGCGTGGCGGCGGTCAACCCTGGGATTCTACCAGCTTGGCTGGCCGAAGGCGCAAATCTGGACCGCCGTCCAGACCTCGGCGCCGGCGTTAAACTGGCCCACGTCGTCGAACTCGGGCACGCCATTCAGTATGGGGAAGACGCCTTCGAGATCTCGCAAGCAGCTTCGTTCCAGCGCGGCGCCGTATGTCGCGAAACAGATCGCCGAACCCGCCGTCGTGCCGGTGCCGGTGCCGGTGCCGTTGCCGGCGCCCGTGCCGGTGCTCGCGCCCGTGCCGGTGCCCGTGGCGGAGGCTCCGCCGCCAGTCCCACCGCCCGCGCCCATCGTCGTCGAGATTCCGCCGCCGGTCCTCCTCGAGCGGCCGTACGCGCCGATGCTGCCGACGTTCGACCTGCGCGCGATCGCGCGCACCGCGCTCGGCTTCGCCGAGGCCGCGCTGACCGTCCTGCCGGCACCCTCCGAGATCGTCGCGGGCGACCCGACCTCGCCCGCCCCGCCGCCCGGGCGCGTTCCCGCCGGAGATTCTCGCTCCCTGCGGACCGAGGAGCAGTTCGCCCTCATCTACCGACATGGCGCCGCGCTCGTGTCGCGCCGCGGAGTTATCGGCCAGCGTGGCGTCTGGCGCGTCGTCGACTACCCCGGCCCCACCCAGGCGGCAGCCGCATACGCAGCGGAATGTTCTAGACTGCGGGCTCAGGGCTTCCTCGACGTCGAGTAGCCCCGCAGTGCAGCACCGCAGTATGGCCGAGAAGTCCAAGAAGCCGCCCTCTTCCATCATCCGCCGGTCGTCCTGGCTGGCTCGATATCTCGCGGAGGCGCCGTCGCGCTGGCTCGGCCGCCGCAGCGTCGTCGGTCAGGATCTCGCCGGCACCACCGACGGGCTCCAGTACCTGCGCGGCCTCGTGCGCGGCAATCGCGTCAACCGCAAGGCGAGCTTCGAGCAGCCCGACGTGCAGTCGCCGCCGGTGCTCCTCATCCACGGGTTCCTCGGCACGCGCGGCTCGATGTACATGCTCGAGCGCCGCATGGTGGAGGACGGCTTCGTCGTCGTCTCGTTCAACATCGGCACGCTCAACGTGCGCGACATCCGGCGCTCGGCCTTCATGATCCACCGGAAGATCGAGCGCATCCTGGCGCAGACGCCGTTCCAGAAGATCGACATCGTCGGTCACTCGATGGGCGGCCTCATCGGCCTCTACTACGCCAAGAAGCTCGGCGGCCACACGCGGGTGCGCAAGCTCGTGATGATGGGCACGCCGATCAACGGGACGTGGATCGCGCTCGCCGGCGTGGCGACGCTCGGGTTGTGGTCGACATCGTCGTGGCAGCTGCTCCCGCGCAGCCGGTTTCTCGACGAGCTGGCGCAGGGGCCGATGCCGCCCGGCGTCGAGCTGCACTCGCTCTCCGCGGCGCGCGACTGGGTCGTGCCGCTGCGCCGCACGCGGTTGCCGGGCGCGCAGGCGACGACGGTGCCGCTCGGGCACTCGAGCCTCGTCGTCGCCGAGGACGTGTACCGCCGCCTCGCCGGGATCCTGCGGCCGCCGATACTTGCGCCCTGACACCGGCTGGCACTACACTTTTGCCTCGGAACGACCCGAGATCTTTCGGGTTGGAGTTTGCGTTGCTGTCAGGAAATCACGCCTCTCCCGGCGCCACCATGTCCGACCGACCCCGGTTCGCTCTGCGATTCATCTCCGGCAAGTACCAGGGGGGCGAGTTCCCCCTGCGGATGAACCGCGAGATCATCATCGGGCGGTCCAGCGATCTGGACATGGTCCTCGTCGAGGACATGGTCTCGCGGCGCCACGCGAAGATCACGACGACCGACACGGACATCCTGATCCAGGACGTCGGGTCGACCAACGGCACGTTCGTGAACGGCGAGAAGATTTCCGGACGCGCGCGCCTGGCCGAGGGCGACCGCATCCTGGTCGGCACGTCCATCATCAAGGTGGTCGCGGTCGACGCGCAGACCGCGAACCAGTCCGAGGCCGAGGCTCGCCGCCGCCTCGAGGCCGGCGCCGCGCGCCAGTCGAGCTCGGCGGGGCGCCCCATGTCGGGCGTGATCGAAGAGATTCCGCTGCCCGACCTGCTGCAGCTCCTGTCGACGTCACGCAAGTCGGGCGTGCTGACCATCGTGTCGACCGGCCAGGTCGGCAAGATCTACCTGCGCAAGGGTCAGCTCTACTTCGCGGCGATCAACGACGACTTCGCGCTGTCGCCGCAGAAGGCGATCTACCGGATGCTCACGTGGGCCACCGGCACCTTCGAGCTCGAGCCGCAGGTCGAGATGCAGGTGATGGAGGAGATCCAGGAGTCGACCGAGGCGCTGCTCATGGAGGGCGTGCGCCAGCTCGACGAGCTGCGGAACATCGCGCATCACCTGCCGCCGCCGGGGTCGCCGCTCGCCGTGCCGACGCCGCTCGCCGGCCGCCTGCGCGATCTGACGCCGAGCGAGCTCGACACGTTCCAGCTCGTGCTCGATCACGGACAGCTCCAGAAGGTGCTCGACCACTTCCCGGGCAGTGACCTGGATTGCGCGCAGAATCTGGTGGCGCTGATGAAGCGCGAGTTCGTCGTCGTCCCGTAGGTCGTAAGCGACCGTTATTCCTCTTCGGCCTCCGCGACAGCCGCGGTACCAGCAGGGGTGGTTGACCGACGGTGGCTCGGTTGAGAGGCTCGGTGCGTGCGCAGGTTGTTCCTCCTGTCGCTCGTGGTCGCCATCGGCGGCTGCGCGTTCACGCCGAGCGGAGAGGCCGCCGGTGATGATGACGACGTGCGGGTCGATGGAGCCAGCGTGACCGGAGATGCCGGCGGCGCCGATGCGGTGCCGCAGTCGATCGATGCGCCGGCGTGCCCGGACACGGATGGCGACGGCATGTGCAACAGCGTCGATCCGTGGCCGTGCGGTACGACCGCGCCCACCATCGCGAGCATGGTCATGACGGGCAGCGACGTCGCCGGCGCCATCTCGAACGTGTCGATCGGCGGCGCCGGCAACACGGCGATCGCGCAGCCGGGCATGCAGCTCAGTTACTCGCTCACCTGGTCGCTGCGCGACAGCGACTTCCTGTGCATGAGCTGCCGCGATCAGCTCGAGGTGGGCATCGTCGCGGGCAGCCGCCAGCGCTGCGTCTACGATAGCGATCCGCCGCAGAACCAGCTGCAGACTGGCAATGCGACCATCATGATGACCGCGCCGACGACGCCGGGCGTCTACTCGCTGCGTTTCCAGGTGGCGCGCGACTTCAGCTGCGACGCGTTCGGCCGCACGGGCTGGTGGATCGGCGAGCCCGCCGCCGACAAGACCTTCGGCGTCATCTGCGTCCCCTAGACGTCGAGGTCCATGCCTTCGGCGGCCGCGACCAGCTCGATGGCCTTCCCACCGTTGGCATCCAGGTATTCGCGGCAGGCGTCGCGCATCGCGTCGACGTCGTTGTCGGTGTAGTCCTGGTCGTAGTGGAACGTGCAGAGCTTGGCGACCTTCGCCGCGATCGCGGCGTCGGCGGCCTGCTCGTACGACGAGAACCCGCGGTTGCGGCGCGTCGCCTGGTGCACCGGCGTGTACGTCGCGTCGTGCAGCAGCACGCTGGCGCCCGTGTACAGCGCGAGCACGTCCTTCGACGGCCCACCGTCGGGATAGCCAGCGTCCGACGCGTACACGAACGAGCGGCCGTCCTCCTCGAGGCGAAAGGCCAGCGCCGTCGTCGAGCCGTGCGGGTTCGGGCGCGCGGTCACGCGGATCGAGCCCGCCTGGAACGGCTCGCCCGGCACCACGGCGCGCACGTCGAAGGCGGCACCGAGGTTCTTGAGCGTGTAGAGCGGCGAGAAGTTCGGGTTCATCTGCCCCTCGAGGATGCCCTCGAGCATCGAGCTCGACTTGCCGTGGCCGCGCAGCGTGAACTGGTTGCCGGGGATGAACACCGGCGCGAAGAAGCCGAGGCCCTGGATGTGATCCCAGTGCGCGTGCGACAGCAGGATCGTCGCCTGGCCCTGGCCCTTGCCGAACTCGGTGCCGAGGAGCGCGTTGCCGAGGTGCATGAGCCCCGTGCCCATGTCGATGATCACGAGCTCGCCGCCCGCGCTGCGCACCGAGACGCACGACGTGTTGCCGCCGTAGCGATTGGTCTCGGGCCCCGGCGCCGGGATCGAGCCGCGCACGCCCCAGAACTGCACTCTCACGAGTCATCTCCTAGCGTGAGCTCGAGGCCTTCGTACGCGCAGATGACCTCGAACGGATCGCCGGCCTGCTTGGCGGACCACTTGGTCGCCATGAGGATCGCGTCCTGCGCCTCGTCGGTGCGCATGGGCGCGTGGTGGTAGAGGCACAACGTCTTCACGCCGGCCTCGCGCGCGATGAT
>DATLEB010000045.1:0-14085 GCA_035525615.1 Kofleriaceae bacterium | reverse complement strand
ACCTCCTCCTCCGCGAGGGGGATGACGACCGTCTGCGTCTGCGTCTGCGTCTGCGTCTGCGTCTGCGTCTGCGGCTGCGGCTGCGGCTGCGGCTGCGTCTGCGGCTGCGTCTGCGTCTGCGGCTGCGGTTGCGGCTGCGGCTGCGGCTGCGGCTGCGATTGCGGCTGCGGCTGCGACGCCTCCGTCGCCGCTCCTCCCTCGCGCGCCGCCACCACGAACACCGCGGCGACCACCACCGCGATCGCCATCATCAGGCCCACGATCACCGGCGTCCGCGACCGCGGCGCCGGCACCGCCGCCATCGCCTCGCTCGCCGTGCCGCCGAGCGTCGTCGGCGTCGAGCTCACCTTCACCGCCGGCATCGCCTCCACCGCGGGTACCGGCTTCACGGCTGGCCTGGCCTTCACCGTCGGCACGCCAGGCACCTCCGCTGCTATCGCCGCGGGCATCACCGCCGGAGGCGGCATCGACCACGTGCCCGCCTTCGTCGCCACCTTCGGCCGCGCGATCCAGATCGGCGGCGGCGCCGGCGTGTGCGTCACCATGCCCATCGCCGCGTCGAGCGCCACCACCAGCTCGTGCGTCGACTGGAACCGGTCGTCCGGCGACTTGGCGAGGCACCGCATCACCGCCACGTCGAGCTCCGGTGACACGTCCACCCGCATCCCCACCGGCGTCGCCTCGCTCGTGATGTGGAGCGCGATGATCTCGCCGAAGCCATCCGCCAGGAACGGCGGCTCGCCGACGAGCAGCTCGTACAGGATGCAGCCGAGCGCGTAGATGTCGGAGCGGTGATCGACGTGACCCGACCCTTTGCACTGCTCGGGCGACATGTACATCGGCGTGCCGAGGAGCGCGCCGGTCTGAGTGCGCGTGTGCATCCGGTCGCAGCGCGCCAGCTTGGCGATCCCGAAGTCCAGCACCTTGGGGCGCACGCCGTACGCGCCCTCGCCGTCGGCGACCAGGAACACGTTGTCCGGCTTGAGATCGCGATGGATGATCCCCTGCTGGTGCGCCGCGCCGACCGCCTGCGCGATGCGGCGCACGATGCTGACGGCGATCGCGGCCGGCAACCCGCCGTCGCCGATGCGCTCGGCCAGAGACTCGCCGATCAGGAGCTCCATGACGATGTACGCCTGGCCCTGCGCGTCGAAGCCGAAGTCGAACACCTCGACGATCCCCGCGTGCCGGATCGCCGTCGTCGCGCGCGCCTCGTTGAAGAAGCGCTCCACCATGTCCGTGCGCGACGAGAGGTCGGGGCGCAGGATCTTGATCGCCGCCGGCCGCCCCAGGAGCGTGTGCTCCGCGGCGAACACCTCACCCATGCCGCCCTCGGCGAGCTTGTGGGTGACGCGATAGCTGCCGAAGGTCTCGCCCAGCATGCCCGCGCAATCTGCCACGCGCGATCGCCGCATCCGGCTGGCAAAGACCAGACTGCCGAACGCTGCCAGTGTCGAGATCGCAGCGCGATCGCGGCTGAAACCGATCAGCCGCTCGCTAGGCGCGCAGCGAGTCGTCGCCGCCGTCGGCGTAGAGCGCGTCGATCTCCGCGGCGTACTTCTGCGCGATCGGCTTGCGACGGAGCTTCATCGTCGGCGTGAGCTCGTCGCCGCCCGGCAGCCACTCGTTCGCGAGCAGCGCGTAGCGCTTGATCTGCTCGACGCGCGAGAGGTGGCCGTTGGCGGCGGCGATGGCGCGATCGATCTCGGCGCGCACGTCGTCGGCGCTGTGCGACTTCAAGAAGGCGGCGTGGCCGTCGGGGTCGAGGACGAGGAGCGCGACGTTGTAGGGCCGCCCGTCACCGATGACCACGGCCTGGCCGATGAGCGGCGACGACGTCTTGACGCGCGCCTCGATGTTGGCGGGCGACATGTTCTTGCCGCCGGCGTTGATGATGAGCTCCTTCTTGCGATCGACGATCTTGAGGAAGCCCTCGGCGTCGAGCTCGCCGATGTCGCCGGTGTGGAGCCAGCCGTCGGCGTCGATGGTCTCGCGCGTCTGCTGCGGCTGGTTGCGATAGCCCTTCATCACCAGCGGGCCGCGCACCAGCACCTCGCCGTCGTCGGCGATGCGCAGCTCGATGCCGGGCATCGCCTTGCCGACGCTGCCGATCTTGATGCGGCCCTGCGGCATCGCGGTCGCCACGCACGAGAGCTCCGACATGCCCCAGACCTCGGCGATCGGCATGCCGATCGCGTGGAAGAACTCGAGCACCTCGCGCGGCGTGGGCGCGGCGCCGACGAAGAACGCGCGCGCCTGGTCGAGGCCGAGCATGGCGCGCAGCGGCGCGAACATCATCTGCTCGGCGCGCGCGACGCCGGCGGCGAGCTCGGGCGGCACCGGCTGCCCCGCCTGCTCCAGGCGCACCTTGGCCAGGCCGGCCTCGATGGCGCCCTTGATCGCCGCCTTCTTCGGCGCCTCCTCGACGGCGAACTTGGCCTCGAGCGCGGCCTTCAGCTTCTCCCACACGCGCGGCACGCCGGTGAACTCGGTCGGCTTCACGTCGGGCACGTGCTCGAAGAGCTGGCGCGGATCGGGACAGGCCGTCACCTGCATGCCCATCACCATGCCGAGGTAGTGCGTGCCCATGCGGTCGGCGATGTGCGCGTGCGGCAGGAACGAGATGACGCGGCTGTCGGTGTGGCCGCGACCGACCAGGTGGAACGACCGCAGCTCGAACATCATGTTGGCGTGGGTGATCTCGACGCCCTTGGGCGCGCCGGTCGTGCCCGACGTGTAGATGATGGTCAGGAGATCGTCGGGGCGCACCGCGCGCCACGTCGCCTCGAAGTCGAAGCCGGGCGGCGTCGCCTTCTCGAGCTCCTCGAGGCTGATCTGGCCGTGGGTGTCACCGTCGACGATCACGATGCTCGCGACCGGCGTGCCCTCGGCCGCCTCGAGGAGGAGCGGCAGGAACGCGCCCTGCGTCACCGCGATCTTCGCGCCCGAGTCGACGAGCAGATGGCGGATCTGCTCGGCGGTGGACGTGTTGTACATGGAGAACGGGACCGCGCCGAGGTGGATCGCCGCCGTGTCGAGCAGGTTGAACTCGGGGCGATTGATCATCAGGATCGCCAGCGCGTCACCGGCGCCGAGCCCGAGCCCGGCCAGGCCGCCCGCGTAACGCCGGACGCGGTCGCCGTATTCCGCCCACGTGATCGACACGGCGTTGCCCTTGGTCCGCAGCGCGACGTCGTTGCCGCGCTCGGCGACGGTGCGCTGGAACGCACCGGCAAGCGTGTCTTCGCGCAGCGCCGCGGGCGCGCCCTCGAGCAGCGTGGTCCAGTCCATCGGCATGGAGGCCTCCTCCTGAGGAACGTACACGAACGTGCCCCGCGATTGCAGCCGCGTTAGCTTGAGGCTCTGAGCGACCTCTCGCGCGGCCTCGCGATCCTCGGCACGCGCCGCATGGCGGCGGCGACGCTGCTCGGCTTCGCGTCGGGGCTGCCGCTGTACCTGACCGGCATGGTGCTCGTGACGTGGATGGGGCAGGCGGGGATGTCGATCAAGACGGCGAGCGCGTTCGCGTCGGTCGGGCTGCCCTACACGTTCAAGTGGGCGTGGGCGCCGCTCTTCGACCGTCTGGCGTGGCCGTTCTTCGGGCGGCGGCGCGGGTGGATCGTCGTGCTCGAGCTCGCGCTCGTCGTCGCGATCCTCGCGCTCGCGGGCACCGGCGTGGCCGCCGACGTCGAGACGATCGCGGTCCTCGCCGTCACCGTCGCCGCGCTCTCGGCCAGCCACGACGTCGTCGTCGACGCGTTCCTCGCCGAGTCGCTCGCGCCCGCCGAGCGTCCAGCCGGCGCCGCCGGCTACGTCTTCGGCTATCGCGCCGCGATGCTCGCCGTCGGTGGCGCCGGCTTCTACCTGGCGCATTACACCTCGTGGCCGGTGCTGTACGCCACGGTCGCCGCGCTCGTGCCCGTCGGCATCGCCGGCGCGCTCCTCCTCCCCGAGCCCGCGCCGCCGACCGAGCCGCCGTCGTTCTACAGCACGATCGTCGGCTCGCTGGTCGAGCTGCTCACGCGCCGCGGGCTGGTCGCGATCCTGCTCGCCATCGCGACCTTTCGCTTCGGCGAGCACCTCGTGATGCACGTGCAGGGCTACTTCCTCGTCCAGGTCGCGCGCGTCGACGTGCGCGCCATGGGCTGGGTCTTGCCCATCGCCGGGTTCTCCGGTCTCGCCGCCGGCGGCGTCGTCCTCACGACGATCGGCGCCCGGCTCGGTCCGCGCACGTCGCTCTACGTCTTCGGCGCGTTCGCCGCCGCCGCCAACCTCGGCTGGGCGCTCCTGGCGTGGGTGGGCGCACCGCTTCCGCTCTTCGCGGCCGCCGCGTTTCTCGACAACTTCGGGACCGCGCTCGCCTCGAGCTCGTTCGTCGCCTTCGTGATGGGGCAGACGTCGCCCGGCCACACCGCGACGCAGTACGCGCTCCTCAACGCGCTCTCGTCCGTGGGCGGCCGCGTCTTCGGCTTCATCATCGCGCCGATGGTCGCGTGCCTCGGCTGGGGCGGCTTCTTCGCCGCGACCGCCGCCATGATCCTGCCCGCGCTGGTCGCCTTCGCGCTGGTGCCTCGCGAACGCTTCCCCGGTGTTGCATCATCAGCGGAGCCCTCATGACGCGCGCCGCGCTCCTGGTTCTCGCTCTCGCTTCGCTCGCCGGCTGCCAGAAGAAGTCGTCGCCGCCGCCGCCCGCACCTGGCGGCGATGCCGGTCAGGCGGCCGACGCCGCGCTCACGGACGATCCGGACGATCTCGACGAGAGCGACGTCCGCGCCGGCAAGCGCACTGGTCTCGAGGCGCCTGACGCTACACCCCAGGTCGCCACGGAGCCGCTCGTGCGCGCGCTCGTCCGCGGCAACACCGCCTGGGCGAAAGTCGTCGACACGAGCGTCGGCCTCGTCGAGCTCACCTCCATCCCCGCCGAGGATGATCGCAGCGCGGTCGCCCACGTCGAGCACCGCTGCGGCGCCCAGCTCGAGCAGACGCTCATGGCGTTCTCGATGGGCGCGACCGAGTCGCTCGACGCGCCCGGTCTGGTCTACGACGTCCTCTGCGACAACATCGGCCTCGCCGTCACCGTCCCCGGCGTCACGTCGCACGCGGTCTGCTCGATCTCGAGCCCCTCCGACGACGGCCTCGAGTACGACCTCGTCTTCGTCCCCGACCCGAGGCTCGGCCTCCGCCTCATCGGCGTCTCCACCGCCGACGCGGTCACCACCGACGACGCGCTGCGCGATCAGTTCGACGAGGCGCTCGGCCGCTTCGGCGCGCGCTGCCCCTAGCCGCGCTATGACCGCCTAATCGGCTACGCCTCGGTGTCGGGCTCGATGAAGCACCACTTGGCCTCGGGTCGCGCGGCGCGCAGCTGCTCCTCGAAGCCGTTGATGACGCCGCACATGCTGCCGGTCGTGAGCCCCGATCGGAAGCGCAGCTTCATCATCACCACGATCTCGCCCGGGCCCTGCTGCACGGTCACCAGCACGAGCACCTGCTCGATGTCGGGGTGAGCCTCGGCCAGCGCGCGCACCTCGCGATCGATCGCCGGGTCCGCGCTCTCGCCGACGAGCAGCGACTTGATCTCGACCGCCAGGAAGATCGCGACCGCGACCAGCACCAGGCCGACCGCGAGCGACCCGATGCCGTCCCACCGGCCGTCGCCCGTGGTCTTCGCGACGAGGAGCGCGCCGAGCGCGAGCGCCAGGCCCAGCACCGCCGCCGAGTTCTCGCCGAACACGACGACCAGGTCGGAGTCCTTGGTCTCGCGCAGGAAGCGTCCGAACGGCGTCGCGCCGCGCCGCTTGTTCAGCTCGACGATGTTGCCGAACGTGGCCCAGCCCTCGATCGCGAGCGCCACCAAGAGGACGACCACGCCGACCAGGATGTCGTCGACCGGCTCGGGGTGCCGGATCTTGTGGATGCCCTCGTAGATCGAGAACATGCCGCCGCCCGTGAAGAGCAGCATCGCGACCATGAACGACCAGAAGTAGAGCGCGCGCCCGTGACCGAGCGGGTACTCGGCGCTGGCCGGCTTGCGCGCCTGCTTCACGCCGAAGAGGAGCAACAGCTGGTTGCCACAGTCGGCGGCCGAGTGGATGGTCTCGGCCAGCATCGCACCGGAGCCGGTGATGAACGCCGCCACGCCCTTCGAGCTGGCGATGACGGAGTTGGCGATGAGCGACTGGATGATGTGCGCGGTCGACCCGGCCATGACTACTTCTACGCGCCGCCTACTTGAGGAGGCGGGACAGGATCTTGAAATCGTCGGTGCCGGCCTTGCCCAGCATGTCGAACACGACGGTCTCGGTGTTGGTGATGATCGCGCCGGCACGCTCGCACAGGTCGAGGCCGTTCTGCCAGTTGGCGTCGGTGCGGCTCGCGACCGCATCGGCGACGACGTGCACCACGTGTCCCTGGTCACGCAGCGCGCGCACCGTCTGATAGACGCACACGTGCGTCTCCATGCCGGTGACGATCCACGTGCGTCGGTTCATGCCGGCCACCGCCTCCCGCCATGCCGGCGCCGCGGTCGCCGCGAACTCCACCTTCTCGAAGTAGCAGACGCCCTTCACCGGCTCGAGCGCGCCCGCCACCGACGGCGTGGTGCGGCCCAGCCCGCGCGGGTACTGCTCGGTCACGATCACCGGCAACGCGAAGCGCTCCGCGGTCGCGGCCAGCGTGATCATGTTGCGCTCGACCGACGCACGCGCGCTGTCGGGCATGGCCGCGATCAGCCGCTCCTGGATGTCGATCACCAGGAGCGCGCAGCTGTCGGGGGTCAGGTCCAGGTCGGCGCCCACGTCGGCATCCTACAACAGACCGGCCTCAGCTATTGGCCCAGCTGGCCGAGCGCATCGATCAGACGACGCTTGCGCGTGCCCTCGTCGTCCAGGCGGCCGCGCAGCTCGGCCACGACGTCCTCGGGAGCCCGCTCGAGGAACTGCGGGTTGGACAGCCGCTTCTCGAGGTTCCCGATCTCCTTCTCGACCTTGGCGATGTC
The DNA here is from genome assembly GCA_035525615.1 of Kofleriaceae bacterium. Taxonomy (GTDB): domain Bacteria; phylum Myxococcota_A; class Polyangia; order Haliangiales; family Haliangiaceae; genus UBA2376. The sequence goes on along the minus strand of DATLEB010000045.1, from coordinate 7,088 downwards.
CCTCGTGAGGCGCGCCTTCTCGGACTCGATGTCGATGAGGCCGGCGAGCGGCATCACGACCTCGGCCCACGCGCCGACCACTTCCTTGGCCGACTGCGCCACGGAGCCGCCGCTCTCGACCAGGCTCATGGTCACGCGCGCCGCGTTCTCGATGAGCGCGCGGTGCCGATCGACGAGCGCGCGCGCCGCTTCGTCAGGCACGCGCACCTCGACGGGCACGCTCCACGAGGGCGGCACGTTGTACGTCGAGCGCAGCATGCGCACCGACGTCGCGACCTCCTGCACCAGCCCCATCTCCTTCTCGGCCTCCTCGTCGACGAAGCGCGAGTCGCCCTTGGGATAGATGGTCACCATCAGCGACGCCGGCAGGTGCCCGGGCTTGGGCAGCTTCTGCCAGATCTCCTCGGTCACGAACGGCGCCATCGGATGCAGCATCCGCAGCGTCTGCTCGAGCACCGTCGCGAGCGTGCCCTGCACGTAGCGGCGGCGCGGGGAGGGCGGCGAGCCGTCGTTGGGCAGGTGGAGGTGCGGCTTGGCCAGCTCGATGTACCAGTCGCAGAGCTCGTGCCACACGAACTGGTAGATGGCGTTGGCGGCGTCCGAGAAGCGATAGCTCTCGAGCGCGGCGTCGACGTCGACCGCGACGCGCTGCACGCGCGACAGGATCCAGCGATCGGCGAGGCCGAGCTGCGCGCTGCCGCTGGTCAGCGACGTCTCGAACGCGTCGGCCTCGTGGCCTTCGAGGTTCATGAGCGCGAAGCGCGACGCGTTCCACAGCTTGTTGATGAAGTTGCGGTAGCCCTCGACGCGCTCGACCGACAGGCGGATGTAGCGGCCCGAGGTGTTGAGCGCCGCCAGCGCGAAGCGGAGCGCGTCGGCGCCCATGGCGGGCACGCCCTTGGCGAACAGCTTCCGGATGTTGGCCTGGGCCGCCTTGCGCTTCTTCTCGTCGGGGATGTCGGTCTCGGCGCGCTCGAGCAGCTCCTCGAGCGTGGCGCCGTGGATCACGTCGAGCGGATCCATCGTGTTGCCGACCGTCTTCGACATCTTGTCGCCGTTTTCGTCGGTGACGATCGACGTCAGGTAGACGGTGCGGAACGGCACCTTCCCCATGAAGTGGATGCCCATCATCATCATGCGGGCGACCCAGAAGAAGATGATGTCGGGCCCGGTGACGAGGACGTTGTTGGGATAGAAGGCCGTGAGCGCGCGGTTCTTCTCGGGCCAGCCCAGCGTCGAGAACGGCCACAAGGCCGACGAGAACCAGGTGTCGAGGATGTCCTCGTCCTGGCGCGGCGCGGCGGCGCCGCACGACGAGCACGTCGTCGGATCCTGGCGCGCCACGGTGATGTGCGCGCACGCGTCGCAGTACCAGGCCGGGATGCGATGGCCCCACCACAGCTGGCGCGAGATGCACCAGTCCTTGATGTTGGTCATCCAGTGCATGTACGTCTTCGTCCACAGCTCGGGGACGAAGCGCGTGCGACCGCTCTCGACCGCCTCGACCGCCGGATCGGCGAGCGGCTTGGTCTTCACGAACCACTGCTCCATGAGCATGGGCTCGATGACGGCGCCCGAGCGCTGCGAGCGCCCGCGCGGCACCTTGTGATCCTTGATGTTGCCGAGGAGGCCGAGCTCCTCGAGGTCGGCGACCACGGCCTTGCGCGCCTCGTCGACCGACATGCCCACGTACTTGTCCGGCGCCGGCGCGGACATCTTGCCGCGCGCGTCGATCACCTGGATCACGGCGAGGCCCGTGCGCTGGCTGCACTCGAAGTCGTTGAAGTCGTGCGCCGGCGTCACCTTCACGGCGCCCGAGCCGAACTCCTTGTCGACGAACGTGTCCGCCACGATCGGGATGCGGCGGCCGGTGAGCGGCAGCTCGACTTCCTTGCCGATCAGATCCTTGTAGCGCTCGTCGTCGGGATGCACGGCGACGCCGGTGTCACCGAGCATCGTCTCGGGACGCGTGGTCGCCACGATGATGTGGCGCGACGGGTCGTCTGCGAGAGGATACTTGAGCTCCCAGAGGTGCCCGTTCTCCTCGACGGTGTCGACCTCGAGGTCGCTCACCACGGTCTCGCTCGCGGGATCCCAGTTGATCATCCGCTTGGCGCGATAGATGAGGCCTTCCTCGTAGAGCCGACAGAACGCCTCGCGCACGGCTCGGTTGGACTGGTCGTCCATCGTGAAACGCTCGCGCTCCCAGTCGAGCGAGAAGCCCATCACCTTCTCTTGCTCGCTGATGCGGCTGCCCGAGCGCTCCTTCCACACCCAGGCGCGCTCGAGGAACGTCTCGCGGCCGAGCTCCTGGCGCGTCTTGCCTTCGCGACGCTTCAGCTCCTTCTCGAGGAGCACGTGCACGGCGATCGACGCGTGGTCGGTGCCGGGCATCCACATCGCGTTGAAGCCGTGCATGCGCCGCCACCGGATGAGGATGTCCTGCAGCGTCGAGCCGAGGGCGTGCCCCATGTGCAGCGAGCCCGTGACGTTGGGCGGCGGCAGCGTGATCGAGAACGGGACGGTCGGGCTGGTCTCGTCGGCGTGGTAGTAGCCGTGCGAGAGCCACGTGCGGAGCCAGCGCGGCTCCACGTCGGACGGATCGTACTGCTTCGAGAGGGCGGTCGAGGACATGACGGCTTTGCAACCTAGCAGGTTTGCAGGCCGCCGACCCTCGTCACGGTGCTCTCCCGAGCGCGGGGCGCGTCAGTTCGACGGACGCTTCGCCGAGAGGTCGTGCAGGTTCTCGCGGATGATGGCTTCCGCCAGCTCCGGGACGACTTCCCACACGATGCGCTCGACGACTTCGGTCGAGAGCTTGAGCAGCGCGATCAGCTCGGGGCTGCCCGGCTCGAGGCCCGACAGCTCGGCGAGACGCTGACCCATCTTCGCCAGCGTGCGCTCGACCAGCGCCGAGCGCTTGGTCGGGATGCCGGCGACCATCGGCGGACGGCCGACGGGCGCGATCGGCGGCGCACCCGCGGCGGGGCGGGGCGCTGCAGCGGCGGCGATACCGGGCGAAGCCGCGACCGGCGCAGCCACCGGAGCCGGCGCGCGAACCGGAGCGGCGATCGGCGCGGGCGGCGCGACGGGCGGCGGCGCGGCCACGGCGGCCGGACCCGGACCAGGGACGGGCGCACCGCCACCAGGACCAGGCATCTTGATCGTGGGCATTCCCATGATCGTCGCCGAGCGAGGCGGCGCGACCTTGGGCGGCGCGGCCGCAGGCGTCGCGGCGACAGGAAGCGCTCCGGGAGCCCCGAGCGGCGGAGCCGGCGTGGGCGACGGAGCGGGGCGACCGCCGGCGGCGGCGGGCGCGGCAGCCGCGGCACCACCACCGGCGCGCGCGACACCGGACTGCGCGACCTTCTCGAGGATCTCCCCGACCTTGTCGAGCATCACCTGCGTGTCCCACGGCTTGGTGAGCGTGCCGTCGGCGCCGACCTGCGCGCCGCGAGCGGCGTCGTAGGGTGCCGAGTTGCCGCACAGGATCACGACGGGAACGTCGGCCGTGGCCGCGTCCGACTTGAGCGCCTGACACAGGTCGTAGCCGGTCTTCCCGGACATGACCGCATCAGCGAGGACGAGCGCTGGACGCTGTCCCTTCGCCTTGTCGAGCGCTTCGTCGACGGAGCGCGCTCCCACGTACGTGTAATCGGTCCCGCGGAAGGTGATCTCAGCCACCGTCTGCATGGTCACGCTGTCGTCAGCGCAGAGAATGACCTTGGTCATGCCGTCCTCATAATAACCGTGCCTCCACGAGGTCGCTGGACCCCGGTGCGACGATCGATTCGTAACACGTCTCGAGCGGTACGGTCAAATTGGACCACCCCGAAAGCGTTGTGTTTTGGAGGCCCTACGCTAGAGTCCAGCCGCCATGGCCTCCGTGAATCCGTGTGCCGCCGAGATCGCCACCGCCGTAGCTAATGCCCTCGGTGGCGACGTGCGCGCCGAAGATCTGAAGGTCGAGGCTCCGCCGCGCCCCGAGCTCGGTGACTTCGCGGTCGGCATGTTCGGGGTCGCCAAGGCCCTGCGCCAGGCGCCGCCGGCCATCGCGGCGCGGTGTGCGGCCGCGCTCCAGCCGAGCGAGCTGGTCGCGAGCGCGACCGCGGCCGGACCGTTCGTCAACATCAAGGTGAACCGCGGGTGGGTGTTCGGGTGGCTGGCGAAGAAGCAGCTCGTGCCCGCCGTCGGGGCCGGCAAGACGCTGTGCATCGACTACTCGTCGCCCAACATCAGCAAGCACCTCGCGTATCACCACATCCGCTCGACCATGCTGGGCCACGCGCTCGCCGAGCTGCACCGCGCGCTCGGGTGGAAGGTCATCGGCATCAATCACGTCGGTGACTGGGGCACGACGCACGGCATGTTGATCGCCGCGTATCACGCGTGGGGCCACGAGCCGCAGTACGCGCCGCTCGACATCACCGGGCTGAACGCGCTGTACAAGCGCTACCGGGCGGCCATGAAGGACGACCCCGAGCTCAACGACGTCGCGCGCGGCTGGTTCAAGCGGCTCGAGGACGGCGAGCCCGAGGCGCGGGCGCTGTGGCAGCGCTTCCGCGACATCTCGATGGCCGAGTTCAAGTCGGTCTACGAGATGCTCGAGGTCCACTTCGATCACGAGGGCGGCGAGTCCTTCTACGAGGACAAGATGCCCGAGGTGCTGCAGCTGCTCGCCGCGAAGGGCCTGCTCGAGGAGAGCGAGGGCGCCACCGTGGTGTGGCTGCCCGAGGAGAAGGATCCGCTCCTCATCAAGACCAAGGACGGGACCACCTTGTATGCGACGCGCGACCTGGCGTCGGCGCTTTACCGCAAGCGGACGTGGGACTTCGATCGGTCGCTGTACGTCGTCGATCGCGGCCAGGCCACGCACTTCCGCCAGGTCTTCAAGTGCCTCACGCTGCTCGGCTTCGACTGGGCGGCGCAGTGCCAGCACGTCCCGTTCGGGCTGGTGCGCTTCGGCGGCAAGAAGGTGTCGTCGCGCGGCAGCGCCGGTGCGGCCGAGGCGCCGGCGGGGGCGACCACGCCCGGCGAGAGCGAAGCGCGCCCCATGATGCTCAAGGAAGTCTTCAACGAGGCGATCGACGCCGTGGCGCCGATCATCACGGAGAAGAACCCCGACATGGATCCCGCGACCGTCGGCGCGACCGCCAAGTGGGTCGGCATCGGCGCGGTCGTGTTCGGCAACGTCGTTCCGCAGCGCGACAAGGACATCGACTTCGTCCTCGAGCGCGCCACCTCGCTCTCCGGCGACTCCGGCCCCTACCTCCAGTTCACGGCCGCGCGCTGCGCGGGCATCCGCCGCAAGGCCGGCAACCCCGGCTCGCTCGTCGACGAGGCCGACTGGTCGCTCCTCACCCACGAGTCCGAATGGGCCGTCGCGCGCCGCCTGCTCGACTTCGGCGACGCCATCGCGCGCTCCGCCGCGAGCTGCGAGCCGCACATCCTCGCCCACTACCTCCTCGACCTCGCCGGCGACGTCTCCCGCTGGTTCACGCTCGGCAACGACGAGCCCGCATTGCGCGTGCTGGTCGACGACGCCCCCCTGCGCACCGCCCGCCTCGCGCTCGTCGAGGTCGTCCGTCACGCCCTCGAGCAGGGCCTCGGCATCCTCGGCCTGCACGCCCCCGAGCGCATGTAGCCGCCGCGCGCATGTAGCCGCCGCGCGCGCGGCCGTGGTCGCGCAACGCCGCCGCCGCCGGCACTCGCCCTGCGCCAGCGCCGCCGCGATGCGCCGCTGACGTCGCCAGCATCCGCCGCCGCGATGCGCGCCGCGATCACGCTCCGACCGTCGCGGCGTCCCAGCGCCGTGCGGTTGCGGCGGTTGCGGTTGCGGTTGCGGTTGCGGCTGCGGCTGCGGTTGCGGCTGCGGCTGCGGCTGCGGCTGCGATTTCGGTTTCGGTTTCGGTTTCGGTTTCGGTTTCGGTTTCGGTTTCGGTTTCGGTTTCGGTTTCGGTTTCGGCTGCGGACTTCGCGGCGGCCCGGCGGGCGCGGGCCTCGGCGCGCTTCTCGCACATGAAGTCGCGGCCGAGGGCGAGCTCCGCGGTGTGCTGGTTGTGCGGGCGGCAACGCAGCCTCAGGTTCTCGACGGTCGGCAGCCCGCCGTGCGCGACGAGGATGATGTGATCGAACTCGAGGCCCCCGCGCTCCGGGCAGCGCTCGCCCGCCGCACTCACGAACGTGCACTGGTCGCAGTCGCGCTCGCGAACCGCGCGCCGGACCGCCGCGGAGATGTACGTCGGATCGACGGCCTTCGTGCGCGCCGCACTGCTGCGCGCCTTCCTCGCGCGCGGGTGATCGGTCGCACCGAACTTCCGCTTCTCGATCTTCGCGAGCAGCGCGTCGAGCGCCTGATCCAGGATCGTCGCAAGATCACCGGACGGAACCTTGTGCCAAGTCAGCGCCTGCGCGCGCAGGAGCTTCTCGTGCGTCGCGCCCGATATCGTCAGCTGGAGCGCGAAGCGATCCGGCGCCAGCGCCATCACGCGTGCCCGTTCCGGCGCGTGAGCCGGTGCTGGCGTCAGGGCCAGCTGGAACAGATCGCCGCGAACTGGATCCGGATCCAGTTGCGCCACGTCGCTGCGAACTGGATCTGGATCCAGTTGCGTCGGCCGTAGCGGTTGGATGCTCTCTGGGATATCTGGCCGCGGCGCGATCCGGGCGACGAGCAGCTCGAGGTCCACCTTGCTCGCGTGTGCGGCCGCCGCGAGGATCGCGTGCACGTTCTCCTCGGTCAGATGCGGCGCGAGCATGACGACCGCCGTCACGTGCAGGCGGCCATCGACGATGGCGTCGAAGATCTGCGGGAACCGCCGCGCCGTCCGCGCCGCACGGATCCGCTTGTACGCGACCTCCGCAGCCATCCCGAGCGTCCGCGTGCAGTACGCGAACATCGGCGAGCACGCCGCGGCCCGGTACAGGTCGCGCGCGTCCACCTCCGCGATGTGCGCGAGCAGCGCCGCCGTTATCTCGCGGTCCGTCGTGACGAGCGCGGTGAGGTCATGCATCAAGGTTTCATCGGAGACATGCGACAGGACGAACGCGGGCATGACTCCACATATCACGATGATTTTTCGGCTCTCAGA
>DATLEB010000033.1:0-8957 GCA_035525615.1 Kofleriaceae bacterium | reverse complement strand
CATCGGCGACATCATCTTCAGCTTCTTGAACTCCTTGCGGACCTTCTGCTCCGCCTCGGGGCTCATCTTCTTGTTCTTGATCCGCTCCTCGAGCTCCTGGATCTCGTTCTTGAACTCGTCGCGCTCGCCGAGCTCCTTCTGGATCGCCTGCATCTGCTCGTTGAGGTAGTACTCCTTCTGCGACTTCTCCATCTGCTTCTTCACGCGGGTGCGGATCTTCTTCTCCACCTGGAGAATCTCGATCTCGGCCTGCATGAGCTCGTAGAGGCGCTCGAGGCGCTTCTGCGGCGATGGAGTCTCGAGGAGCTCCTGCTTGTCTTTGATCTTGAGGTTCACGTGCGCGACGATCGTGTCGGCGAGCCGTGCCGGCTCCTCGATGGTCTGCACGCTCATCAGCATCTCGGGCGGGATGCGCTTGTTGAGCTTCACGTAGGTCTCGAACACGCCCTGCACCGATCGCATCAGCGCGGACAGCTCGAGCGAGCGCTCGTCCGGCTCCCCGATGTCCTCGACCTCGACCGAGAAGAACGGCGTGCTCTGCTCGAACGCGATCACCTTCGCGCGACCCTTGCCCTCGACCAGCACCTTCACCGTGCCGTCGGGCAGGCGCAGCATCTGGATGATGTGCCCGATCGTGCCCACCGCGAAGATGTCTTCCTCGCGCGGGTCGTTGGTCTTGGCCTTCTTCTGCGCGGCAAGGATGAGCTCCTTGTCCCCCGCCATCGCCTCTTCCAGCGCGTTGATCGACTTCTCCCGGCCCACGAACAGCGGCACCACCATGTGCGGGAACACGATGATGTCGCGCAGCGGGAGAAGGGGCATCGTGCGCGGCCCCCGGTCATGCTTGCCGAACATGCGGCTACTCTATGCCCACCCCCCCGGGAAGCAAGTTTGCGCCGCTGCGCCGATCCGCCTCCGGAGCGACCATCGGGAGCGGATCTGGCGAATCAGCCTACGGTTTCTCCGTGGTAATCTTGCCATCCCCATCGCGGCATGAATGCCACGATGGCCTTTTCGGGGTGATGTCCCAACCGTGCGCATTCGTGGGAAACGCCCCCGGACCGACGTGAGCAATCGTACACGCGGAAGCGACGGTATAGAGACTGCTGTCATGAGTCCCGCCGCAAATGGAGTCCTCCTCCTCTCCACCGTACGAGGTCTATCTCGTCGTCGATAACGCCCGCTCGCAGGCGTTGACCCGCGCGTGGGACCGCTTCGACGATGCGGCGGTCGCGGCGGTCGACCTCTACTTCCGCGCGAACACGGATGTCGCGCTGGTCGCGGTTCATCTGCGCAACTCGCGCGATCGCGGACGATGGATCGGACACGTCGTCGCGAGCGGCGTGGCGGTGATCGATCCCGCGCGCATGGGCGACGGCGATCGGCGCGCGTTCTTCGCGACGTACCTGCAGTCGTACGAGGTCGTCGCGCGCGGCTGCAAGGGGCTCGCGGGCGCGATGACGGCGCTGCGGTCGCGCGCGGCGAAACCGAACGCGCGCGGCACCGGTCCGTCGCCGGCGATCCGCGATGAAGCTCCCGACCCTCCTTCGGAGCGGCCGCGACTGGGATCGGAGCCGGAACCTCCCGCCTTGCCTCCGATCCCGGTCGCGGGCCGTGGTGCCGCCGGGCGCGCCACGACGCTCGGCATGGGCGCGATCAAGCGACCCGGCACGGGGCCCGGCGAGGAGTCCGCGAGCACGCGCGCGCCGACCGTCGAGTATCGCGGACGCGACACCGAGCCGCTCATGCCGCCGGCGTTGGTCGACGAGCATCACGGCCACACGGTGAAGGTGCGCTTCCTGCGCGGCGGCACGTGGTCGCACGCGCGTCTGCGGTCGCTGTCGGCGCGCGGCGCGTATCTCGTGACGGGCGCGCCGCCGCGCATGAACGACGAGGTGCACGTCGCGCTCCAGCTCGGCGATCTTTCGGCGGTCGTGCGCGGCACCGTCTATCACGTGACCACGGCGCGCGATGCGGTCGAGACCGGCTCGAGCGGGTTCGCGGTGCGGTTTCCCGTCGAGGCGGGACCGATGCGCGACCGGCTGATCGAGCTGCTGCATCGTGCCCGCGCCGAGGGCGTGGTGATCAAGCCGCCGCCGTCGCGCACGTCGGTGCGCTTCCCGGTGCGCTGGCCGGTCGAGCTGCGAGGCCTGGACGGCACGTGCGGCGACGCCCTCGACGTGTCGCTGAACGGCCTCTTCATCAGCCCGCAGGTGCCGCTGCGCGCGGAGACCGTGACCGCGGTGGTGCCGATCGACGTGGGCGATCCGCCGATCGAGCTGACGGCGCGTGTGGCGCGCGCCATCACCACCGCCGACGCGAGCGTGCGCGGGCTGACGGCGGGCTACGGCCTCGAGATCATCGAGATGAGCGAGGGCGACCGCGTGCGCTGGACGCGTTTCCTGGCGCGCGTCGAGCGGCGCGCAGCGCGCACGGTGCTGGTCGGAGCGGCCCCGCGCCGGCTGGAGGCGATCGCGCGTGCGCTCACCGACGCCGGCTATGCGGTGACGTCGAGCGCCGACGCCGGCGCGCTGGTGCGGCTCGCCGACGGGCCGCAGCTGCCGGATGTCGCCGTGATCGACGACAGCCTCCTCGAGCAGGGCGTGAGCGCGGCGTGGCTCGAGCAGATGTTCACGCAGCGCCAGGTGCCGTGCATCACGGTGCGCGGCGACGCGACGCGCGCGCGGCTCGTCGTCGATCGGCTCCTCGCGGTCGCGGCGACCTGACTCGGCGGCGCACGTCAACGCCCGTGCAGCGAGGCGTCGAGGACGTCGAGGGCGTCGGCGAGCGTGGACGGATCGATGGTGAGCGCCGGGAACAGCGTGATCGCCTCGCCGTCGTCGCCGACCAGCACGCCGTGATCGCGGCAGCGGTGGACGACGCGCTTCACGCGCGCGGCGTCGCCGAGCTCGATCGCGACGGCGAGGCCCTGGATGCGCACCTCGCCGTCCTCGGGGAGCGGCATCGTGCTGACGCGACGGCGAAGCTCGTCGGAGCGGTCGTTCACGTCGGAGAGCAGTCGATCACCGTGGTCGCGCCAGTAGCCGAGCACGCCGAGCGCGGCCTCGACCGACAGCGGCTGCCAGCCGTACGTCGAGTAGAACGAGAGCTCGCCGCTGATCGATCGCGCGACCTCCGCCGTAGTGAGCGTCGCACCGAGCGGCGCGATGCCGTTGGTGACGGCCTTGCCGAGCGTCATGATGTCGGGCTCGAGCCCGGCGTGCTCGCAGGCGAACCGGCGCCCGGTGCGGCCGAACCCGGTCGCGACCTCGTCGGCGATGAAGAGCGTGCCGTGGCGGTGACACAGCGCGACGACGCCGCGCAGGAAGTCGCGATCGGGGACGAGCACGGCGAGGTTGATGATCGTCGGCTCCATGATCAGCGCCGCGACGTCGTGCGGCTTCAGCAGCGTCTCGAGGCGATCGAGCGCGCGTGCGTCGAGCGGCGGCGCGAGCTTGCGGAAGCCCGCCAGGTGCGCGGGCAGCGGCTCGCCGGCGCTCTTCGCGGCGATGGAGTTGCCGTGATACGCGCCCTCGATCGAGATGACCTTGTGGCGCCCGGTGTGCGCCATCGCCAGCTGGAGCGCGAGCTCGACCGACTCGGTGCCGCCGACGCAACGGAAGGCCCGCGCGAGCCGGCCGGGTGCGAATTCGAGCAGCCGCTCGGCGAGCTCGACCCACGGCGCGTACAGCGCCTGGGGCGCGATGTACATCGGCCCGGCGTAGCGGCGCACCCGCTCCATGATTTCGGGCGGGCTCCAGCCCAGGTTTCCGACGCACCAGCCCATCTGCAGGTCGACGTACCTCCGCCCGCTCGCATCGCGAACGTGGCTCCCGATCGCGGCGACGATCTCGAGATCCTCGGCCGGCTCGGTGCGTCCGACGAGCGCGCGATCTCGCCGCCTCAGCTCGCTCACGGATTCGTGTCGTAGGGCGCTCATCCCGAGACGGACTGCAAGACCTGCGCCCCCGGTCGCGCTCAGTTGACGTCGATCCAGAGCGTGATGGGTTTCCCGCGTCGCGTCATCGCGAGCTCGACGCGGGCCGCCGCGAACAGCTTGTCGAGCGTGAAGTCGGTGGCGACGGTGATCGGCACACCGTTGATCGAGTGCACGGTGTCGCCGTTCATGAAGCCGACGCTGGCGTAGATGCTCGACGGGCGGATGGCGTAGAGCTTCACGCCGTTGGGCTGGCCGTTCTTCGTCGACGGCATGATGCGCGCGCCCTTGCCGCCGGCGGCGATCGCGTCGAGCGCGGCGAGGCGCGTGATGATGACGTGTGTGTCGTCGACGCGCGTGACGCCGGCGACGACCGGCGGCGGCGGTGGCGGCGGCGGCGCGTCGAGCGGCGGAGGGATCGACGGAGACGACGAGAGCAGGACGCTCGCGGTGTCGACGCGCTGGAGCAGGATGAGCCCGGGCCGGCGCGCCAGCCACGCGCGATCCACGACGATCACCGCCCCACCCTCGCGCACCAGCGCCACGCCTAGCTCGTCGAAGAGCGCACGGAAGCGCGGCTCGAGCTCGACGGACTTGAGCCGCCCCTCGAAGCCGCCCTTGTACGCGCGATCGGCCAGCTCGACGGGCAGGATCACGTTGGCGCAGGTCACCCCGATGTACGCGACCACCAGATCCTTCGCGGTGAAGTTCTCGCGCATCGTCAGCACGACGTCGCCGCGTGGATGCGAGCACGCGAAGAGCCCGTCGGGCGACGAGGTCTCGCCGGCGGGCGGGTCCGCGACGTCGTCGCTCGCCTGGACGTCCGTGCTGGTCGGTTGCGCCACCGGTGTCGGGCAGGCCGGCGGCGGGGTCCGGCCACAGCCAGCGGCAACAGCGATCGCGGGAAGGAAACACGCCCTCATGCCGCGAAAGGTAACAGCGAGGCATCACTCGTGCCCGACCGCGCCAGCAATTGCCAGCCCGCAGCGGAATCTGCCGAGCAACCGTGATGGTTAGGGTGCTGTCCTTACCGGCAGCCGGCACCGCGGAGATGGCATGAAGAAACGCCTCCCCCTCGTTCTCTTGGTCGTCGCCGTCGCCGCGGTGCTCGGCTTCCTCTTGCTCCGTGGCGGCGGAAAGCAGGGCGCGAAGCACGGCACCGCCGTGGCCGCGTCGGAGCGCGACAGCGCCTCGGGAGCGAGCAGCAGCGCCGCGGGCGCGAACGGGCGCGCCATCGCCGATCCGCGCACGAAGACGCGCGGCTCGATCGCGGGAACGATCCGCGTCAAGGACGGCGGCGGACCGCTCGCCGGCGCCAGCGTCTGTTCTGCGTGGAGCGCGGAGGGCGCCACTGCCGACGACACGCGCGAGCCGGTCTGCACGAAGACCGACGCGGCCGGCGCGTACAAGCTGACCGAGCTCGTCCCCGGCTACCACCGCGTGCAGGCGTTCGCCGCCCATCACGTGCCCGCCGCGTGGCGTGACGCCGAGCGCCGGCGCGATGGTGTCCGCCTGAAGCCGGGCGAGCAGCGCACCGGCGTCGACCTCGAGCTCGCGCCCGGCGGCGTCGAGATCGCCGGCGTCGTCGAGGACGTGAGCGGCGGCCCGGTCGCCGACGCGTTCGTGTCCGTGCGCTCGTCGAGCGGCGGCTGGTGGAGCAACGGCGCGCGCGCCTACACGCGCAGCGACGCGCAGGGCCACTTCTCGCTGTGGACCAAGCAGGGCGAGGTCGCGATCTACGCCGAGGCCGAAGGCTACGCCGCCGGCAACACCGAGGCGGTCGCGCCCACCACGACGGTCGAGGTGCTGCTCACGCCCGAGTCGGTGCTGGCCGGCGTCGTGGTCGAGACCGGCAGCAAGACGCCGATCGAAGGCGCGATCGTGTCGGTCGGTGACTGGCGCAGCGGCGAGGAGGACTCCGACAGCAGCGCGCGCACCGACGCGCAGGGCCACTTCCGCCTCACGCGCCTCTCGCCCGGCCGCTACAAGCCGACCGCCAACGCGCAGGGGCGCTATGGCGAGCCCGGCGAGAGCGTGCTCCTCGGCCTCGGCCAGTCGGTCGAGGACGTCGTCATCGAGGTCCACGCCGCCGCCACCGTGCGCGGCACGGTCGTGGTCGACGAAGGCAACGGCAAGACCAAGCCGTGCCCCGAAGCGTGGGTGAGCATGCAGGACGAGCGCGCCGGCCGCTGGGAAGGCGACAGCTCCGACGAGGACGGCAAGATCGAGATCACCTCGCTCCTTCCCGGCAAGTACGACGTCGAGGTGTGGTGCGAGGGCTACCTGGCGCAGGACAAGTACGATGCGATCGAGGTCGCCACCGCCGACATCGACGGCGTGGTGTGGAAGGTCGGCACCGGCGGCCGCATCGCCGGCGTCGTGAAGACCGCGAGCGGCACGCCGGTTCCCGACGCCAACGTGTCGGCGCAGACCACCGGCGGGGCGGCGCGCGGCCAGCGTTCGTGGGGCGGCGACGAGACGCGCGCCGACGGCACCTTCCTGCTGAAGGGCCTCGTCGCGGGCGACTACACGCTCGACGTGAACGCGACCGGGCATCGCCAGCCCGAGGATCCGCCCAAGGCGACGGTGCCGCCCGGCGGCGGCGAGACCAAGGTCGAGATCACGCTCCCCGAGAGCGGCACGATCAGCGGCACGGTCGTCGACACCGACGGCAAGCCGGTGCGCAACGCGCGCGCGCGCGTCGCCAACGACGGCTGGAGCTGGGGCGGCGGCGAGGGCCGCACCGGCGACGACGGCATGTTCACGATCGAGGGCGTGCGTCCCGGCGAGCGCCGCGTCGTCGCCACGCGCGGCTGGTGGAACGAGATGCGCAAGCCCGGCACGAGCGATGACGACGTGCAGGGCGAGCGCGTCACGGTCGCTGCGGGCAAGACCGCGACGGTGAAGCTCGTGGTCGAGGCGCGCAACGGCGTCATCACCGGCTCGGTCACCGACGAGAAGGGCGAGCCGGTCGTCGACGCGTGGGTGCTCGCGTCGCGCGAATCGGACGCGGCGGGCAGCCTCGCAGGCTCGGCGGCGCGCGACACGCGCTGGAGCTGGGGTCGCGACGATCGTCCGGTCATCACCGGCGTCGACGGCACGTTCAAGGTCACCGAGCTCACGCCCGGCACGTACGCGGTGCGCGCGTTCCGCCGCGGCGGCGGCGAGGCGGTGGGCGAGCACGTGAAGGTCGGCGGCTCGGTGAAGCTCGTCATCCGCTCGACCGGCCTCATCAGCGGCACGGTCAAGACCACCGACAACGGCCCGCTCCCCGACGAGATCCACATCAGCGTCGTCGACGAGAAGACCGGCTTCTCGCGGCGCGAGAAGTTCTTCCGCACCGGCGGCGTGTTCACGATGCGCGATCTTCCGGCGGGCTCGTTCCTGCTCACCGGGGACTCGAGCGCCGGCCGCGTGCAGACGCCGGTCGAGCTGAAGTCGGGCGAGAGCAAGGTCGGCGTCGTGCTCACGCTCGAACGCAAGGTCACGGTGAAGGGCCGCATGGTCGAGCTCGGCACCACGACGCCGGTGCCGGGCCTCCAGGCGCGCGTGCAGCCGGTGAAGGGTGGCCGCGGCCAGATGATCGTGTTCGGCGGCGGCGGCAGCGACAAGGAGCACATCAGCGGCGAGGACGGCCGCTTCACGATCGAGAACGCGCCGACCGGCAAGGCGTGGCTCACCGCATGGCCGATGGACTGGGAGTCGTCGCCGTGGGCGTGGACGCGCGTCTACGTCGAGGTGGCGCAGGCGGATGTCGTCGACGTCGGCGACATCGAGGTCATCAAGCGTCGCAAGAAGAAGCCGAACGACAAGGGCGGCGACTTCGGGTTCACGACGGTCGACCAGCCGCCCGACATCGATCCGACGCTGTCGACGATGAAGGTGGCCCACGTGCGACCGGGCGGACCGGCGGCGCGCACCGGTCTCGTCGTGGGTGACGTGATCGTGAGCGTCGACGGGCACGACGTGCGCGGCGTGCATGCCTCGCGTGCGTACGTGCTGATGGACGTCGACGGAGGCACCCAGGTCACCTTCGGCCTCGAGCGCGGTGAGAGTGTGAAGATCACGGCAGGTCCGCCTCTATAGGGCGGACGCGCAACACTCCCAACGCCCGTTCACGGCGCGCTGGCCGGACCACGGATCGCAAGTGCTCGATCCGATTGAGCTCCGTCGCACCTACACGGCCTGGGCCGGCGGTTGCAGATAGACTGGGCATCATGAAGCGCAGCCACCTCGTTGCCTTTGCCGCTGTCCTCCTCGCGCCTGCCGCCGCTGCGGCCCAGCCGGGGTACGGACCGCCGCCCCCGCCGCCGGCGGGTGGTTACTACTCGCAGCCGACCACCGTTCCGGGCGGCTTCCACGATCGCGCCGGCCGCATGGCCATCGGCTTCTCGCTCGGTCTCGGTGGGATGAACATCGGCGACGACGACGTCACGTGCGTGAACTGCGACTACGACCCGATCGCGGGCGAGTTCGACTTCCACATCGGCGGCATGCTGTCGCCGCGCTTCGCGCTCCTCTTCGAGGTGCAGGGCAACGCCCAGACCGTCGAGGAGAACGCGTTCGGCGCGACCTCGCTCGTGCAGGCGACCGCGATGGTCGCCGGCCAGTACTGGCTGACCCCGCAGCTCTGGATCAAGGGCGGCATCGGCGGCGCGAGCCTGTCGTACAGCTACGACGACGGCTACGACTCGCAGAGCGAAAACATCGACGAGGGCATGGCGCTCATGGGTGGCGTCGGCTACGAGCTGCTCAGCGCGCGCACCTTCTCGATCGATCTCCAGGGCCGCCTCGTGTCGGGCAGCTACGACTCGTTCGACCAGAACGTCACCGCCGGCACCGTCGGCGTCGGCTTCAACTGGTTCTGAGACCGCGGTCGCCGAGCTAGGCGTCGACCAGGTCGGCGCACTTCTCGGCGATCATGATCACCGGCGCGTTGGTGTTGCCACCGACGATGCTGGGCATGATCGACGCGTCGGCGACGCGGAGATTGCGAAGGCCGTGGACGCGCAGCGATGCG
>DATLEB010000027.1:0-11809 GCA_035525615.1 Kofleriaceae bacterium | reverse complement strand
GCTGCGGCACCCGCCGCGCCTCCGCCGGCCGCGCCCGCGACGTCGCCCGACGCTGCCGCGCCGACCTGCGAACCACCGGCCGCGCCGACGGCACCCTTCGCGTCGCCCGACGCCGCCGCGCCTGCCGCGCCGCCACCGGCCGCCCCGCTGACGTTGCCCGACGCTGCTGCGCCGACCTTCCCACCACCGGCACCGCCGACGGCGCCCTTCGCATCACCCGACGCTGCTGCGCCTGCTGCTCCGCCACCGGCGGCGCCGCTGACGTCGCCCGACGCTGCTGCGCCAACCTTCCCACCCGCCGCACCCGCTGCACCCGAGGCGTTGCCGGAAACGGCGGCACCGGCGGCGCCGCCCCCCGCGGCACCGGCGACGTCGCCCTTGACGGCCGCACCTGCGGCTCCACCCGCTGCGCCCGCGGGTCCACCCGCGGCTGCGCTGGCAGCACCACTTGCTGCTCCTCCAGCCTTCGCGCCGGCGGCCCCGCCGGCGCTGACACTTCCGCTCGCACCACCAGCGCCGGCGCCCGCAGAAACCGCGCCCTTCGCGCCACCGGCCGCACCACCACCGACGGATCCGGTGGCGCTCGCCGCGCCACCTGCCGACGCGCCCTTGCCACCTGCGGCTGCACCCGCGCCCGCCGTCGCCGTGCCGCTTGCCGCCGCCGCGCCACCGGCGCTCGCCGACGCGGGCGGCGCCTTCGACGGATCGGTCGCGACCGTCGACGGCGTTCCGCCCGACGGATTCGCGGCCGCGTTCGCGCGCGCGCCCGGCGTTCCACCGGCGGGCGGCTGCGTCTGACTCGCCTCGGGGCTCGGCGACACGGCGCCGCCACCCGAGCCAGGATTCGAGCTCGCGTTCTCGCGCTGTCCCGGCGTGCCGCCTGCGGGCGGCGGATTCGCCGTCGTGGCGCCACCACCGGCAGCACCGCCACCGGCACCCGCGCCTGCACCTTCGCCCGCAGCACCGCCGCCACCAGCCGCACCGCCGCCGCCACCACCCGCGCCGCCGCCACCACTCGCGCCGCCACCGCCGCCGCCGCCGCCACCACCACCAGCCCCACCCTTGGCTTCCTTGACCTGATCGACCGCCGCGTTGCCCTTCTGTCCCGCGCCCGCCGCTCCGCCCTTGCCGCCCTTCGCTGGCGACGCACCCATGTTCAGGTTGACGGTCTGTCCCTCGATCGTGATGTTGCCGCTCGCCTTCACGTCGAGCGCGCCCTTGGTCTCGAGCTTCTGATCGGCGCCCGACTTGACGGTGATGTCACCGCCCTTGGCCGTCATCAGCACGGACTTGCCGTGGATGAGGACCTGCGCCTTCGCCTTGATCGTGATGTCACCCGAGCACTCGATGCTCGTGACCTTCTCCTTCACGTCGAGACTGACCTTGTTCTTCTTGGTCGAGTCGACGACGATCACCTTCTCCTTGCCGTCGGTGTCGTCGAAGATGATCCGGTGACCGGTCTTCGACTTGATCACCTTGTGGTTGTTCTTGCCGTCGGCGTTGGTCTCGGGCGGCGGCTGCTCCTTGTTCCATAGCGAGCCGATCACGACCGGACGCTCGATCTCGCCGTGCACGAACACGACCAGCACCTGGTCGTCCTTCTCGGGGAGCAGATACGTGCCGCGATCGGGGCCACCCATGGGCATCGCGACGCGCGCCCAGTAGGTCTTGTCGTCGCCGGGCAGCCACGGGAACTTGAGCTGGACGAGGAACGGCCGCTTGTCGTCCTTGTTCTCGACGACGATCGCCAGATGCACGCCCCGAAGCTTCTCGGCGCGCTCACTCGGCTGCTGGAACTGGTCGCGGCTGATCACGGTTGGCTCAGTTGATGTCGATCTTGGTGCCCTGCCACTTACCTGGCGAGCCGGCCTTCATGTCCATCGTCGATCCGGAATCGAAGGTCAGCGTGGCGGACGCGTTCACGTCGATCTTGTCGTCGGCCGAGATGGCGACGGAATCACCCGTGATGGTCAGCTTGCCGTCGGGGCACAGGATCTTGAGCTTGCCGCTCATCGACACCGTGGCCACGCCGGTCTTGGCCGCGCTCTGTGGCGCGGCGATGGTGTGCGGGTTCGGCCCGCCGCCGGCCTTCTCGAACTGACCGATCGTCAGCTGGAGGTTGTCGGTCTTGTCGGCGAGCGTGATCTTGCCCTTCGCCGTGTCGTCGAGCAGCCAGCGGTGACCGCTGCGGCTCTTGTAGCCGCGGAACTCGTTCTTGCCGTCGGTGATCGGCTCGGGCGGCGAGTCGGTCTTGCTCCAGATGCCGCCGAGCACGACGGGCTGGCGGATGTCACCGGCCAGGAACACGACCGCGACCACGTCCTCGACCTCGGGGAGCGTGTACCAGCCCCACTTGTTGCCCGACATCGGCGTCGCGAGCTGCGCCCAGTGCCCCTGATCCTTGTCGCCACCGTCGAGCCACGGGAAGCGCACCTTGATGCGCGCTTGCTTCAGCTCGTCGTCCTTGTTCTGGCAGACGATGGCGTAATAGATCCCGCACAGGGTTCCATCGTTGCTCCAGGGACGATCACCGCCGGCGCGCATGGGGCTCCGTCACTTCTCCGCCGCGTCGCGACAGAGACGCATGAGGGTCAAGAAGCCCTGCCCCGCCGTCATGCGGTGCGTGCAGCCCTGGACGAGGTACTTGCCGTTGAAGCGGTCGTCCTTGACCTTCTCGTTGACGCAGATCTTCACGACGATGCCCGGCTTCACCGCCGCCTCGCCGATGGCCTCGGCCTCGGCGGTGAGGAAGCCCATCGCGGATTCGTCGAGCTTCGACTTGGCGATCGCCTTGGCCTCCTCGACCGAGAAGATCGGGTGGTCGACGTAGAACGTCGCGACCTCGCCGAAGTCCGACAGCGTCCCGGCGGCGTTCTTCGATCCGAGCGGCGAGCTCTTCGCCGACTCCTCGCCCACGATCTCCGCCTTCTTCTCCGGGTCCCAGCCGCGCACGGTGACCTTCTTCATCACGTGCGAGTTCGACATGCGACCGTGGAAGGTAAGCATCTTCTTCTTGCCCTTGCCGTCGACGCCGAGCACGAACTCGAGGCCCGAGTCCTTGTCGAGCTTGGGCGCGTCGAAGTACATGTCCGTGCCGTTCTCGACCCAGATCGAATAGCCGAGACGCTTGGCGCGGACGCGCAGGAACTCGAGGTTGGTCTGGTTGTGCTGGTAGACGTGCTCGTGCTTGATCTTGGGGGCGCTGCCGCACTTCGCGGACAGGCCGGCGTCGCCCGCGATCGCGCTCGCGATGTCCTGATCGGTCTGCTTCTGGTACGTCTTCGATTTGCGGCCGCGGAGCAGGCGGTGGAGCTTGTCGTACGCGCGGATCGAGAAGAGGCTCTTGCCGCCCTGGACGTACGACGGCTCCATGCCGACGAGCTCGCCCTTGAAGATGGTGGTCTTGCTCGAGCCGCCGCTGCCGTCCTCGGTCTCGCGTGAGCCGCCGGCGACCTTGATCTCGACGGACTGCCCCAGCTTCCACTTGTCGTTGTACATGTGGCCGACGTTGAGCAGCGACACCGACGCCATGCCGGGCTGATCGAGGTCGAGATCGATGACGAAGCCGTGGACGTCCTTGTCCTCGACGTCCGTCCCGTTGATGAGGACGTCGAAGTCTACTGCGGCGGCGCGATTGGCCATGAGATCACGTGCCCTTCTTGAAGGACGCGCGGCTCGCTTCCTTGACCTTCACATTGCAGGTGGCGCGGCACGGCGTTCCGTCCGGGAGAAACATCGTGTACTTGGTGCCGATCGACTCGATGACGCCCTCGAAGGCGGGCAAGGCGCCGTTGGCCCACTGCACCTTCACGCGCGTGGGGCGCTTCTTCTCCTCGGCGCCGTCGGGGTCCATGACCATCGCGAGCTGCATCAGCTTCGCCACGTACTTGGAGTGGACGTTGCCACCATCCTCGTAGGTGTCGAACATGAGCTCGAAGTCCATCGAGCGGCCTTCCGCCGACGAGAACTCGACGCTGGGCTGATCGCTCTTCGAGTCCTTGTGCTTGGTCCAGGGCACCGACTTGTTCACCCCCAGCTCCTTGGGGTTGAACATCGCGGTGACCGTGACGCCGTTCTCGAGCCCGATGATGGTCAGCTTCTCGATCTTCGTGTAGTTGATGCTCATTGGTACGGGTCCCCGCTGCGCTCACGCGCGATGTCGATGAGTCTCAGAACTTCCTGATAGACCTCGTTGGCCAGCTTGTCGACGTCGGGCTTCGGGCCGCCGCCGGCCATCGCGCCCGAGATCGGGGCGGACTGCGCCGGCGTCGACGAGTTGCCGCGCGTCGCGGCGGCGATCGACTTGGAGGGCGCGGCGGACGACGTCACGAGCACGAGGTCGGCGAGGGACATGCCCGCGCCCGGCGAACGGTCGTCGAGCATGCGGCGAGCAGCCGACTCGAACCACGCCGGGATCTCGGGCTCGCCGCCGCCGGCCTGCGCGAACGAGCGGCCGGGGCGCGACATGATCGGCCTGGCGGTGGGGGCCTCGGGGGCTGCGCCGGTCTGGACGTAGACCGGCATCTCGGCGCGGGTCGCGAGCGAGGAGCCGCTGCGCGAATCGTCGTTGTTCCCGCTCGAATAGCTCGAGACCTCGCGCGCCGACGGCGCGACGAACGACCCGAGCGACTCGCCGGCGCGAGCCGCGAGACCGGCGAGGCCGGGGCGCGTCTCGGACGGACCGTCGTCGCTGGCGCCGCCATCGCGCGGCGCGACGACGTCCATGCCGCCCTGGTAGACGTTGGGCAACATCGTCCACGCGGCGAGCGCACGCTCGCGCGCCGACGTGGCGCCGCCGTCCTCGCGGGCGAGGAGCGCCATCGCACGCGCGGCGCGTGCCGACGGTGACAGGTTCTGGCCGTCGCCGGTGCGGGCGAGCGCGACGTAGATGGACTCGAAGCGCGCGCGGATGTCGCGCGGCGCGCTGCCGAGCTCCGGGATCGAGTCGAGGTCGGGCGCGTCGACGCCGGCGGCGGACGACTGCGGCGCGCCGGCGATCGGCGAGGCAGCGCTCGGCGCACCCGCAGGTGCGGCGGCGAGCGAGGGCATCGACGAGGGCGACGACGACAACAGCGGGCCCGCGCCGGTCGACGCGGTCGGAACCGTGCCGCCCATGCCGCGGATGACGTTGGCGATCGTCGACTGGTCCGCGCTCGGGAACGCGGTCACCCACGTGCCGAGGTCCGCGACGGCGGCGGCGGCGAGGAGCTCGAGCGCGACGATCGGCATGCCGGCGACGCCGTCGGGAGACAGCGCGCGCAGACCGAGCGCCGCGACCGTGGCCTCGGGCCAGAGGAAGGCGCCGCGCGGCAGGCGAGGCGACGAGAGCACCGAGCCGGCGACCGACGGCATCGGACCGATACCTCCGGCCGCGGCGAGCTCGTCGCCGGTGGCGGAGAAGCTCGACGCAACCTCGCCGCTGGTGGCGGCGGTGGCGGCGGCGGCGGCGGCGGGCGACATCGACGGAGCCGCCGACGAAGCGGGCGCCTCGATCGGCGTGCCGTCGGGCGCGAACGTCGTCGCCGGCGCACCGGCGGCGCTCGCGGTGCGCTGCGCGGCGAACGCGGGTCCCGCGGCCGCCTGCTGCGCCTGCGCCTGCGCGAAGCTGCGAAGGAACGTGAGGTCGACCGAGGTGGCGAGGCTGGCGATCGCGCTCGGACCGGCGACGGCGAGGCGCGCGGCCTGCGCGGCGGCGCCGGGCGAGAGGCCGTAGACCTTGGCGGCCAGCACCATCTCGGGCGCGACGAAGTCGAAGCTCAGGTCGGTGATCGCGCGCTCCTCGGCGACCGACCAGCTGAGGATCATCTCGGCGAGCGAGCCGGGGCGTCCGGTGCTCGTCGCGGCCACGGGAGCCTGGAGCGAGATCAGCGACGCGAGCGAGTCGCGCGCGCCGAGCAAGCCCGGCATACCCAGCGTGGCGAGCGTCGCGTCTCCGGCCGTCGCCGCCTCGGGCGACTCGGCGGCGAAGCGGGACGTCATCGGCTGCGTCGTCGTGATGCCGCCGACGGCGGGAAGCGCGAGGCTTCGGGCGCCAGCCGGCGCCGCCTGCATTCCCTGCGCAGCAGAGGTCACGAACGGAAGGGAGAGGTCCGCAGCGGCAGCCGCCGCACCGACCGACGGCGCACCGACGGACGCGCCGGCGACACCGGCCTCGCTCGTCGTCGATGGCGCGGTCGCACCAGCGGCGGCGGCGGCGGCGAACGACTCCGCGGCCGCGGCGCCGAGCGGCGCGGACATCGCGGCGCTCAGCATCGGCAGGTACTCGGCGAACGCGAGCGGGACGCTGGTGGCGCCGCCGGCGAGGAGCGCGGCGCGCAGACCGACGAGGTCGGCCTCGAGCGGGTTCGGAACCGTGGGAGCATGCGCAGGCACCGGCGCGTCGGCGGCGGTGGCAGCCGCGGACACGAGGTCAGCGGTCGCGCGATCGTCGCTCTCGCTCGGCATCGCCGCCGCTTCGGCGGGCGGGATCGACGGCGCCGCGGTCGGCGACGCAGCGATGACGGCGGCGCGCTCGACCGGCGACAGCGCGGCGAAGGTCGAGGCGCGCTCGGCGGGCGACATCGACGCCAGCGTGGCGGCGCGTTCGGCCGGCGACAGCGCGGCGAAGGTCGAGGCATCTACCGCGCTCGGGCCCGTCGACGGAGCCGTGCCGGGCGTCGCGACGGCGCGGCGCGCGTGCTCGGCGGCGAGGACGACGCGCTCGGGCGCGGCCTCGGCGAGACGCAGCGAGCTCGGGGCGATCGAGAGATCGCGGTTCGCCCACGCGCGCGCGTCGGACATCGCCGAGGCGAAGCGCTCGACGCCGACGAACGGCAGCGTCGACGGCGCACCGGCGGCGGCCGCGGACATGGGGCCGTCGCTGGCGGTCATGCCGGCGGCGGCGACGAGCGCGCTCATGGTCGGCGCCGACGAGACCACGCCGATCGGCGCGGCGGAGCGCGAGAGCATGCCGCCCAGGTACGCGGTCCCGAGCGACTCGGGATAGAGCGCGCGGGTGTCGAACACGGGCGCGGCCGGAAGGGGCAGCACGCCGGCCATCGCCGGCGCCATCGGCGACGACGCGAGGCCCGGCGAGAAACCGGCGCCGGGCGCGGGCGGCGGCGCGATCGAGACGAGGTCGGCGAGGGTCGGACGCGATCCAGCGCGCACCACGTCGGCCGGCGTGAGCGTCATGGGCTCGGCGGCCGCGGCGCGCTCGGCCGTGCTCTCCACGGTGGAACGCGGCGTGACCAGCGGACGCGCGCGCTGCGGCGCAGCGGAGGCGGCCGCGATCGCGGCGAAGATGTCGTCGGAGACCGCCTCGTTGTCGTCGATGCGGAGCGCGCGATCGGGCGACGCGACGGGACGCTGCGCACCGAACGTTGGCGCCGCGGGTGCACGCGCGTCGAGCGGCTGAGCCTGCGAGCCGCCACGGATCGCCGCAGCGAGCGTGCTCGCGGGCAGCGGCGGACGCAGATATGACATCTCGGGCGCGGCGACGTCCATCGCGCGCGTGGCCCCGAGTCCGGCCGCCGGGCTGTGAGCCGGGCTGTGAGCCGGGCTGTGATCGAACGCGACGTCGAGCGACGCGAGCGCCACCGGCGACGCGCCGACGAAGCGCGCGAGCCAGCGATCGCTCCACGCCACGTGATCGACGGCGCGCGCGCGCTCCGAGGCGATCGAGCCGAGCGCGGTCGCGGGAGCCGCCCACACCGGCGAGAACCCGGGGATGTCGCGCGGCGCCGCGGCGGGCGTGGCGACATCGGCGCCGGGCGAACCGGCGGTGGCCGTCGCAGCGGCCGCGGCGCGCGGCAGCTGCGCACGCGCCATCGGCATCTCGAGCGCACGCGCCGACGCGGCCAGCGCCGGCGTCAGCGACGCGGGCACCGCGGACGGCATGCCGGCGATCCGCGCCATCGGGTGCGTGGTGGTGTGCTGCGCGTCGAGCGCATTGATGAGACCGCCGAGGCCGGCGGGCATCGAGACGCGCGGACCGACGATCGGCGCGAACGTCGACGTGCCGGGCCCGCCGTCGGTGCGCGCCGACGGCGACGAGGCCGAAAGGAGGAGATCGACGGTGCGCAGCGCCTGCGAGACGCGCGGCGACGACGTCGCAGCGCTCGCCATCGCGAGCTCGGACGAGGACGCGTACGAGGGCTCGAACGCGGGCGAATCGACCGTGGTCGAGGTCGAGGTCGACGAGGCAACCCCCGACGACGAATCGACCGACGAATCGACCGAGGGCGAGGGCGAGGCGAACGACGGCGAGGCGAACGACGGCGAGGCCGACGACGTCTCGATGCCCGCGGCTTCCGCGGCCTGCTGCTGCGCGGGCGAGTGGCGCGCCTCGTCGACGCGCGACACCGAGGCCCGCGCGGCTTCGATCATCACGCGCTGCGCCTGCACCTGCGCCGTCGTCGGCGCGGACGTGGCGGCGCTCGGCGACGTCATCGACGCACCACCCGCCGGCATCGGCATCGCCGAACGCGTCGGCGAGATCGTCGACGGCGCGACCAACGCGAGCGCGCTCAGGATCGGCGAGCGACCGGCGACGCCGGCGATCGACGCGAGACCGCTCTCCTGCGCGAGACCGATCGTACCCGCGACGACCTCGGCGGCAGCCGCCGCCGCGAACGGAACCATCGAGCTGAACGCGCGCAGGCCGTGGTGCACCTGGCCATAGCCCTCGTCGGAGGGAGCATCGGAACCACCGGAACCCGAGAACCCGGGCGGCATCCCGAACGACCCCATCGACGGAGCGACGAGGTCCGGCGACACCATCGGCATCGCGACATCACCCGCCGACGTGCGCGACGCCTCGTAGGTGCCGCGGGTCGTGAGGAACTGCGGAGCCTGCTCGGCGCGAACGCGCGCGGCGGCCATCCAGTCGAGCTCGTCCTGGAACCACGGGCGCGGGAACAGCCAGCTCACCTGCGGGGTCGACCGCTCCGTCGTGGGCCGCGCCATCATGCGCGCGCCGCGCGTCTCCATCGCCGCGGCCATCCATGGCGCGGCCACGCGATCCGCAAAGCTGAGCGAGCGCATGCCACCCGAACGCGTCGCCTTGGGGCCTTCCGGCGCCCAGCGGTCGACGTGACGTTCACTGGCGTGCAGCGCCGAACGCGCGGCGGCTCCGTGGAACACGGGGCCCGAAAGGGCGGCGTCGAGGGCGCGGGTCTCGCTCATGGATCAATTGCTCCGATCAGCCGATCAGCCGAACGACAGACCTTCGTGCGCGATCTCGAGCGTCTCGATCGAGACCTCGCTCTTCGACGCGTCGAGCTCCGAGAGCTCCCACTTGACGGGCCAGCCGTTGCGGAACGTCCACGACGCCACCACCGTCTTGCCGTCGGCCGCGAGCTGCTCGATCTTGCCGCCCTTGCGCTGCTTCGCGCCCGGGCCGGCCGGCTTGAGCCACTCCTCGCGCCACGCCACCAGCTCCTTGCTACCGAAGCCGCGCTTGAGCGTGAGGTTCTTCCACTTGGTGGCGCCGACCAGCTTGTGGGTCGTGTTGTTCTCGCCACCCTCGCGGTACTCGACGACCTCGGTCTCGTACGAGAGACCGCCGACGCTCTTGAAGAACCCGACCTTGGGGTCAGAGACCTTGTCCGTGATGGTCACCCGGAAGCAGAAGGCGAGAAACGGGTCTTTTCTGGTCATCTCACGTCACTCCTGGGCGTCGTCGGTTCGTGGCGTCGGTTGCGGTCTGCTCATCCAGGAGTCCCCATCTCCTGGACCAGCGACACCATGATGAACTCCGTCGGTGAGACGGGGGCCACCCCGATGTCGCAGACCAGGAGGCCCTGGTCGATGTTGTCTTGGGGGTTTGTCTCTGCATCGCATTTTACGAAGAACGCCTCCTCGGCCTTCCCTCCCACCAGCATTCCTCTCTTCCAGAGATCCATGAGGAATTCCGACGTGGTGCGCTGCAGGGTGTCCCACGTGCTGGTGTCGTTCGGCTCGAACGTAACCCACGAGAATCCGGTCTCGAGCGAGCGCCGGAGCATGATGAAGAGCCGACGAACCGTCAGATATCGCCAGCTTGGGTCACTGGAGGCCGACCGGGCGCCCCAGGGCCGGACGCCCCGCTGGAGCCGGAACGTGTTCACGGCGTCGTGGTTCAGCTGCCCGAGATCGTCCTCGCTGACACGGAGGCTCAAGTCCTCCGCGCCGACCATCGCCTGGTTGGCGGGCGCGACGTGCACGCCCTCTTCCTGATCGCGCGCGCCGATCACGCCGGTGATGTAGCCGCTCGGCGGGAGGTTGCGCTTCGTGCCGGCGACGGTCGTGCTCTTGATCCACGGCCAGTAGTAGGCGCAGAACGACGAGTCCGTGCGGCGGCGCCAGCTCTTGGCCCACTCGACGACCTGGCTGGCCGGGACCTGTTTCACCGGCGGATGCGGGATGTCGAGGATCGCGAAGCGGTCCTTCTGGTTCTCGCAGATCGCGATCATCTGGTCCTGCAGCCGCTGCGCCTTGAGCTCGCCGGCGGGACCGGGCTCGCGCTCGTAGAACAGCATCGCGTCCGGGCAGGACATGACCGCGACCTCCTCGATCGCCGCGATGCCGAGCATGCCGCGACGATCCGAGGGACCGAAGTCGACGCCGACCACGTCCTCGGTGGTGAGCTTCTCGGCGCCGTCGCGGCCGCCGGCGAGCTTGGTGAGCGGCAGCGAGCCGGGGAGGTTGTGCGGCACCGGCGACTTCGTGAACAGGTCGACGAGGCGCACGAGGCGCGAGCGCTGCTCGACGATCCTCGGCGCGTAGTTGCGCGAGGACGGGTGCATCTGGAGGCCCTTGAACACCTCCTTGCGATCCTTGAGCGTGACGTGGAGATCGAACTCGAGGACCTCGAGGTGCGTCGGCGCGGCGGCGCGGTGACGGCGGTTGACCGGCGTTTCCTTGCCCCACTTCACGAGGCGATCACCGATCTCGGTGAGGACGACGTAGTCGGAGTTCTCGCGATCGTAGATGCGGACGAGGCTGCCGACCTCGAAGCCGCGCGTCGACTTCACGTGCGCCTCGCCGGCGCCGATGTCGAGGTCGCGCGTCATGAGCGTCGACGGGCCGGGGTGGTGCTCGCACTTCACCCAGATGTTGTTGCCCCACGTGCCCTCGTCGAGCGCGCGGATCTTGAGCGACGGCTTCTTCCAGTCGTCGGTCTGCGTGTGCTCGGCGCACGACGCGTGGTCCGCGGTGATGGCCTCGCCGGCGGGCGGCACGTGCGCGACGCGCGTGATCCAGCAGGGACCGCCGCCGTTGGTGAAGTGCGCGAAGACGGTGTCCGACGTGTAGAAGAGGTCGGTGTAGCCGAACGTCTCGACGAACTCGTCCCAGTTGGAGACGCGGACCGGGACGTTGATCGGACCCTTCTGGGTGAGCCCGACGATGCCCGTCACGCGTGTGTCGGCGATCTCCAGCGCCGCGCGTTGCGGCGGAGCGAACGTGGCGTAGACGCCAGGTGCACGAAAGTCGGCTGCAGATCGCATGACTCCCTCGATGTCAGAGACGTGGAACGGCGGTGTGTGACGTGATCATGGGCGACGGTCGGCGGCGGCTCTTCACTTCTACTGCTGTCGGGCTTCGTTGATCTCGCGGTTGATGCGGGCGATCTCACGGAGCCAGAGGTGACGTTCCTCGTGTTCCATGTCGAGGATGTCGTCGAGGCGCCAGTGGAAGTGGTAGGCGATGTAGGCCATCTCCTGGTAGAGCTGCTCGCGGGGATAGGTGGCGACCGCCGCCCAGACTACCCCTGGCGGTTCGGGTCCTGTCCCTCGGTGATGACGGCGCCCGTCGCCATGTCGATGTCGAACTCGTGGGCGCACTTCGG
>DATLEB010000016.1:0-17739 GCA_035525615.1 Kofleriaceae bacterium | reverse complement strand
GCGCGCTACGCGTCGAAGCCGGGGGCGAGGCAGGCGGTCATGCGCACGGGATCGACGACGGTCTGGGCGCGCATCCAGGCGTCGGCGGCGTCGACCTCGGCGGCGCCGGCGGTGCCGCCGACGAGGCGGCCGTGGCAGCGGCGGGTGCAGGCGGCCATGAGGCGCATGTCGGCGGCGTCGAACGCGGCCGCGGCGCGCACGAGGGTCGCGCGTGCGCCGTCGAGATCGCCGCGCACGTGGGCGAGGCCGGCGCGCGAGAGGAGCGCGAAGGGTTGCGCGGGGATCCCGGGCTCGCGCTCGATGACGCGGATGGCGCGGCTCGCGGCCCACGCGTGTCGCGTGCGCGCGAAGCCGCGGGTGGCGGTCGCGCGCGTCAGCGCGGTGCGAGCGCGCAGGCGAAAGGACTCGACGCGCACCAGCGAGACCTTGAGGAGGAGCGAGCGCGCGAGCGCCGGCCAGCGCGCCGCGAGCTCGCGCTCCGCAGCCTCGCCGTCGCCCTCGTACACGTGCGACTGCACCACGGCCATGAGCGCGGCGTAGATCTGCACGACCCAGCGCGGCTGTGCCCACGCCGCCACCGCGCCGAGCGCGACGTCGCGGCAACCGCGCGGATCGTCGGCGACGAGCGCGCAGAAGGGCGCGGGACCGGTGCGCAGGTACGTGTCCGCGTAACGATCGCCGCGCGCGTGCGCGTCGGTGAGCAGCCCGCCCAGCCGGCGGCCGGCCTCGGCCATCTCGCCCATGTAGACCAGGTCGAGGAGCATGTGATGACGCGCGATGCCGACCTCCCACACCGCGCCGACACAGTGCTCGGCGAGCGCGCGCTCGGCGATCTCGCCCAGCCGGAGGCCTTCGGCGTAGTGGCCGCGGAAGTAGGCGCCCACCGACTCCGACAGCGTGACGATCGCCGTCGCGCGCGCGTCCCCGGCTGACGCCCGACGCGCCGCCGCGAGCGCGCGATCGGCGCGCGCGCCGCCGCCGCGCATGGGCGCGAGGTAGCTCGCCTCGAGCGCGAGCGCGCGACTGGCGCGATAGCGCTCGCCGGTCCCGATGGCGATCGGCAGGTGCTGGCTCTGCGCCACCGCGCCGGCGAACGTGTCGACGAGCACCAGGCCCTGCGCCACCGACCACAACGCGTCCGTGCGCCGGCGCGCGAGCACGTCGCCCCGATCACTCGGCAGCTCGCCGGCGAGATCGACACGCCGCGCGGCCAGCCGCGCGCGCGCCAGCGCGAACAGCGCCGCGCGCCCCGTCGGCGCCGGTCGCAGCCCGACCGCGCGCAGCTCGTCGTGCAAGAGCGCGAGGCCGCGCTCGATGTGCCCCGACAGCAGCAGCTGCTCGGCGGCGCGGCGACGCAGCTCGGCGGCCCTGCCCTCGCCATGACCACGCGCGGCGAGTGCGAGCTCCTCCGCCGCCTCCGCGCCGCGACCGACGCTGGCGAGCGCACCGCCCAGTAACGCGCGCAGCTCGGCGAGCCGTGCGGCGTCGCGGCCGGCGGCGTCGCCGAGCGCGAGCGCGCGGCGATACCAGCTCACCGCCCGCTCGAACGCGAGCGCGCTGTCGGCGGCGGCCGCCGCCGCGACCGCGTGACCGAACGCGCGCGCCGGCTCGCCCGCGCCCTCCCAGTGGGTGGCCAGGACCGGGGCGTCGGTCGGATCGCAGCGCTCGATCGCCAGGGCGAGCGCGCCGTGGTGCGCGGCACGCCGCGGCGCATCGAGCGCCGACAGCACCGCATCGCGCACGCGCGCGTGGAACACGTCGAACGCGACCGCGCCGCGCGCCGGTGCGCTCGCGACGAGGCGCATCCGCCGCAGGACGGGCAACACCGCGCCGAGCTCCACGCCTTCGGGAACGGCGAGCGCGAGCGCGTCGCGCCGGAGCGGCCCGCCATGCACCGCGAGCCGCTCCAGGAGCACGCGGCTCCCCGCCGGAAGCGACGCCACTTGATCGCGCAGGAGCTCGAGGAGGTTCGCGCTGGCGCCGGCCCCCGCCACCGCCAGCTCGGAGAGATAGAGCGGATGCCCGGCCGCGCCGTCGACGAGCGTCTCGACGTCGGCGGCCGGCGCCAGCTCGCGCGCGAGCTCGGCGGCGGCGGCGCGCGCGAGCGGGCCGAGCCGGATCGTCGTCGGCGCGTCGGGCAACCACGGCGGCGGCTCGTCGCGCGTCGCGACGCCGAGGAACAAGGGCGGCGGCGGCGAAGCCAGCGCCGCGGCGAGCATGGCGATCGAGTCGTCGTCGGCCCATTGCGCGTCGTCGAGCCAGATCACCACCGGCTGACGCGCCACCACCGCATCGAGCAGCGCGCGAAAGCCCGCGAACAGACGCTCGCGGCGCGCACGCGGCTCGACGATGACCGGCGCGGGCGGCGCCACGTGAGCGGCAACGGGGAACACCTCGCCCAGGAGCGCCGCATCGCCCGCGAGGAGCGTCGCGCGCTCGGCGGCGTCGCGCGTCGCGAGCCACGCCACCAGATCATCGACGAGCCCGTCGACGGCGCGAAACGGCACGCGCTCGCGCTCCGAGCAGCGCGCCGACAGGACGAGCGCGCCACCGAGCGCCGCGCGCGCCGCCGCGTGCTCGACGAGCGCGCTCTTGCCGATGCCCGGCTCGCCGAGGACGGCGACCGCGCGCAGGCCGCCGCGCCGGACGGCCTCCAGCTCGTCATCGAGGGCCGCCAGCTCGCGCTCGCGCCCGACGAGGCGCGCGGATCGACCGCGGATCGCGGGCGTGCGCGCCGGAGCGCCGCCGAGTCGACGCACCACCGCGGCCGCCGTGGGACGGCGCGCCGGTTCGATCGCGAGCAGCTCGCGACACAGCGCGGCCAGCTCGCCGTCGATCGCGTCGACGGCGCCGTCGAGCCGCGGCAGCTGACCGCGCCGCTTCGCCGCGAGCACGCGCTCGCCGACCTCGCCCCAGAACGGCACCTGGCCGGTGAGGATCTCGTGGAGCATCACGCCCACCGCGTACATGTCCGCGGCGCCGGTCAGCGGCGCGCCCTCGTGCTGCTCGGGTGCCATGTACGGCAACGTCCCGCCGCGCCCGATCGCCAGCGCCTCGACGGTGAGGCCGAAGTCGAGCACCACCACGCGGCCACCCGGCTCGGCGAGCACGTTGGGCGGCTTGAGATCGCGATGGACGAGGCCCGACTCGTGCAGATAGGCGAGCGCGTCGGCGAGCCGCACGACCGCGTCGCTCACCCGCGCGCGATCGATCGTCGGGATTGCGACCGGCGGAGGCGGCGCGTCGCCATCCGCGCCACCGCCACCGCCACCGCCACCGAGACTGTCCGCCGCCGTCGATAGCAGCCGCCCCGGCGCCGCGTGCTCGACGAACGGCACGCCCTCGACCTTCTCCATCGTGAAGAACCAGCCGTGATCGTCGCGGATGAGCTCGTGCATCGCGACCAGTCCGCGATGGCGCAGATCGCGCAGCAGCCGGAACTCGCGCTTGAACGCCCACAGCGGTCGCCCCTCGACGTCGCCCATCGTCTTGAGCGCGACGCGCACGCCCTCGTCGATGTCCACCGCGTCCCACACCACGCCCATCGCGCCGGCGCCGAGCGGCTCGACGAGGCGGAACCGTCCACCGCCGCGCACCGTCGGTGCGCCTTCGATCAGCTCGCTCAGTCCATCGCCGCCGGGAGGCACAGTTGCACGTCCTCCCCGCAAGCATCGCACTGGACGTCGCCTTCGGCGGCCGCGCAGGCGGGCATCACGTGTGCGGTGGCGCAGGTCGTACCCGCACCGCACGTGGCGGCCGCGCCGGCGCAACGCTCGTAGCAGCCGGCGACGATGCCGGGCTCGTCGCTGCAGCCGGGGAGGAAGTACTCGCCCTTGGCGCAGCGGTTGCCGGTTCCGCTACCGCCGGGCTCACGTGCGCCCTTCGAGCCGCAGGCGGCGAGAACAAGAACGAGTAGATAGGCACGGGCACGGATCATTTCGCACCTCGGATTCCGATGAAGCCCATATGTACGCCGCCCTCGACACCGTCGCGGCGATAGCTGAAGAAGCGATCGGCGTGGCAACGCGTGCACGGTGGATTCGCGTCGACGTGCTCGGGCGCGACCCCGACCTTGCCGAGTGACGCGACCAGCGCGACGCGCAGATCGACGTGGTCCTTCCTGGGGCCGGCGACGACGAGCCCGGGCACGTCGCCGAATGCGGCGCGAAACGCGTCGACGACCTCGGGGCCGACCTCGAAGCAACACGGTCCGATCGACGGGCCGAGCGCGACGCGGAGGTCGGCGGCGCGCGCGCCCAGCGCGACCATGCGTTCGACCACGCGCTCGGCGACGCCCGACACGGTGCCGCGCCAGCCGGCGTGCGCCGCGCCGCACACGCGCGCGGTCGGATCACCGAAGAGGATCGGCACGCAGTCGGCGGCGAACGCCCCGAGCACCGGGCCCGGGCGGTCGCAGACGAGACCATCGAATTCGGGCGGCTCGGGCAGCGGCTCGCCCACCTTCCAGACGTTGGTGCCGTGCACGTGCTTCGTGACCTGCAGATCGTCGAGCGTGAAGCCCTCGTGCTCGGCGAGGCGCGCGCGGTTGCGTCGCACGAGCTCCTGGTCGTCGCCCCAGCGGTAGCCGAGGTTCAGAGAAGCGCGGAGTCCCTGCGATTCACCGCCGCTGCGCTCGGGGAAGCCGTGCACGAAGGGCCCACCGTCGAGGAGCGGCGAGCGCAGCACGCGGATCGCGTCGCCGGTCGTCATTGCCCCCACATCTAGCACGGCCGGAACCATGTTACCGTCGGTCGATGATCCCCTACGAGGAGCTGTCCGCCGCGCTCGAGCGCTGGCGGGTCAAGAACGGGCTGCCGGGCACGCCGCCGCTCTTCGCCGAGGGCAGCACGATGAAGCGCCAGTCCGCGGCTGCGTCCACCGGCGCGGCCGCCCCGTCGTACAGCGCGCCCGCCCCGTCGTACAGCGCGCCGCCGCCCGTCGCGCCGCCGCCGGCGCCGTCGTACAGCGCGTCGTCGTACGGAAGCGGTCCGCTCTACGCGCCGCCCGCCGCGCCGGCCGTGCCGCCGCCGCCGTCGTCCGAGACGCTGGACGAGGCCGTCGACGAGTTCGCCGAGGACGACGTGCTCGACGAGGCGCAGCTCGACAACGACGGCCCCGACTACGCGATGGCATTCGACGCGCCGCCGCCCCCGCCCGGCCGTCAGCCCGCCACGCTCGCGGACGACGATGACGATCACGAGTCGACCACGATCGGCACGCCCGGTCCGTCGGGCCTCTCGCGCGAGGACGAGGACGAGTTCAACGCGTCCGAGAAGACGCCGGTCTGAACCGCGTCCCATAGCGAGGATCCGTGTCGCAACGTGCGTGGCGCAAGGCCGCGAGCCCTCCGGGCGCGCTGGCAGAGCTGAGCATCGCCGACGCCGCACCCGGTGACGGGCGCGTGCTCGTCGCCGTCGAGGCCGCGGCGCTCGATGCGTGGGACGCGACGCCCGTCGGCCGCGTGCCCGGCGTCGCGGCGGTCGGTCGCGTGATCGCCACCGGCGCGGCCGCGCACGAGTGGCAGGACGCGCGCGTGCTCGTGCCGACGCTCGCGCCCTGCGGCGAGTGCGATCGCTGTCGCCGCGGCGGCGCCGCGCTCTGCCCCGACGGTGCGTCGCACGGCATCGACGGCCCCGGCGCGCTCGCCACCGTGCTCACCGCGGCGGCGCGCTGGCTCGTCCGCCTCGAGGCGCCGTTCGACATCCCGAGCCCGGCCGTCGCCGCGCTCGGCGGTGAGCTCGCGCTCGCCTACGCGCTCTACGCGCGCGCCGGTGTCGGCCCGCGCGAGCCGGCGATCGTGTGGGGCCGCGGCGCCATCGCGCGCGCCGCCGCCGCCATCCTCGCCGCCAAGGGCGCGCCCGCCGCGATCGTCACCGACGAGGAGGCCGCCCGCGCGGCGCTCGCCGAGCACGACGCGCGCCGCCCGCGCAAGGTGCTGGTCACCGCCCCCGAGCTGCTACCGCAGGCGCTGGCGACCGCCGGCGCGCGCGCGACCGTCGTCGTGCTCACCGCGCCGGGCGTGTCTCGCGCACCGGCGGTCGAGCTCGGCGACGCGCTCGCCGACGAGATCGTGATCGCCGGCGTGCGCGGCTGCCATCCCGATCTCGTGCCCGAGCTGGTCGCGCTCGCCGTCCGCGGCGACGTCGATCTCGACGCGCTGGTCGAGGTGGTGACGCTCGCCGACGTCGCCGAGCGCGTCACCGTGCCGCGCGACACCACGCTGGTCGCGACGCTCACGACCTTCGCGACGCTCGCCTAGGACAGGCGCGAGCGCCAGAGCGCGAACGTCAAAGCGCGAACGCGAGGATGATGCCCATCACGGCGAGCACGCCGACGGCGATCACGACGAGCAGCACGCGCGAGCCGCCCTTCATCTCGCCGATGAGCTCGTCCTCGGACACCTGCTGCGACGCGCTCGGCCCGCCCTCGCGGTACGCCGGCATC
This sequence comes from Kofleriaceae bacterium, assembly GCA_035525615.1. Classification (GTDB taxonomy): domain Bacteria; phylum Myxococcota_A; class Polyangia; order Haliangiales; family Haliangiaceae; genus UBA2376. The sequence continues at coordinate 11,295 of DATLEB010000016.1, read as the reverse complement.
GCGCCGGTGTGGCCGGTCTTCAAGCTGTAGCGCTGCGCGTCGGTCGACGTGATCGATCCGTCGTCGCTGTAGCGCTCTTCCATGGGCAGCGAGTCGGCCTTGTCGGACGCCTCGGTATCCGGGCTCTTCGCGGCTTCCTCGGCCGCCGCAGCGTCGAGGTCGCCCTTCTTGAACCACATCGTCTCGCGAAACTTGCCCTTGGACGCCTTCTTCTCCTTGGCGTCCTGCTTCTTCTTGCCACCGGCACCGGGCTGCGTGACCGCCGGGTTGGTGACCTTGGCGGCGGCGGGTGCCGTCGCCTTCGCGGGCTTCGCGGGCGCGGCCGCCTGGTGCGCCACGGCCGCGATCGCCGGAGCGGCGGCCTGCACCGCCTGCGCCGCCGGCGTCATCGGTCCTGGTGCGTTCCCGGGTGCGTTCCCGGGTGCGTTCCCGGGCGCGTTCGCGGGCGCGGCCCACGGCGACCCCGCTGCCGCCGCCGCTGCCGCCGGCGCGACCTCGACCGGCTGCGGCGCATGCGGCGCCACGATGACGGCCGGCTGTTGCGGCGCCAGCTGCGCAGCGGCAGCCTGTCGCGCCGCCTCCTGCGCTTGCTCCTCTTCGATCTTCGCGCGCGCCTCGTTGAGCGCGCCCACGCCGAGCATGGTCGCCGCCGGCTCGCGCCGCTTCTTGTCGCCGACGCCAGCGGAGGCGCCCGCGCGTCCGAACGGCGCCGTCGAGCTGGTGCCGCCCTCGGGGCCCTTCTGCACGCGCTCGATGTCGTCGAGGAACTGCTTGAGCGTCAGGTAGCGCTTGGCCGGGTTGCGATCCATCGCGCGCCCGACCAGCGAGTCGACGTCGGTCGCGACCGCCGCCTTCTGCGACGGCGGCACGGCCGAGCCGCTCAGGTGCGCGGCGTGGATGGCCCCCGTATCGCCGGTGAACGGCGGCTGCCCCGTGAGCAAGAAGTAATAGAGCGCGCCCAGCGAGTACGTGCTGGAGCGCTGATCGACGGGCTTGCCCTCGATCACCTCGGGCGACACGAACGCGGGCACGCCGCTCACGCGCTCTGCCGGCACGGCCGGCACGGGAAGCGCAAAGTTGATGAGCTTGATCCCGCCCGCCGACAGGAGGACGTTCTTGGGCGCGAGGTCGCGATGTACGACGCCGACCTTGGCCGCCTCGACGAGCGCGCCGCCGACCGCGACCGCGATCTCGCTCGCCTTCTCGGACTCCATGCCGCTGGCCGGCACGACCTGGCTGACGGGCACGCCGCCCTCGACCCACTCGACCGCCGCCCACAGCTGGTCCCCTTGCTTGCCCGACGCCAGCACGCGCGCCACCACGGGGCTCTGCACCTTCTCGAGGAGCTTGAGCTCGCGCTCGACGCGCTGCGCGTGCTGCGCGACGACCGCCGGGGCGATCAGCTTGATCGCGACCGTGGCGCCGTTCTGCGTGTCGACGCCCTTGTGAACCGCACCCGTCTCCCCGCCGCCGACCCGGTCACGCAGCTCGAAGCGACCGCCGAGGAGCTGGGGCGCCGCCGGCGCCGCCGCTGCGGCACCCGAGCCAAACCCCGTGGAGGTCGCCGCCGCTGACGCCGCGCCCGGGGATGCCGTTGCGGCGACAGTGGGAATCGACTGCGACATCGCGACCAGACGGCCGGCGTCGTTGGTGCAAAAGTTGGCGTCGTCCGCGTACTGCTTTCCGCACTTGGGGCAAACTTTCATTTCGCGGGCCTATCTTGCAATCTCGCGAATCGTAAGGACATCCTGCGGGGAAAGCAACCGGAGCACCCATGCGACTCGTCACGCTGGCTTTCGCGACCAAGGAAGAGTTTCTGGCGGCCTATCACCCGGCCGACGGTGGTTCATTGTCGACGCGCACGCGCACCGACGCGTCCATCGGCGAGGAGGTGCTGATCGAGATCAGCTTCCCCGGCATACCCAATCGCGCCCTCGTGCGCGCGCAGGTGATGGGGATCGCGTTCGAGCACGGGCTACGCTTCGCGTTCGCCGTCGCCGACGAGACCACCCGCGACTTCCTGCTCGCCGTCGCGCGCGGGGAGACCACGATCGAGACCACGCACCGCCACGACGCGCGCTTCCCGGCGTCGCTCAAGGCGACGTGGAAGGTCGCGGGCGGGGCGGCGACATCGACCACCATCGAGGACGTGTCGGCTGGCGGCGCGTTCGTGCGCGCCGAGACCGCCCCCTCCGTGGCCACGGAGGTCGAGCTCACGATCACCGCGCCGGGGGGCGACGCCCTCTCGGCCATCGGCAGCGTGGCCTGGATCCGCCAGGGCAAGGATCCCGGGTTCGGGGTCGAGTTCCACGACCTGACGGGGGAGACCGGGCGCAAGTTGCGAGCATTGCTACGGCATGCGTCGGAGACGGCGTCGGTCGCCCTGGAGAGCTGAGGTTGACATTCCCCGGGCACACGGCTAGAAACGGCCGCTCACCCGAACGGGATCAGGACCATGGCCTCGAATACCGCCGCCTCCGAGAACAAGCGCAAGCGTTCGCACAAGAACATGGGCCGCAAGCGGAAGAACCGCCTCGGCCGCAAGTCGACGCCGTCGATGACCGAGCTGTTCGCGGGCATGGGCGCCCCCGGACAGCCGGCTCCGACGAAGTGACGCCAGGCTCTACGCCTGGGATTCGGCGCTGACTCGGTCGACCGAGTACACGCCCTTGATGCGCGACAGCGCGCGGATCACGCCCTTCAGCTGATCCAGATCCTTCACGCTCGCGTGGAAGGTGTTCACGGCGCGGCCGTTGTCGGTCGCGCGGCAGTGCGCCTGGCTGATGTTGACGCCCTGGTCGGAGAACGACTGGGAGATCGTCGCCAGCAGGCCCGGCTTGTCGGCGCACAGCACCTGGATCGCCACCTCGTGGCTGCCCTTGCCGTGTCCGTCCCAGGAGACGTCGATGCGCCGCTCGGGATCGAGATCCAGCCCCTTGTCGCAATCGCGGCGGTGCACGGTCACGCCCTTGCCGCGGCTGATGTAGCCGACGATGGGATCGCCCGGTAGCGGCGAGCAGCAGCGCGCGAAGCGCACCAGGATGTCGGCGTCGCCCTGTACGAGGATGCCGCTCGCGCTCTGCCGCCGCGTCACCTTGCGGATGAGCTGCGCGAACATGCCCTCGGCCTTCTTCTCCTTGGGCGCGTCATCGACCTTCTTGGTGTCGCCGGGCAGGAGCTTCTCCATCACCTGCTGCACCGTCACCTTGCCGTAGCCGACCTGGATGATGAGCTCGTCGGAGTCGCCGAGGCGCAGCTCGCGCGCCGCGTGATCGAGATCCTTCTCGCTGCGTGCCAGCGTGAGCCCGCGCTTGCGCAGGCCCTTGTCGAGGATGTCCTTGCCCAGCGCGATCGCGCGCTCGCGCTGCTCCTTGCGCAGCAGGTAGCGGATCTTCGTGCGCGCCCTCGCCGTCTTGACCAGGTTGAGCCAGTCCTTGTTCGGCTTCTGGTTCGGGTTGGTGATGATCTCGACGGTGTCGCCGTTGCGCAGCTGGTAGCGCAGCGGAACGATCATGCCGTTCACGCGCGCGCCCGAGCAGTGGTCGCCGATCGTCGAGTGCACCGCGTAGGCGAGATCGATCGGCGTCGCGCCCTTGGGCAGCGCCTTCACGTCGCCGCGCGGAGTGAACACGTAGACCTCGTCGCCGAAGAGGTCGAGCTTCACGCTCTCGAGGAACTCGGTGGGATCGCGGAGCTCCTTCTGGTGCTCCATCAGCTGGCGCAGCCACGCGAACTTCTTGTCGCTGTCGACCGGCTTGCCTTCCTTGTACTTCCAGTGCGCCGCGATGCCGTGCTCGGCGACCGCGTGCATCTCGCGCGTGCGGATCTGGATCTCGATGCGCTCGCCCTTGGGCCCGATCACCGCGGTGTGCAGCGACTGGTAGAGGTTGGGCTTGGGCAGCGCGATGTAGTCCTTGAAGCGGCCGGGGATGGGCGTCCAGGTCTGGTGCGCGACACCGAGCGCCTGGTAGCAGTTCATCTGGTTGTCGGTGATGACGCGGAAGCCGATGGCGTCGTGGATCTCCTCGAACGTCCGGCCGGTCTTCTTCATCTTCTGGTAGATGGACCAGAAGTGCTTGGCGCGCCCGATGACCTGACAGGTCACGCCGTGCACGACCATCTCCTTCTGGATCAGGTCCTCGACGGTCTTGATGTACTCCTCGCGCTCGGCCTGCGTCTTCTGCACCTCGAGCGCCAGCTGATCGTACTCGCCCGGCTGCGTGTACTTGAAGGCGAGATCCTCGAGCTCGACCTTGATCCACGCGATGCCGAGGCGGTTGGCCAGCGGCGCGTAGATCTGCATCGTCTCGGCGGCGATGCGCTCCTGCTTCTCGGGCGGCAGGTGGTGCAAGGACCGCATGTTGTCGAGGCGGTCGCACAGCTTCACCAGGATGACGCGGATGTCGCGCGCCATCGCGAGCAGCATCTTGCGGAAGTTCTCCGCCTGCTGCTCTTCCTTGGTCGACCACGGGAGCTTGCCGAGCTTGGTGACGCCGTCGACGAGGAACGCGATCTCCTTGCCGAACAGCGTGGTCAGCTGCTCGACCGTGGCCGTCGTGTCCTCGACGCAGTCGTGGAGGAGGCCGGCGCACACCGACGCGATGTCGAGCTTGAGCTCGGCGATGATCTCGGCGACCGACAGCGGGTGCGTGACGTACGGATCACCCGACCGGCGCGTCTGCCCTTCGTGCGCCCTCGCCGCGAAATCGTACGCTCGTCGAACTAGCTCGAGGTCGGCGTTGGGGTCGTACGCGGCGATCCCGCTCAGGACCTGCTCTAAAGGCATAAATGCGAAGCAGGAACACTACCACGCGCTCAGGCCCCTGCCTCGTCGCGAGCCGTCGAGGCAGGTCGCCCTCGACTTATTCATGCGGATCGCGCGCGCTCGAACGAGGCTGTTGCGAAGGACACGAATCAGGACACAAGCGCAGCCAGGCTGCGCTTCGTGCAGAAGCCATTCGTTCACATCGCCTCTGACTGCGCGCACTTGGGTGGTGGCATCGCGGCTGCACTAGCTCCGCTCGTCGCCACAAGGAGGCGCACCATGAAGAAGCTGCTCTCGTCCCTCACCATCGCCACCACCCTGCTCTTCTCCGCCACCGCCGCGCTCGCGGACACCAAGGTCGCCGACCACCGCGGCGCGCGCCCCGACGAGCGGATGCTCCGTCCCGCCCCCGACATGATCCGCGACAACGTCGTCGACGCGAAGCGCGCGTTCGGACGCCGCGGCACGGTGACGCTGACCGCGCAGGGCTTCGGCAAGCAGGGCGACATGTTCGTCCTGTCGAGCGACAGCGACCTCGACATCCGGTTCGTCAAGGTCACCTACGCGCGCGGCCGCAGCGTGATGCTGCGTGGATCGAACGCACGCGCGATCGATCTGCCCGACAGCGGGCGCATCCAGTCGGTCGAGGTGAGCTACGTGAATCGCGGCGCGCGCGGCGCCTCGATCAAGCTCGTCGCCAAGGCGAACCACACCCGCCCGCAGCCTCCGCATCGCGGCGGTGGCAACCACGGCGGCGGCAACCACGGCGGCGGCTTCGGCTTCCGCTGAGCACGACCCGGAGGTCGCGTCGTCTCAGTCGCCGGACGCGACCTGGCCGTCGTCGAAGCTCCAGTTGAACTCGAACGACTGGCCGGGCCGGCGCACGACGAGCTTCAACCGCCGCATGTCGGGCGTGAACACGTCGCGCTGATAGAACACGAAGTCGGCGTTGCCGCGGAACACGGAGAGCGAGCCCAGCGTCTGACGCCGCTTGTACCCGTCCTCGTTGATCTTGACGATGTCGCCGTACATGTTGCGCTGGACGCTGCGGACCTCGCGGTCCCACATGCTCACCAGGTGCTTGGTGCGCGCGTGCTCGACGCTCTCCGGCAGGTAACGCCGCCCCTCGTCGTCGATCATGTAGACCTCCCACGTGCGGAGGTCGGCCCACTCTTGCCACTTGTGCTCGAGCTGCACGTGGAAGCGCAGACGATCGCGCGACACCAGCGTGAAGCTCGCCACGTTGTTGAGCGGATACTTGTTGTGGCGCATCGGCGCCACCTGCTGGCTGCGCTCGGGCGCGCGCGGAACGTTCAGCTCCATGTCGCCGGTGACGATCTTCACTTCCTCCGAGTCGCGCAGCGTCTCCGTCGGCTGCGCGAGCGGATTGGGTTGAACGACCTCAGCCGAGAAGGTCCGCGTACACGCTCCGAGCCCGAGACCGAGGAGCGCGACGAACCCGATCGACAGCGATGCTCCGAACCGACGACGACCCATGCTTCCAGCGTGGCTCTCCCGCGGGAATTGGTCAACTCCTTCGACGAGGGAGCCACGCGATCGCGCCGACATGGTGCGACCCGGCCACATCGTCTCCATGTCGCACGGTCGCACCCGAGTGGTGGGAGTCTCAGAACCCCGCGTCAGGACACGAGCGCGCGCGCGTGGGCCGCAGGATCCCGGGCGCGGTTGGCCTCGACCTGGTCCCACATGGCGGCGAGCGGAAGCGCCACGTCGGAACGGTTGTTCCGCCCGTAGCGCCAGGTCAGGTAGATCGCGCGCATGAGCTCGTACGCCGGCTCGAGCTCGTGATTGATGATGAGGTGGTCGTACGCCTCGTACTGACGCAGCTCCTCGATCGCCTTGGCGAGTCGGCGCGCGATGACATCCGGAGCGTCGGTGGCGCGCGTGCGGAGGCGGGACGCGAGCGTGGCGAGGTCGGGCGGCAGGATGAAGATGCGGACGGCGTCAACGGGCCACTGCGAGGCCAGCGCCTTCGCGCCCTGGTAGTCGACGTCGAAGATCATGTCGCGACCGCGCGTGATGGCGGCGTCGATGGGCGCGCGCGCCGTGCCGTAGCGGTTGCCGTGGACCATGAACGACTCGGCGAGCTCGTCGTTGGCGAGCATGCGCTCGAAGTGGTCGGGGTCGACGAAGTGGTAGTCGATGCCATCGCGCTCGCCGGGGCGGCGAGGACGCGTCGTGTACGACACCGAGAAGTCGGTGGTGGGGAACTCGGCGAGGAGCCGGCGCGTGAGCGTGGTCTTGCCGGCGCCCGACGGTGACGACACGATGACGAGGCTGCCGCGGCCGTCGCGGATCGGCGACGCATCGATGTGCAGTGGCGAGGGCGGCGGCAGGGACGACACGGCTGGGGTGATTGTAGAAGGAGAGCCGGGATCTGACCGCGGATTCTGAGCTGGGTTTGGCGATCGGTGCGGGTTCGGGCTACTCGAGGTTCTGAACCTGCTCGCGGATCTTCTCGAGCTCGGTCTTGGCGTCGACCACGAGCTGCGCGATGGGAGCGGCCGTGGACTTGGCGCCGACGGTGTTGATCTCGCGCCCGAGCTCCTGCACGAGGAAGTCGAGCCGGCGTCCCACGGCGCCGTTCTGCGCGAGCGTGGCGGTGAGCTGGCCGAGATGGCTGCGGGCGCGGACCTGCTCCTCGGTGACGTCGGCGCGGTCGGCGAGGATCGCGATCTCCTGCGCGAGGCGGCCGGGGTCGACGCTGCCGGCGTTCTCGAGGAGGCGCGAGACGCGCTCGTGCAAACGGTCGCGCGCGGCGGCCGACGCGTCGACGGTGGCGGCGCCGAGCGCGTCGAAGACGCGGCCCATGGTGTCGAGGCGCGCGCGCATGTCGGCGGCGAGGTTCGCGCCCTCGGCTTCGCGCATGGCGACGAGCGCGTCGAGGGCGATCGTGCTGGCCGCGCTGGCGGCGCCGGCGGCGTCGGCTTCCGCCTCCGACGCCGGGTCGCCGACGGAGAGGACACCGGGCTGCGCGATCACGTCACGCAGGCCAGGCGACGGCAGGCCGAGCTCGGAGGAGAGCGCGGCGAGCTGCGCGTGGATGTCCTTGGCGAGCGCGCGATCGACGCGGACGGCGGCGCCGGGGCCGGTGCGCTCGACGCGGATGGTGCCGCTGACCGAGCCGCGTTCGACGCGCTCGCGCACGCGCTGTGCGACCGCGTCCTCGACGGCGGGGCTGGCGGCGCCGCGCAGCTTGAGATCGAGGAAGCGATGGTTGACGGAGCGGAGCTCGACGGTCACGCGGGCGATCCCGCGCTCCGCGCTACCACGTCCGTATCCGGTCATGCTGCGCACACCCGCTCCATATCACGCATTCCCGGCGCCCGTGACCGCGCCCGTGCCCGCGCCCGATCGCTTCTTGATACCTTCCGCTCGTGCTTCGCCTCTGCGCTGCGGCTCTCGTCGCGATCTCTGCGTGCGGTGGCAGCGATCCGCCGCCGACGCGCGGCGTGCGGTTCGTGCACACGTTCTCGCCGGCCGAGGCGGCGGCGCTCGACGAGCTGCTCACGAACACCCACCGATCGGTGGAGGCGACGCTCTTGCCCTTCGCGCGCGGCGAGGCCGTGCTCGGGCAGGCGATGCGCAAGCCGGACGACTGTCCCGATCTCGCGCGCATCGACGCGACGTGGTTGCCGGCGCTGGCCGGCGCGGACTTGCTGGCGGCGCCGCCGGCGGAGCTCGCGGCGCGCGACTGGCTGCCGGAGGCGCGCGAGCTGGCGAGCCACGGCGGCGCGCTCGCGGCGGTGCCGATGAGCACCGACGGGCTCGTGCTCCTGTATCGCGATCCGCCGCCGCAGCCGTGGCCGGGCGCGGCGGTGTGGCCGCCGAAAGATCTCGACGCGCTCGAGGCGGCGGGGCGCGCGCTGACGGCGCCGGGTCGGTGGGGACTGGGGCTGCGCGTCGACGGCTACTGGCTCGTCCCGTTCCTGCGGGCGCGCGGCGCGGATGTCGCCGATGGCGCGCGCGGGACGCTGGGTGTGGACGGCGTGGCGGCGGAGGCGGCGCTGACGGAGATGGCGGCGCTGATGCAGCCGGGCGGACCCGCAGCGCCACCGGCGCCGCCGGGGACGGAAGCCGAGACCGAGGCGCGACGATTTCGCAGCGGCGCGATCGCGGTGCTGGTGACCGGGCCGTGGGCGCTGCCGGAGATCGCCGACGTGAGCGCGGGGCAGCTGGCGGGTGTGGCGGCGGCGGCGTTGCCGGGCGCGCCGCGCGGCGGCCAGCTGCTGGTCGTGCCGAAATGTGCGAAGGACGCGGCCGGTGCGTGGCAGGTGGCAGCGGCGCTGACCGACGCCGACGTGCAGGCGGCGTGGTCGATGAAGCTCGGCATGGTGCCGACGACGGCGGCCGGGCTCGCCCGGGCCGGGACCGTGGCGAAGCAGGTGCACGCGGCGCTGGCGTCGGCGGTGCCGCTGCCGCGTCATCCTGCGAGCGCCGCGCTGTTCGATGATCTGAACCCCGCGGTGGCGGCGGTGGTCGCGGGCGACGCGACCGCGGCGGAGGCGATGGGCGGCGTGCGCCGCGCGTGGGGTCGGTTGATCGGCACCACGCCTGGCGCAGGTGCGCCGTGACGGCGCTCCGATCGCTGACGGGGCGCGTGATCGTCGTGCTCGCGCTCGCGGCGCTGATCCCGACGGTCGCGATCGGCGCGCTCGCGTTCTCGACGACGCGCGCGGACCTCGAGACCGAGGTCGTGCGCGGCAACCTCGCGCTCGTGCGCGCGCTCGGCGCCGGGCTCGACGCGACGCTGCAAGATGCGCGGCGCGCAGTCGAGATCGCCGCGGCGACGTGGGCCGACGGGCGCGCGGCCGCGGCGGCGACGGATGACGCGGACCGGCGCGCGACGGGCCGGTTGCTGGGACGGCTCGATCGCGACGTCCCCGTGCTGTCCCGGCTGGTGATCGTCGACGGTGACGGCAAGGCGGTCGCGGGCGACGCGCTGCCCGAAGGCGTGGATCTGGCGGCGCGCAGTTTCGGCGGCTACGTCGGCGATGCGATCTTCGTCGACGGACATCCGCGCGTGCCGCTGGTCGTGCAGGCGCGCAGCCGCACCGGCGAGCTGGTCGGGTTCTTCGTCGCCGAGATCGATCTCGGCTTCGTGTCCGACGCGCTCGCGGGCGCGCGCCTCGGACGGCACGCGCGCGTGGTCGTCGTCGACGGCCAGGGCACGCCGGTCGCGCGCTCCGATGGTCAGCCGCCGGGCGGCTCGTCGTGGCGTGGCCAGCCCGCGGTGGATCGCGCGCTCGGCGCGGCCGCGGAAGGTCATCTGTCGACCGGCGGACGGATCGCCGTGTTCCGCAACCTCGCCAGCTATCAGTCGATGCGCGGCGTGCGGTGGGCCATCGTGCTCGAGCAGCCCGAGGAGGACGCCTACGCGCCGGCGGCGGCGACGCGGCGCACGACGATCCTGGTCGCGCTGGTCGCGCTCGGCGCGGCGCTCCTGATCGGCGCGCTGCTCGCGACGCGGCTCACGCGACCGCTCGGCGCGCTGGCCGGACGCGCGGACGCCATCGCGCGCGGCGATGCGAGCGGCCCGCCGGTCACGGGCCCCGGCGAGATCGGGCACCTCGCGCGCCGCATCGACGAGATGGCCGCGCGCATCGGCGAGCGCGCCGAGCTGCAGGCGGCGCTGGCGCGCGGTGACCGGCTCGCGTCGGTCGGCGTGATGTCGGCGCAGGTCGCGCACGAGATCAACAACCCGCTCACCACCGTGCTCGGGTACGCCAAGCTCCTCGCCGAGGACAAGCCCGAGGATCACCCCGATCGCGCCGGTCTCGATCTCATCGCCGGCGAGGCCGCGCGCATGAAGACCATCGTCGCCGGGCTGCTCGACTACGCGCGCGTCGACAAGGCCGGCGAGGAGCGCGGCGAATGCGCCCCCGCGGCCGTCGCCAACCACGTCGCCGCGCTGGTCGCGCCGCAGCTGCGCAAGGCGCGCGTCACCCTCACCGTCGACGTGAAGGATCCGCCGGCCGCCGCGATCGACGCGCACGCGCTCCAGCAGGTCCTGGTCAACCTGGTGCAGAACGCCGCGCAGGCGATGCCCGACGGCGGCAAGGTCGCCATCACGTGGGCCAAGCTCCCCGGCGACATCGCGCTCGCGCTCGACGTCACCGACGACGGCCCCGGCATCGCGCCCGCCGATCGCCCGCGCGTCTTCGATCCGTTCTTCACGACCAAGGCTCCCGGCGCCGGCACCGGCCTCGGCCTCGCCGTCGTGAAGCACCTCGTGGTCCGCGCCGGCGGCACCGTCGAGGTCATCGACTCCCCTGGCGGCAAGGGCGCCCGCTTCCGCGTCACGATCCCTCGCGCCTGATCCGAAACCGAAACCGAAACCGAACCCGAACCTAGATGTCGCCGTCGCCGCGCCAGACCATGCCCGCACCCGCCGGCAGCGCGTCGCCGGGGATGCGCCTCGCACCGGACTTCGGCTGTTGCAAATAGCAACGCGAGCATGTCGTCCGTTCGCAACGCGCCGAATCCACCGCCGCCGCCAGCGCGCGGCG
>DATLEB010000307.1:0-18669 GCA_035525615.1 Kofleriaceae bacterium | reverse complement strand
CGCGGAATAGCTCGTCACGGTGCCTGCGCTCGGGGCCGCTACGGGACGAACCCCCAGCAACGGAGAACCACATGACTCTCTCGGAGAAGCTCTCGATCGACCTCATCCACGCGCTGCGGCCCGTCGTCGCCGCCTTGCGCGTCGGGCGTCACGCCGCGCTCGCTGACGAGCTGGAGCGCGCCGGCAGCGGCACGGCGCTCAACATCGCGGAGGCTCACGGTCGCCGCGGACGCGACAGCCGGCGCGTGCTCGGCATCGCGCTCGGCGAGTGCCGGGAGGTGCGGCGCTGCCTCGGCGTCGCGGTCGCGTGGGGCTGGGTCGGCGACGCGCTGATCGCGGAGCCGGCGGCCATCGCCAATCGGCTCGGCGCCGTCTTGTTCGGCATCATCCGCAAGGCGGCCTAGCCGCCAGGTCCCGGACCGCTGCCGGGCGTCGGCCCGGTGCCGGGTCGGTTTCGGTTTCGGTTTCGGTTTCGGTTTCGGCGGTCGTTAGTGGATCGGTGGCTGCGGCGGCGGGCGCGGAGACGTCGCGCGGGCGCGATAGCTCTCCGGCGCGGGCGCCTCGTCGACCTCTTGCTGCGTGAGCACGCCGGCGTCGTAGAACGGCGTGAAGTCGTGGACGTAGCCGCGGAGCGCGGAGACGTTGGCGGGGAGGATCGACTGCCAGCGGTTCTTCCACGCGTGCTCGAAGTAGCGATCCGCGTCGTGGATCATCATGAAGTCGCGCACCAGGCCGGGGATGTTGGCGGGGTCCTCGGTGATGAACTCGCCGGCGCCGCGCACCTCGAAGTCCTCGGGGATGATCACCGCGAGCTCGTGGATGGTGCGGATGCCCATGGTGTGCAGCTCGTCGATCACGTCGTCCTGCGTGTCGTTGTAGCTGGCCTCGAACGTGCGCTCGTCGAGCTGGCGCGCGAAGCGCCACGACAGGAATCGCGCCACGCTCTCGTCGGTGATCGGCCCGTTCGGGTACTCGATCGCCGCCGACGTGCGCACCTCGACGCTGCGGTTCTCGATGCTGGGGGGCGACGTCGGCGGTGGGCGACAGGCCGCGAGCGCGGCCACGGCGATCACGGCAGCGCGCACGGCCGCGCTCACTGAAGCTTCACCCCGTACGACCGCGTCTGATCGGCGCGCACGTCGACGTCGAGCGACGCCTTCTTGCCGGTCGCCGGATTGACGATGCGCAGCTTGTGCTTGCCGGCGGGCAGTGTGATCACGCTGGCCGCGCCCACGCCGACGCGGCCCAGGGTCTTGCCGCCGAGCGAGACGTCCCCCCACGTGTTCCCGCCCTCGTCCTCGACCGACAACGTGATCTTCCCCATCGGCGTCGGCGCGGCCTTGAGCGCGCGGAACACGCGTGCTTCCTCGCCGCCGATGAGCTCGACCGACACGATCTGCGGCACGAAGCCGGCCTTGGACAGCCGCAGCCGCGCCGTCTTTCGCGGCGGCAGATCCTTCTTCGCGAGCGGCGTCTGCCCGAGCAGGTCGCCGTCGAGCTCGACGTCCACACCGACGGGCTCGGTCTCGACCGCGAGGCGCGCGCGCGCCGGCGTCAGCGTCAGGTGCAGCCGCAGGGTCTGGCCCGGCTCGACCCGCACGTTGTCGTCGAGGTACGGCTCGTAGCCGGCGAGCTCGAGCCGCAGCGGCGCCGCGCCGGCCGGGAGCTCCAGCGTGGCGGGCGTCGGGCCCACCTTGATGTCGCCGGCCATGCCGACCGCGCCCGGCGGCACCGTCTCCACGATCAGCACCGACGGCTGCACCGGCGGTGCCACGACGGCTGCGTCCTTCGCGTCGCCCGCGCCCGCGACCTGCGTGCGGTCGCCGCTGCCGCGCAGGAACGTGAAGTAGACGCCGGCCACCAGCGCGACGAGCGCGAGCAGCGCCACCGGGAACATCCACGCGGGATTCCCGCGCCGCGTGATGAGCGTCATCGACGCCCCGGGCGACGGACCGGTCGATACCCGGCGCACGCCCGACGTCTCCATCTCCGCCGCCGCCGCCGCCACCACCGCCGCGGGACCCTTGCGCCCCGACGATGACACCTCGCCCGCCGCCGTCTTGGTCTCGGGCTCCCTCGCGTGCGGTGGCGTCTTGTTCGACAGCTCCCACGGCGCCACCGTCATCGTGGTCTCGTCGACGTCGAGGCGCCGGATGCCGTCGGAGCCCACGCTGGGGATCAAGACCGGCACGCCCTCGATGGGCGGCAACGCGGGCTGTTCGCCGCTTCTGTCGAGCGCGCGCGTCTCGCCGCTGTCGTTGCCGATCGCCTGCTCGACGCCCGTCGTCTTCTTCTTCCGGCGCGCGATCGTGACCGCGGTCAGGCGCTCGTCGTCTCCCGGCACGCTGCCCTCGGCGGTGCGGCGATCTCCGGTCGGCGCGAACGACGACGACGGCATGTTGCTCACCTCGGCGAAGCTCTCGTCGGCGGCCGTGCGTCGCTCGCCGAGCGCCGTGCGTCGCTGCACCGATGGCTCGGCGATGTTGGCGAGCTGCGCGCGGATGATGTCGTCGAGCCGCTTGCCGGTCGGCGTCGACAGGTCGACCACGTACGAGACCGCTTCGGCCACGTCGAGCGCGGTCGTCACGATGCTCGACTCGTACGTCAGCTCGGTCAGCGCGCGCAGCATCACCGCCGGGCGCGTCGGCCGATCGCCCGGTCGCCTCGCCAGCGCCTGGTGCAAGATCTCGTCGAGCCGCGCCGGCAACCCGCGCCGCACCTCGGACGGCCTGGGCAGGGGCATCTCGTGGATGTTGCGCAGGATGTCCTCGGCCTCGTCGCCGGGGAACAGCTTCTCGCCGGTGAACAGCTCGTACATCACCGACGCCGCCGAGAACATGTCGCTGCGCGTGTCGAGTTGCTCGCCGCGCGCCTGCTCGGGCGACATGTAGCGCCACTTGCCCATCACCTTGCGCCGCCCGCCGCCGGTCGTCGCGCGCCCCGGCGCCGCCGCGACCGCGATGCCGAAGTCGGCGATCTTCACCTCGCCGGCCTTGCTGAGCAGGATGTTCGACGGCGACACGTCGCGATGCACGACGCCGTGCGTGTGCGCGAAGTCGAGGCCGCGCGCGAGCTCGATCGCGATCTGGAACGCGGCCGGCAGCGGCACCCGCTCGTGACGCTCCTTGAAGCGGCGCAGCAGCGCGGCCAGGTCGAGGCCGTCGACGTACTCCATCGCGATGAAGAGCGATCCGGCGAAGCGGCCGAAGTCGAAGACCTGGACCACGTTGGTGTGCGAGAGGCGCACCGCGACCTTGGCCTCGGCAATGAAGCGCTCTTCGAACTCGGGATCGCGCGCGAGCTCGGGCAAGATGCGCTTGATCGCCAGTGTCTTCTCGAACCCGTGCGCCCCGTACGCCTTGGCGAGGAAGACCTCCGCCATGCCTCCGACCGCTATGCGATCGAGCACGTCGTATCTCTCCAGGCTCTTCTGAGGGACCTCCGCCATCCGCGCTGTGGCCTATAGTAGAAGTATGGCCAGCGCGATGACGCGAGGCGCGGCGAAAGATGCCACGAACCCGGGCGCCTGCGCGCTGGTCGTGTGTGCGATCGCGCTGCTGTCACTGGCCCGCCCGGCCTCCGCCGACGAGCGGCCGGTCCTGGTCATCGATGCCACCGGTACCGACGAGGGCCGCGCCATGGTGTCGCGTATCGAGAAGCACATCGGGCCCGACCCGTCGCTGACGACGGTGCCCGACCTCTTTCGTGCTCCACTGGTCGAGCCTACAGCGACCGACACGTCCTGGCGCGCCGAAGAAGCGACGCTCGCCGAGGTGCGCAAGCTGCTGACTCCCATCGGCTATCGGCAAGCCGCCGAGAAGGCGCGGGCGGCGCAGGACCGGCTGGCGCCGTACGCGGCCGACCCCGGCGCACGCGCGTTGCTCGCCGAGCTGGTGCTGGTGGAAGGGCTGGCCATCGCGGGCGAGAGCGGTCTCGACGCGGCGCGTCCGTACTTCTTGCTCGTGCATCGGCTCACGCCGGGCCGCACGCTCGACCCCGGGCGTTACCTGCCCGAGGTCGTGAAGGCGTTCTCGGCGGCGTCGGTCACCGGCGCCAGCGGAAAAGTGACGATCACCGCGGTCGGCGCCGAGGAGGTGCTGATCGACGGCGTCGTCGTCCCGGGCGGCGAGCCGGTCGAGAGCCATCCGGTGCCGGCCGGACCGCACATCGTCACGGTGCGCAGCGAGCGCCACGTCACGCTGGGGCGCCGTATCGTCTCCGTCCCCGCCGACAACGTGAGCGTCCGCTTCAACCTGGTCGACGCGCCGCTCTCGGCGCGACTCGCGCGCGCACGCGATCGGCTGCTCGCCGCCAAGGACGACGGCGCGCGCAACATCGCCATCCGCGATCTCCTGGCCGCGATGCGACCGACCAGCCATGCCATCGTCGTGATGCGCGAGGGTGGCGACGCCGGCGAGCTCGCGGTCCGGCTGTTCACGGATCAGGGCGGGCTCGGCCCGCCGCGCGTGGTCGGCGACGACGTCGCCGGCGCGATCGCGCCGCTGCGCCCGATCAAGAAGCCGCCACCGCGCGGCGGCGGGAACAAGGGACCGGGCATCGGGATCGGCCCGAGGCCGGAGGTCCCGCCCGAAGCGCCGTGGTACACGCGGACGTGGTTCAAGGCGACGAGCGGTACCATCGCCGGCGTGGCGGCGGTCGTCCTCATCACCTCGATCGTCACGCGCGATCCGGGCACGAGCACGCTGGCGGGCGGAGGCCCGGACGTCGAGTGAGCGCGCGGAGGTTGCTCGTCGCGCTGGCCATGGTCGCCAGCGTCACCGTGCTCGGCGGCTGCGACGACTCGGTGCGCTTCCGCCTGCGCCTCGAGTGGCAGCGGCATCCGCTGGCGCAGGCGTGCCCGACCAACAGCAGCGGGGAGTACACGTGCACGGCCATCCCGGTGTCGTGTGATCTGCGGGTGCGCGTGCGCATCATCAGCGCGGCGACCGGGCAGCCGTATTACTCCGAGTGCTTCACGATCCAGAGCGATGGCGACGCCTGCCTGCTCGCCGACATGCCGATCACGCCGCGCGCGATCCCCAACGAGATGGTGCGTGTGCAGGTCATCGCGTGGACCGAGGACGAGATCAATCGCGTGAACGCCGCGCTGCCCGACGGGTGCCCGGTGACGACCGAGTTCAACATCGGCGGGCTGCCGCGGCTCGGCGAGGATCCGACCGGGAACCCGACCGGGCTGCCCGTGCCGGCGCTCGGTGGCGAGACGTACTTCGAGGTGGGCGCGAGCCCGGTCGCGACGGTGACGCTCGGCTGCCCGCGCTGGGACACGCTCGACGCGGCGAGCTGCCAGGCCAACGCGATCAACCTCGAGGCGAGCGTCCGGGATCCCCGCACGTTCGGATCGGTGTCGCGCATGGACGCCGGCGACATGGAGGTGCGGTTCGGAACGCCCGTGGAGGACGGCACGGGCGCGTGGCGCGTGGACACGTCGCCGCAGTTCTTCACGGCGGCGCTGGGCTTCTCGCCCTCGGGTTCGCTGATCTGGACCGGCACCTTGCTCGAGCCGCCCACCGGCACGCG
This sequence comes from Kofleriaceae bacterium, assembly GCA_035525615.1. Taxonomy (GTDB): domain Bacteria; phylum Myxococcota_A; class Polyangia; order Haliangiales; family Haliangiaceae; genus UBA2376. The sequence goes on along the minus strand of DATLEB010000307.1, from coordinate 13,131 downwards.
CTGCCTGCGCGTGGCGATGCAGGGCGTCGCGGCGCCGACCATCACGTGTTTCCCGATCGAGAGCGCCCAGTCGCCGATCCGCGTCGACGGCTACATGGTCGGGCGCCTGATGCTGCGTGACCTCCTCGATCTGCAGCTGCTTTCCGATCTGCCCGAGGAAGGTATGGTGTTCGGCGTGGTCGTCGACGCCGCCGGCCAGCCGGTCGCGGGGGCGACGGTGACCACGACCGGAAACGCCACCGTGGTCTATCCCGACGACAACCTGCAGACGGTCGGCTTCACCAGCACCAGCAACCGCGGCTACTTCATGTCGAGCAACGCTCCGTACGAATCGGTGTGGCGCGCCAACGTGCCAGGCGGCCTCATGGGTGACGGCGACGCGCGCGGCGGTCTGGTCAACGATCACGTCTCGGTGGTCATCATCAAGCTGACCGGGGTCATCGCGCCGCCGCTCGACGCCGGGCTGGGCGGCTTCGATCCCGACGCGGGCGTCGACGCGCCGTGAGGCCAGCGAGCGGACGATGAGCGGACGATGAGCGGACGATGAAGGAGCAGTGGTGGCGGATCGCGTTCGGTAGCAGCGACGGCGTGCGCCTGGTCGTCGCGCCCGGCGATCATCTCGGCGCGGCGATCGGCGTGGCCGCGGTGCGCCTGGGCAAGCGCGGCGAGGTGTGGCCGCTGGCGGCGGCGCCGGCGACGCCGGGCGAGGTGCCGCTCGGGGAGTCGGTGGGCAAGGGCGTCGTCGTCGAGCGCGACACGCCGCACGAGCGCCTGGGCACGTTCCGTCCGCCGAGCGGCATCGTGGCGGCGCTCGATGACGGACCGCGTCCGTCGGTGATGAGTGGCTTCGCCGAGCGCGTCGCCGACGAGGCCCTGGTGATCGAGGCGGTCGCCGAGGGCACGGACGCGCGCGAGCGCTTCCTCGAGGTCGTCGAGCGGCTGCCGATCGTCGACAACGTCGAGGTGCAGATCGCCGACCACTACGACGACGGCACGACCACCGACGTGTGGCTCACGCCGCGCCTGCGCGACACGCGGCGCGCGCTGCGGTTCCTCGACGACTTCGACGTCGAGCTCCTGCGCAACGGTCACGTCGACGTCGCGGTGTACGTGCGCGAGCCGCGCTCGACGTGGCGACTCACGCAGCACAAGAGCCTGGTGTGGATGACGGTCGACGAGACGCTGCACGGCAAGGTGCGCGGCTGGCTCGAGAGCGCCGGGCTCGAGCGCCGCGATCCGCTCGAGACCATCGCCGACCGCGGGCACCATCACTATCGCGCCGCGACGTCGAGCGCGCGCCTGAAGCTGGGCGTGCGACTCACCAAGGCGGGACTGCGCAAGGTGGACACGTTGCCCAGGGACGGCGCTTCGTGAGGCGACAGGGTGGGGTGTCGCGGCGCGGAGGCCATCACGCGGCGCGGATCACGCCCGTCCGATAGAGCTCGCGGACAACATCCTCGTCGACGCCCTGGACGCCGGCGAGCGCGTCGCGCCATGCCGTGGCGCCGTCGAGGCGCGAGAGGAACGTGAAGACCGACGCGGGCAGGTCGATCGCGTCGAACGTCGAGTAGCCGGCCAGGAGCACGCGCTCGTCGGCCGGGGCGGGGGCCCGCCACATCGCGGACACCGAGGGGACGAGCCGGTCGGGAAGCGCGGGGCGCGCGCCGGAACGGATCCGCACGAGCGCGTCGCGATGCGCGAGGACGCGCTCGTCGGGATCGGGCGGCGCGCCATCGGCGAGGATCGTCGCGCGCTCGGCGCACCAGCGGAACCAGTCGGCCCACTCGCTCGCGTCGGCGCGGTCCGCGTCGGGCGGCGCGCCTTGATCGCACAGCCGCCGCGCGAGCGCTTCCTCCGCGTCGCCGACGGCGTCGCCGAGCTGCGACCAGGTGGACGCCGCCTCGAAGCCGTGGTCGTGCCGGCAGAACCACGCGCGGCACACCGCGGGACGGTCAGCCCAGATGCCGCACGTGTGCGCGCCGCCGACCCAGTACGGACAGCGGAGCGACGCGTCGCGCCCGAACGCGGTGCCGCCGTCGTAGCGCTCGATCCATCCGGCCGGCGGTCCGATGCCGAGCCGCGTGACTCCGTCGCGCCGGGCGATGCGCGCGAGGACGAGCGCCGCGCTCTCGCCGCCGCGGGCCAGCGCGCGTCCCGCCCGGAAGTTGAAGAGCGTCGGGTGATACGTGCAGCAGCGACCGTCGTCGTCGAGCCGCCACGGCCACGGCGCTTCCACGTGCTCGCGCGCGAGCGGACAGCGCGCGCAGTCCGAGCGCGATTCGCCCGGCAGATCCGGGAAGAGATCACGCTCGTGCTGCGCGCTCACGACTCGATGCTACCTTGGGCGCCTCGATGCAGTCCGGTGAGCTCGCGGCGTTGGGCACGGCGACGTGCTGGACGGTCTCGTCGCTCGCCTTCGAGGCAGGCGCCCGCCGCATCGGATCGCTGTCGCTCAACCTCGCGCGCGTCATCCTCGCCTTCGCATGGCTGACCGTGCTCGCGCTCGTGACGCGCGGGTTGCCGTTCCCGAGCGACGCGACCGCTGCGCAATGGGGCTGGCTCGGCGCGTCGGGGCTGGTGGGCATCGTGCTGGGCGACCTGTGCACGTTCCGCGCGTACGTCGACATCGGCGCGCGCCGGACCATGGTCCTCTCGACCGCGGTCCCGATCTTCACGGCGGCGCTGGCGTGGATCGCGCTCGGCGAGCAGCCCTCGTTCGCAGAGCTGGCCGGCATGACGGTGATCGTCGCGGGCGTGATGCTCGCGGTCTCGGAGCGCGGGAAGACGGCGGGCGTGATCGTTCCGCGCGCGTCGGTGCGCGGCGTCGTCCTCGGCATCGGCGGCTCGCTCGGCCAGGCCGGCGGCTTGCTGCTGTCGAAGCAGGGCATGGCCGGCTACGACGCCGTGCCCGCCACGCAGATTCGCATGATCGTCGGCATCGCCGGCTTCGCCGTCGTGCTCGGTGCGGCCGGCTGGCTCGGCCGCTTCGCCACCGCCGTGCGCGATCGCCGCGCGATGGGCGCCACCGCCTTCGGCGCGCTCCTCGGCCCGTGCATCGGCATCGCGCTCTCGCTCTACGCCGTGACCCACGCCAAGGCCGGCGTCGCCGCCTCGCTCATGTCGCTCTCCCCGATCCTCGTCATCCCGCTCGTGCTCGCGCGCGGCGAGCGCGTCGGCTGGGCCGGCTTCCTCGGCGCGGTGCTCGCCGTCGCCGGCGTCGCGATCCTCGCGCTCCTGTGACTGGGGACGGTGTAAAGTTTGTCAAGTTTGACAAGTTTGCAAACTAGTCAAACTTGTCAAACTTTACACCGTCCCCTTCACGACGACGACGGTGCAGTGCGCGGTGCGCACCACGCGCTCGGCGACCGAGCCGACGAGCAGGTGCGCGATCGAGTCGTGGCCGTGGCTCCCGATCACGACGGTGTGCGCGCCGAGGTCGCGCGCGACGCGCACGATCTCGTCGGCGGGCTTGCCCATCGCGACGTGCTGGTGGATCGCCGGCACGCGGCCCTGGTGCTCGCCGACCAGCGCGCGCAGCTCGTCGCTGGCGACGCGCTCGACGTCGCCCAGCTCGCGCGCGATCGCGCCGGCGTCGGACTTGAGGTCGCTCGCGCGCCAGTGACGATCGACGACGTGCACGGCGTGCAGCGCGCCGCCCACCTGCGCCACGTGCTCGAGCGCCCAGTGCAGCGCGCGCCGACCCACCGCCGAGAAGTCGATCGCCACGACGGTCACCTTCTCGTTGGGCAGCACCGCGCCGGGGTCCGTGGCTTCCTCGTCTCCGGGGCTCATGGGCCTACGTATCTCATAAGTGCGGTAGCCTGGCTGCGTGACGGACGAATCGCCGCTCGCCGCGCTCGGGATCGAGCTCGCGACCGACGAGCGTCTGCCAGAAGTTCGCAGCGAGGCGATCCGGATCGCGCGTCGTCTCACGAGCGCCGGCGCGAAGGCGGTCGGCTTCGTCCCCGCCGATCGCGAGGTCGCGGTGCCGCCGGTGCTGGTGCAGATCGGGTCGGCGCTGTGCGATCTCACCGGCGCCACCATCGCCGTCGTCGACGCCAACGTCCGCTATCCGGGGCTGCGCTCGCTCGTCGGCAGCGACAAGAGCGAGGAGGTCTTCTCGACGCGCTGGCTCGCCGGCTCGCTCGCGCTGCTCTCACCCGCGCGCGTCGAGCGCGCCGGCGAGGTCGTGCCCGCGCTCGCGCGCCTCTTGCTCGACGGCAGCGATCTGTTCGCGCACATCCTCTGCGACCTCACCGGCTTCGATCTCATCGGCGAGCACGCGAGCGCGGCGGCGTGCATGGACGGCGTGGTGCTGGTGGGGCGCGCCCACCGGAGCAAGGAAGAGGAGCTGCTGGCGCTGGCCCGCCTCATGCCCAAGGACCGATTTCTCGGAGTACTCCTCGTAGGTTGAAAGGGAATTTGAATTCATAGATCAAGTTCGTTGTAACTAGCTGACCACGCGTGGTAAACCCGGCTGATATGAAGTCGCGTTTGCTTCCCTTGGTGGCCGTCGGAGCTCTCGGTGCGTGTGGCGGCGACGACGGTGGTGACCTGGCGACGGAGGCGCAGCCCGTGATCGAGCGCTACGCCGACGCGGTGCGCACGTCGTACGTCATGGCGGTTGACGGGGTCGAGGGGCTGCAGACCGCGGTCGACGCGTTCGTCGCCGCGCCGTCCGCCGACACGCTCACCGCCGCGCGCACGGCGTGGGTCTCGGCGCGTCTCGCGTACCGTCCGACGGAAGCCTTCCGCTTCTACGGTGGACCCATCGACGATCCCGCGGACGAGCGCGAGCCGCTCATCAACGCGTGGCCGATGGACGAGGCGTACGTCGACTACGTCATGGGCAACGCGACCGCCGGCATCATCAACGACACGACCGGCTTCCCGACCATCGACGCGAATGCGCTCGGCGCCGCCAACCTCGTCGGCGGTGACGCCAACGTGGCGACCGGCTATCACGCCGTCGAGTTCCTGCTCTGGGGGCAGGACATGAACGCGAACGGGCCGGGCGCGCGTCCGCACACCGACTACGCCGACGGCGGCACCGCGTCGAACCAGCTGCGCCGCCGCCAGTACCTCACGGTGGTGACGCAGCTACTCGTCGACGATCTCACGCACGTGTCCGATCGCTGGGCCGAGGACGCGAGCTACAAGACGACGTTCACGGGCGCGCCGGTCGAGTCGCTGACGCGCATGTTGACGGGCATCGGCACGCTGGCGGCGTCGGAGCTGTCGGGCGAGCGCATGCTGACCGCGTACGAGAACAAGGATCAGGAGGACGAGCACTCCTGCTTCAGCGACACCACGCGCGACGACCTGATCGGCAACATGCAGGGCATCGAGAACGTGTACCTCGGCCGCTACAACGGCCAGGATGGCGCCGGGCTCGACGAGCTGGTCGCGACCCGCGACGCGGCGCTCGACACGCGCATGAAGACGCAGCTCACCGCGGCGATCACGGCGATCAACGCGATTCCGGCGCCGTTCGACCAGGCCATCCTCGGTGAGGACAGCTCGGCGGGACGCATGGCCGTACTGAACGCGGTGCGCGCGATCCAGGACGTCGGCGACACCGTCGTCGACATCGCGGAAGCGCTCGACGTCCCGGTGTCGACGGAGCTATGAACCCGCCGTGCGCCGTACCGCTGTCCTCTCGATCCTGACCTTCGCCGCGGCTGCATGCGGTGGCGACGATGGCTCGGAGTACGAGCCGGGCGAGGAGTACGCGGGCGGCGTCGGTGGCACGGCGTTCGACGCGACGCGCACGGCGTTCACCCACGTGGCGCCGGCGCTGGTCGGGGCACGCCGTGACGCGTTCTTCGTCGGCGACTCGATCTTCGATCGCAACTGGGTGACGGCGCCGGCGTCGACGTCGGGCATCGACGGGCTCGGGCCGACGTTCAACGCGCGCTCGTGCAGCTCGTGTCACTCGCTCGACGGCCGCGGGCGTCCGCCCGAGCCGGGCGAGCCCATGCTGTCGTCGCTGGTGCGGCTCTCGGTGCCGGGCGTCGCCGCCGACGGCGGGCCGGTGGGCGAGCCGAAGTACGGCGGCCAGCTGAATCCGACCGGCATCCTGGGCGTGCCGGGTGAAGGCACGGCCGAGCTGACGTGGACCGAGGAGCCGGGCACGTACGACGACGGGACGCCGTACAGCCTGCGGCGGCCGACGCTCGCGTTCCGCGATCTCGCGTTCGGTGCGATGGCGGCGGACGTGATGACGTCGGTGCGCGTGGCGCCGCAGGTGGCGGGGCTCGGGTTGCTCGAGCTCGTGCCCGAGGCGGACGTGCGCGCGCTCGCGGATCCCGACGACGTCGACGGTGACGGCATCAGCGGCCGCGCCAATGACGTGTGGGACGAGGCCGCGGGGATGGCGCGCCTCGGTCGTCTCGGCTGGAAGGCGAACCAGCCGTCGATGCGTCAGCAGAGCGCGGGCGCGTCGCTCGGCGATCTCGGCATCACGTCGCCGCTCTTCCCGCAGCAGAACTGTCCGCCGGTGCAGACCGCGTGCGCGTCGGCGCCGGACGGCGACGATCCCGACGGCGCCGAGCTCGACGGCGACAAGCTCGACGACCTCACGTACTACGGCCTCACGCTCGCGGCGCCGGGCCGCCGTCACGTGCAGGAGCCCGACGTGCTCGCGGGCAAGGCCCTCTTCCGCGACGCCGGCTGCGCCTCGTGCCACACACCCGTGATGACCACCGGCACATCCTCCGATCTCCCGGAGCTGGTCGGCCTGACGATCCGCCCATACACCGATCTCCTGCTCCACGACATGGGCCCCGACCTCGCCGACGGCCGCCCCGACTTTCTCGCCGACGGCACCGAGTGGCGCACGCCACCGCTCTGGGGCGTCGGCCTTTTCCAGATCACCAGCGGCCACTCCCTCTACCTCCACGACGGCCGCGCCCGCGGCCTCGCCGAAGCCATCCTCTGGCACGGCGGCGAAGCCTCCACCTCGCGCGACGCCTTCCGCGCCCTCTCCTCCTCCGAGCGCGCCCAGCTCCTCACCTTCCTGGACTCCCTGTGAGGGGTCACTCTCCTGGGTCCGAACTGTCGAGTATCGCTCGCGTTTTGGGACCCAATGTGTTCCGTGATCGCGCGACACATTGGGGTCCAAAAGCCAAGGAACTCCGCGTTGTTACGATATAGGAGAGTGACCCCCTTCGGGGCGGCTGTCGCGGCGATCGCGGTGGTCGTCGCGATCGTGGCCGCCTGTGTGGACATTCCGATGGGGGATGGGCCGCGGAAGCGGATGTTGCGGGATGTGGCGGAGAACGTGATCGCGCCGCAGCATGAGGAGCTGGCGGAGCGCGCGGCCGAGATGCGGGGCGCGGTCGATGCGTTGATCGCGGCGCCGGATGAGGCGCGGCTCGAGGTGGCGCAGGCGGCGTGGCGGGCGGCGCGCGAGCCGTGGCAGGCGTCGATGGTGTTCCGGGTAGGGCCGGTGATGGAGGACCTGTTCGATTCGCGGATGGATCAGTGGCCGGTCGACCGCGCGCGCATCGAGACGGAGATCGCGGGGACGGCGGAGCTGACGACCGCGTACGTGGGCGGGCTCGGCGCCAACAAGAAGGGGTTTCACGCGGTCGAGGAGCTGCTGTTCGATGCCGAAGGCGGAGACGCGGCGGTGATCGACGCGCTCACGACCGGCGCGAACGCGGACCGGCGGCGCGCGTATCTCGCGGCGGCGGCGACCGTGCTCGCGACGGATGCCGCGGCGCTCGATGCGGCGTGGCGCGCGGATGGCGGCGCGTTCGTCGTGAACGTCGCCGACATCGGCGGCGCGGGCCCGTTCGCGACCGTGAAGGACGCGACCGACGCGGTCGTCAACGAGATGGTGTTCCTGAGCGAGTACGTCGCCGACGCGCGCCTCGGGAAGCCGATGGGCAAGCAGAACGGCGGCGTCCCGCAGCTCGATCTCGTGGTCTCGGCGCCTTCCGACGCGAGCATCGACGACATGCTCGCCAACCTGCGCGGCATCGAGGCGGCGTTCGACGGCACGGACGCGGGCGGACTCGGGGCGCTCGTCGAGCGGACCAGCCCGACCACCGCGCGGCGCGTGCGCACCGAGCTCGCCGCCGCGCAGGCCGCGGTCGCCGCCATCCCGCGCCCGTTCGCCGCGTCGGTCGCCGCGCAGGCCCCCGAGGTCGACGCGGCGTGGGAAGCGACGCGCGCGCTCCGACTCACGCTGGCCACCGAGGTCATCTCGGTGCTGGGCGCCACCCTCAGCTTCAACGACAACGATGGCGACTAGACCGAGCTCGTACGCGCAGCTGCGCGCGCACCTCGCCGAGCCGGTCGACGCCGCCTCGCTGGTCGCGCTGCGCGTCCTCTTCGGCGTGCTGATGATGATCGCGGTCGCGCGCTTCTTCGCGAACGGCTGGATCGCCTCGTACTACCTCGAGCCCGATCGCTTCTTCACGTACGCCGGCTTCGAGTGGGTGAAGCCGTGGCCGGGCATCGGCATGTACGTCCACTTCGCGGCGATGGGCGCATGCGCGCTCCTCGTCGCGCTCGGCCGCTGGTACCGCCCGGCGATGCTCGCGTTCGGCGCGCTCTTCGCGTACGCGCACCTTTGCGACAAGACCAACTACCTCAACCACTACTACCTCGTCATCGTGCTGTCGTTCGTGATGGCGTGGCTGCCGCTCGGCGGGCTGCGCGGTCCGGCGACGGTGCCGCGCGCCGCGCTCTGGGCCGTGCGCGCGCAGATCGCGGTGGTCTACGTCTTCGGCGGCATCGCCAAGCTGCAGCCGGACTGGCTGTTCCACGCGCAGCCGCTCACCGCGTGGCTGGCCGGCGCCGGCGACGTGCCCGTCGTCGGCCCGCTGCTCGTCCACCCGTGGGCGCCGTACCTCCTGAGCTGGGGCGCGGCGCTCTTCGATCTCACGATCGTCGCGTGGCTGCTCTGGTCGCGCACGCGCCCGTTCGCTTACGCCGTCGTGATCCTGTTCCACGTGCTGACGGCGCGCCTCTTCCACCTCGGAATGTTCCCGTGGATCATGACGGCGCTCGCCACGGTGTTCTTCGCGCCCGACTGGCCGCGCCGCTTCCTCGACTGGAAGCCCATGGCCGCGGCGGCGCGCGCCCCCGCGCTCGGCCGCGTCGCGACCGGCGTGCTCGCCGTGCACCTCGCGCTGCAGGTGCTCCTGCCGCTGCGCTCGTTCGCGTATCCCGGCCCGGCGCTGTGGAACGAGGAGGGCATCCGCTTCGGCTGGAACGTGATGGTGATGGAGAAGAGCGGCGTCGCCGACTTCATCGTCCGGGATCCGGACAGCGGGCGCGAGTGGCGCATGCCGGCGACCGCGTACTGGACGCGCTACCAGGCGTCGATGATGGCGACGCAGCCCGACATGGTGCTCGAGGCCGCGCACGTCGTCGCCGCCGATTTTCGCCGCCGCGGCGTCGCACACCCCGAGGTGCGCGCCGACGTGATGGTCTCGCTCAATGGCCGCCCGCGCGCGCGCCTGGTCGATCCGGAGGTCGACCTCGCCGCCGCCGGCGACACGCTCTTGCCGTACTCGTGGGTGTTGCCCCCGCCCCAGGAATCCCCGCCATGAAGAAGTCGTTGCTTGCTCGGCTCGTCGTGCTCGTCGCTTCACTCGTCGCAGCTCCGTCGATCGCGCTCGCCAACCCGCGCAACCTGCCGTTCACGTACAACGCGTCGACGTCGGCGCGCGGCCACCTCGAGGTCGAGCAGTTCGTCGACATCATCCCGGTCCGCCTCGAGCGCGAGCTCCCCGACGGCACCGCCGAGAGCACGCTCGTCCCGCGCTACGAGCTGCAGACCGAGCTCGAGTACGGCCTCACCGATCGCCTCGAGTACGGCCTCTACTTCGCGTTCCGCCAGGGTGCGACCGTCGACACGCCGTTCCTCCGCTTCCAGGGCATCAAGCAGCGCCTGCGCTGGCGCTTCTCGTGCCCGGAGTGGCCGGTGCAGCTCGCCGCGTACGGCGAGGTCGCCACGTTCCACGACGAGATCGAGGTCGAGGAGAAGCTCATCCTCGACTACCGCGCCGGCCGCCTGCGCGCCGCAGCGAACCTGTGGATCGAGCAGGAGTGGTACTTCGTCGACGACGTCACCAAGTACGTCTACAACCCGTCGGCCGGCGTCACATACGAGATCACGCCGGCGTTCACGGTCGGCGGCGAGTACTGGGTGCGCGGGCGCTTCGACGACGCCAGCGACGACGGCACCGCCGGCGCCGGCTCCGGATCACCGAGCGGTGCCCACCACTACGCCGGCCCGACGTTCATGGCCCAGCGCGGTGAGTACTGGATCGCCGCCGGCGTCTACGCGCGCCTCGACACGCTCGGGCGCGCCACCGCGGTCGACGACCAGTTCGGTAAGGTCTGGGTCCGTCTGATCGCGGGCATCGGGCTGTAAGCCTGGGTCCGCGGCGGACCCAGCCATGCCCGGTCGAGATATAAGTGTTGTCTTATATTCGTGTCGGCTTATATTTGCGGCATGAGCATCGACATCGCGAGCTATCTCGGCACGGTCACGCGCGTGGTGGAGACCCGCGAGCGCGACGGCAAGCCGGCCAAGGTCGTCATCGCCTCGCGCACGTACGACACGTCCGTCGAGGATCTGTGGAACGCGATCACCACGCCCGATCGCCTCGTGCGCTGGTTCATGCCCATCACCGGCGAGCTGAAGCTGGGCGGTCGTTACCAGCTCGAGGGCAACGCCGGCGGCTCCATCACGGCATGCGAGCCGCCGCACCACCTCGCCGCCACGTGGGAATTCGGCGGCGGCGTGTCGTGGATCGACGTCACGCTGAGCAAACGCGCGAGCGGCGCCCACCTCGTGCTCGAGCACATGGCTCACGTCGATCCGCACTGGGAGAAGTTCGGGCCGGGTGCCGTCGGCGTGGGCTGGGATCTCACGCTTTACGGCCTGCACCTCCACGTCACGACCGGCTTTGACAAGGGCCAAGGCTTCGACGAGATGGCGTTCTTCGGCTCGCCCGAGGGCAAGCAGCTGGTGCGCAGCGCCAACGACGGATGGGGGCAGGCCGCCATCGCCGCCGGCGAGGACCGCACCCTCGCGCTCGAGTCGGCAGCGCGGACGTTCGCCTTCTACACCGGCGGCCCGCCGCCCGAGGCGCCGTGAGCCGCGCCGCCGCCGCCGCGGCCGCCGCGTTCGACGTCCTCGGCGATCCGGTGCGCCGCCGCATCCTCGAGCTGCTCTCCGCCGGCGAGCGCGCGTCGGGCGACATCGTCGACGCGGTCCAGCGCGACTTCGACATCTCGCAGCCGGCGGTCTCGCAGCACCTCAAGGTCCTCCGCGACGGCGGCTTCACGGCCGTGCGCGCCGACGGCCAGCGCCGCGTCTACTCCCTCGACCCCGCGCCGCTCCGCGAGATCGACGCGTGGCTCGATCCGTTCCGCCGCTTCTGGGCCCACAAGCTCGACGCCCTCGCCACCGAGATCGCGCGCGGCAAGAAGGAGCGCCGCCGCCGGGCTCGCTGATTCGCCGCTACGCGAGGAGCGGGACGCCCCACGCGACGCCGACGATGATCGACATCGCGCCGGCGACCGCGCCGATGCGCCGCATGGTCTCGGGCGCACGCGCGACCCGCGCCAGCGACATCCCCGCGATCCCGGACGCGAGCGCCATGCCCGCCACCGAGCCCGCACCGAACAGCAGCATGTAGATGATGCGCGCGCCGTCGCTCGGGAGCTCCGCGAAGACCAGCGCGGTCAACCCGCCGCTGCCCGCCAGCCCGTGGATGACGCCGATCGCGAGCGGACGCCACGCCAGTGTCGCGCTGCCGACGTGCACGTGGCCGCCGTCCGGCGCCGGGTGCGCGTGATGCGTGCGGCCGCGGCCGGCCGCGTGCGCCGTCCCGTGCGCCATCCCGTGTGCCACGCCGTGTGCCACGCCGTGTGCCACGCCGTGTGAATGCTGCGATACGGCGCCGCGCTGGCCGTCGCGCACCGCGCGAACGATGGCGCGAGCCCCGAGCCCGACCAGCATGAACGCCACCGCCAGCTCGAGCGCGCGCTCGACGTTGGCCGGCACCAGCGCTCCCGCGGCGATGAGGATCAGCCCCACCACGACCACCGCGAGGGTATGGCCGATACCCCACACGGCACCGAGCAGCGCGCCGCGCTTCGCGCCGCCCGGATCACGATTCGACTCGGTCACCAGCGTGGAAACGGCGGCCAAGTGGTCGGGCTCGAACGCGTGCCGCACGCCGACCACCAGGCCGAGGAGCACGCCACCGAGCGTCGCGAACATCGCGGGCACGGTAGCACATGCGCCTTGTCGTCACGCCCAGCTTCGTGTTTACCTCCGGCGCAAATGATCGCGTTGGAGCAGGAAAAGATCGCCGTCATCGGCCTCGGCTACGTCGGGCTGCCGGTCGCCATCAGCTTCGGGCGCAAGCTGCCGACCGTCGGGTTCGACATCCGACAGAAGCGCATCGACGAGCTGCTCAAGGGCCACGACGAGACGGCGGAGACCACCGCCGACGACCTGCGCTCCTCGACCAAGCTCGAGCTCACCGCCGATCCCAAGCGGTTGCACGACTGTACGTTCTTCATCGTCGCGGTCCCCACGCCGATCGACAACAACAACCGCCCCGACCTCAGCCCGATGATCAGCGCGTCGCGCACGATCGGTCCGCACCTCAAGAAGGGCGACGTCGTCTGCTACGAATCGACGGTCTACCCCGGCGTCACCGAGGACGTCTGCGGTCCGATCCTCGAGCAGCTCTCCGGGCTGAAGGCCGGTCAGGACTTCTTCCTCGGCTACTCGCCCGAGCGCATCAACCCGGGCGACAAGGAGCACACCTTCGAGCGCATCATGAAGGTGGTCTCCGGTGACACGCCCGAGTCGCTCGAGCGCGTCGCTCGCGCCTACGCCGCCGTCGTCACCGCCGGCGTGCACAAGGCGCAGTCGATCAAGGTCGCCGAGGCCGCCAAGGTCATCGAGAACACGCAGCGCGACCTCAACATCGCGCTCATGAACGAGCTGGCGATCATCTTCCAGCGGGTAGGCATCGACACCGCCGAAGTGCTGCGGGCGGCCGGGACCAAGTGGAATTTCCTGCCGTTCCGCCCCGGGCTGGTCGGGGGCCACTGCATCGGCGTCGATCCCTATTACCTGACCCGGAA
>DATLEB010000304.1:0-16894 GCA_035525615.1 Kofleriaceae bacterium | reverse complement strand
CGCCGCCGGCGAGGTCGGCAGGATCTCGTGCGCGAGCTGTCATCAGCCCGACGCGTGGTTCACCGATCGGCGATCGAAACCGAACGCGACGTCGCTCGGCGCCGCATGGACCGGCCGCAACGCGACGTCGCTCGTGAACGCGGCGTACCAGCGCACGTACCTCATGCACGGCGAGTTCGCCGAGCTCGCGCCGTTGCTCGTCGTGCCGCTGACCAAGCCGCCGCTCCTCAACACGACGAAGGCGGCGCTGGCCAGCACGATCCGCGCGAGCTACTCGGCCGAGTACGACGGCATCTTCGATCCGCCCGCGGCCCTCGCCGACGACGAGCAGATCTTCGTCGCGGCGAGCCTCGCGATCGAGGCCTACGAGCGGCGACTGGTCAGCGGTGACTCGCCGTTCGATCAGTATCTCGACCGAGACTTCACGGCGATCGACGACGCGGCCAAGCGCGGCCTCGAGCTCTTCATCGGACCCGCGCTGTGCAGCGAGTGCCACAATGGTCCCTTGCTCGGTGACGGCGAGTTCCGCAACACCGGCGTGCAGCAGCACCGTCCTGGCGCGTCGTTCCAGTACGTCCCGTCGAGCGACCTCGGTCGCGGTCGCCAGACCGGCGACGCCGCCGACGACGGCAAGTTCCGCACGCCCGGCCTGCGCAACATCGCCGAGACCGGACCGTACATGCACGCGGGGCAGATCGACTCGCTCGCGGGCGTCATCGACTTCTATCGCTGGGGCGGCGACGACGCCGGGTTCTCCGGCGAGAAGCACCCGATGATGCTGCCGCTCGAGCTCACCGACGACGACCTGGCCGATCTCGTCGCGTTCCTGCACACGCTCACAGGCGCGCCCATCCCGATGGAGCTACGCCAGTGACGCGCGTCGCCGCGCTCGCCCTCCTGCTCTCGGCGAGCACCGCGTTCGCGGACGAGCCCGTCGAGCCCGTGCCGCTCGACGCCACCGCGCGCGACGAGGAGCTCGAGGAGCTGCGCCGCGAGATCCAGCGCGATCGCGAACGCCTCGACGCGCTCGCGCCGCTGTCGCGCTACGTGAACGCGTACGTCGACGTCGGCTTCTTCGCCACCGGCGGCGACGGGTCGGGCGTGCGCAGCGACACCGGCCACCGCGTCTTCCCCGAGTACGACGGCATGATCCCCGCCGAGTGGGTGCTCATGGGCGACCCGCTATCCACCGCGGTCAACGCGCGCGGCGAGCCCGCCGATCTCGGCGCATCGCGCGCCATCACCGACGACACCATCGACAGCGAGGGCCGGCCCGGCTTCATCGTCAACTCGCTCGGCCTCGTCATCGACCGCGACGTCACCGACGAGATCACGCTGCGCGCGCGCGCCGAGCTCCTGCCGCGCTCCTCCGGCGATCTCTTCGACGTCGCGATCGCGCGCATCGAGTACCGGCCGCTGCGCGCGCCGTGGCTGTGGCTCACCGCCGGCCGCACCGACAGCGTGGTCGGCCTCGAGTATCGCGATCAGGATCCCACCGGCCGCCTCAGCGTCACCCCGTCGCTCATCTGCCGCTACATCTGCGGCTATCCGCTCGGCATGCAGGCCCGCATGCGCTCCGGCGACAGCACGCTCGCGGTCGCGATCACCGCCGGCGACATGTTCGTCGATCAGTTCGAGCCCGATCACTCGATCGTCAGCGACACCATCCCCACCGTCGCCGGTCGCGCCGCCCGCGTCCTCGACGATCTCGGCACCGGCCTCGAGATCGGCTTCTCGGGCGCCATCGGTCCGCAGCACGGCCCGCCCGACGCCGCCGACCTGCAGTGGCACCTCGGCGTCGACGCGCACGTCGACGACTTCCACGACGTCGAGCTCCAGGTCGAGTACGTGCAGTGCCGCGCGCCCGGCGCCGGCATGAACGGCATCGTGCCGTGCGCCGACGTCGCGTGCCTCCGCTACAAGGGCGCGTACCTCCTCGCCGGGTGGCGCGCGCGCAACTGGCTCGAGCCCTACGTGCGCGTCGACTGGCGCGACGCGCTCCACCAGCAGGGCGTCGACTTCGTCTACGTCTCAGAGCTCGCGCGCGCCACCGTCGGCGTGCGCCTCGAGCTCACGCACCGCGCGATCGCCAAGATCGAGTACACCCACAACCAGGAGCTGGGAGCGATCCCGGAGTTCCCCAATGACGTGCTCACCACCGCGCTCGTCGTCTCGACGAACTGAACGCATCGCCGTGCTCGCGGTCGTCGTGGCCGCCGCGCTCGTCGGTGTCGTGCTCGCGCAACCGGCGCCGCCGCAACCGGCGCCACCGCCGCCGCGGCCGGTCGGCAGCGTGACCGGCAAGGTGGTCGTCTATCGCGACGGCAAGAAGCTCGAGACCTTCAACTACAGCGACGTCGTCGTCTACATCAAGGACGCCAGGGACGCGCCCGGCGCGCCGCGCCCCAAGCCGCAGATCCGCCAGAAGAACCAGACCTACTCGCCGCGCCTCACCGTCGTGCCGGTCGGCACCACCATTCGCTTCCCCAACGACGACCGCGTCGATCACAACGTCTTCTCGCCGCTCACCGGCAAGGACTACTTCGACCTCGGTCGCTATCGCGCCGGCGCCGGCCGCTCGCGCACCTTCGACGTCGCCGGCGAGATCGACATCTACTGCGACATCCACTGGCAGATGGCGGCGAAGGTGAAGATCGTCCCGTCGTCGCTCTACGCCGGTCCGGGCGGCCGCACCGCCGTCGCCGCCGACGGCACGTACCGCATCGACAACGTCCCGCCCGGCCGCCAGCAGGTCGTGGCGTGGTTGCCCGATTCGCCCGAGGTCCAGACCCGCATCACCGTCACCGCCGACAGGAGCGCGGCGGCCAAGGACCTCAACCTGCACCAGGGTACCCCCGCTGCGCGTCACAAGCGCCTCGACGGCACGAGCTATCCGCATCCCGACTATCCGTGATCGCGATCCTGAACCGCCGACTCGAGCGCTGCGACGTCGGCCAGATCCTTGGGGCGACCCGCCGCGCGCTTGTTGGCGATGAGCGCGTCCCGCCCCAAGAATGCGAGCGGCGCACCCAGCACCGCCACCACGAGGCGCGACGCCCACGCTTCGTCGAACGTCACGCCGCTGATCTCGGTCAGGATATCGATACGCCGCGGTGGGAGACCGATCTGGTAGACGGTATCAGGCGTGGCGAAATCGGCCTCGGTAACCCCATGTGCGGCGAGGGGCGCTCCGAACTCGGCGAGCGCCTCGTAGACCCGCGCTGCGTTCGCCGCGTCGGGCCGGACCAGGACGTCGAGGTCGCCGGTCGCGCGCGGCAGTCCATGTGCTGCGAGCGCGTGCGCACCGACGATGACGAACTCGGCGTGCGCGTCGCGCAGACACTGCAGGAGGTCGCGAAAATCGTCATTGAGCTCGGGGGTTGTCACCGGTCTCTCGCGCGCACGACCCGGCCCGGCGCCTCGCTCCGTTTGTAGGCGGGAATCGGTTCGCCGCGGATCGCGTAGGCGTTCAACGTCAGCTCCCAGACCATCGCGATGCGTTCCGCCACGGGCACGTCGAGCAAGAGATCGGACCCTCGATCTTGCACACGCGCGCGCGCCACCGGCCAGCTCTTGCGCGCCTTCGCTCGCAGGGCCCGCGCGTCATCAGGCATGTGCCGATCGTAGCACTCGGATGTTCAGACGGCGTACATTCCGCGCGATGCGGTTCTCCTCGTTGCTCCTCCCGCTCGCCCTCGCCGCCACCGTCGCCTGCACCGGCTGCAAGACCAAGAAGAAGGTGCCGATCGACGCGCCGCCACCGCCGCCGGTCGACGCCGACATCTCGACGGGCGCAGGCCCCGGCCCGCGCCAGCTCGAGAAGCTCGGCGAGCCGTTCACGGCCGAGGCCGATGGCTCCGCCGGTGAGCCCGGGCTCGCCGCGGATCGCGACGGCAAGGCCGTGCTCGCGTTTGTCGAGAAGGGCAAGGTGCACGTGCGCCGCTGGAGCGGTACCGCGTGGGACGCGCTCGGCGCGCCGCCCAACGACGCCACGCACCGCGCGTCGGGCAAGCCGTCGGTCGCCTCCGAGGAGAGCGGCGCGCTCGTCGTCGCCTGGCAGGAGATGAACAAGGACGACATCAACGTCCTCCAGCTCGCGCGCTGGAAGGACAACGCGTGGGCCGCGCTGCCCGCGCTCGGCAGCGGCAAGGCGGGCGTCATGGATCCCGTCGTCGAGTCGTCGCCGGTCGGCCTCGTCGCCGTGTGGCGCGAGACGGAGGCGCCCAGCAAGGATGCCGTGCACGTCGCCCGCTTCGACGAGGCGGCCGCCGCGTGGCAGCCGATGGGCGAGGGCGGCCTGCTCCGCGCCGTCGCCGAGGGCACCACGCGCCGCGCGCCCGCGCTGTCGACGAGCAAGGCCGGCGTGCTCGCCGGCTGGATCGAGGTCGCGCCCAGCTCGACCTTGCAGCTCCGCCGCTGGGACGCCGCCGCATCGAAGTGGACCGAGGTCCCCGCGCCCGAAGGCGTCGACGACAACTCGACGCTCGCCATCGCGCACTCGCCCGACGGCACCATCACGGTCGCGATGAGCTACGTGATGGGGATGCGCCAGGTCGTCCAGCTCCTCCCCGGCGCCACCGAGTGGATCAAGATCGACGTCCCCGAGATCGCCAACGGGTACGCGCCCGGTCAGCGCCTCGTGGCCGCGGAGGACGGCCGCATCATCTTCACGTACCCGTTCGCGGGCCGCTTCGGCTGGTGGGACGGCAAGGCGTGGACCGCCACTCCCGTCGGCGTCATGGCGCCTTCCGAGGTCACGCCCGTCGCGGCGACTGGCCCGGGCGGCGTGGTCTACGTGGCCTGGTCCCAGGGGCCGGCGACCGGCCCGACTCGGGTGCGCGTGCTCGAGGTCAAGAAGAAGGCACTCGGCGAGAAGTAGGCTCACTCGGGCGACGGTCGGTCACGGATCGGTCGGCGCGGCGCCGTGTCGCAGCCGGGAGCTGGGGCGCGCGGCATCCGTCGTGTTGACAGCCCCATGGATCCGCACGTATAAGCGCCCCGCGCCACGGTTCCATAGCCAAAGCGCAAGGATTATCGAGAGGTTGCAATGCATCCAGAGCTGGTCCCGAACGTAGCGGACAAGGTGCTGGTCAGCGTGGCCGAAGGGCACCCGCTCATCGACATCGACTGGACCGTTCTTCTCCAGTTCGGGCTGTTCCTCGCGATGTTCGTCCTCGCGAACAAGCTGCTCTTTCAGCCCTATCTCGCGCTGCGCGAGAAGCGTATCGCCGGTATCGACGGCGCGCGCGCCGAGGCCGAGCGCATGAACGCCGAGGCCGAGGCCAAGCTCGCCGACTACGAGCACAAGCTCACGTCGGCGCGCAACAAGGCCGCCGAGGAGACGCGCGCGGTTCGCGCCGAGGCGTCGAAGCACGAGCAGGAAGTCACCGACAAGAGCCGCAAGGCCGCGATGGAAGCGATGAACACCGCTGCCACGAAGGTGAAGAGCGAGACCGAGGCCGCGCGCGCCGAGCTGGCGTTGCGCGCCGACGCGATCGCGAAGCAGATGGCGAAGCAGCTGCTCGGCCGGGAGGTCGCGTGATGCGTCGCCTTGCGATCATTGTCTCGCTGACGCTCGCGCCCGCGGTGGCGTACGCGCAGCACGGTCACGAAGGCGCGCACGCCGCCGAGGCGGGCGACCAGCCCGGCGCGCACGGGCTCTCCGAGACCGGCGAGCACGGCGAAGGCTCGCACGTCGAGGGCGGCCACGGCGGCCACCACGACCCGTCGAAGCACTTCAACTACTTCGACATCGGTTACGGCAAGAAGGACGTGTACGGCGGCAAGCAGGGCGACGGCGTGATGGGCCCGAACGACGAGCCCGAAGAGCCGATGAGCCCGCCGTTCGCGTTCATGCTCATCAACTTCGGCATCCTGCTCGTCATCCTCGCCAAGTACGGCGCGCCGGCGGCGAGGAAGATGGCCGAGACGCGCAGCGATCAGATCAAGAGCGCGCTCGACGAGGCGGCCAAGCTCCGCAAGGCCGCGTCGGATCGCCTCGACGAGTACGGCGTCAAGCTCTCGGCCGCCGAGGCCGAGATGAAGACGCTGCTCGACAACATGCGCGCCGATGCCGCTGCCGAGAAGGAGCGCATCCTGGCCGACGCCCAGCGTCAGGCGGCGGCGATGCAGAAGGACGCCGAGCAGCGCATCGCGGCGGAGATCGCCCTGGCCCGCGCCGCGCTGACCCGCGAGATCGCCGTCGCCGCCGCCAACGCGGCCGAGACGATCATCAAGAGCAAGGCGACCCCCGCCGATCACACCAAGCTCGTCGACACCTTCGTCGCCGACGTCGGCCGTCAGGCCGGTTCGGCTGGAACGGGAGCTCGCTGATGCAGGCCGGATCCCTCGCCCGCCGTTACGCCAAGGCCCTCTTCGGTCTCGCGACCGACAAGAAGGTCGTCGACAAGGTCGGCACCGACCTGCGCGCGCTGCGCCAGGCGTTCACCGTGTCTCCCGAGCTCGGCTCGGTGCTCGGTTCGCCCCGCAACTCGCGTGCGAGCCGCCGCGCGATCGTCGACGCGCTCCTGCAGCGCATCGGCGCGCACGAGCTCGTGAAGACGTTCTCGTACCTCCTCCTCGACAAGGAGCGCCTCACCGCGCTCCCCGACATCTCGCGCGAGATCGACGCGATGATCGAGGAGAAGGCCGGCCGCGTGCAGGCCGAGGTCACCTCCGCGGTGGCGCTCACGCCGGCGCAGCTGGCCTCCATCACCACCACGCTCGAGCAGCTCTCGGGCAAGAAGGTGATCGTCGAGAAGAAGCAAGACCCGGCGCTGCTCGGCGGCGTCGTCGCCAAGGTCGGCGACGTCGTCTACGACGGCAGCCTCCGCACTCAGCTCCGCGCCCTGCGCGATCAGCTCTCCAAGTAAGGAACCGCCATGGACATCCGCGCCGCAGAGATCAGCGACATCATCCGCAAGCAGATCGAGAACTACGACAAGAAGGTCGAAGTTACCGAGACCGGCTCCGTGCTGACCGCCGGCGACGGCATCGCGCGCGTGCACGGCCTGTCGAGCGCGATGGCCGGTGAGCTGCTCGAGTTCGAGGGCCGGGACGGCGAGAAGGTCCAGGGCATGGTCCTCAACCTCGAGGAGGACAACGTCGGCGTCGCCCTCCTCGGCAAGTACGAGGCGGTTCGCGAGGGCGACACCGTCCGCCGCACCAACCGCATCGTCGAGGTCGCGGTCGGTGAGGAGCTCATCGGTCGCGTGGTGAACGCGGTCGGCGAGCCCATCGACGGCGGCAAGCCGATCGTCGGCACCCACAAGCGTCAGGTCGAGATCAAGGCGCCGGGCATCATCCAGCGCAAGTCGGTCCACGAGCCGCTCCAGACCGGCATCAAGGCGATCGACTCGATGATCCCGATCGGCCGCGGCCAGCGCGAGCTGATCATCGGCGACCGCGGCGTCGGCAAGACCGCCATCGCCATCGACACGATCATCAACCAGAAGGGGCAGAACTGCTTCTGCTTCTACGTCGCCATCGGCCAGAAGCAGTCGACGGTGGCCTCCGTCGTCGACCGCCTCACCAAGGCCGGCGCCATGGAGTTCACCACGGTCGTCGTGGCCGGCGCGTCGGAGCCCGCTCCGCTCCAGTTCATCGCCCCGTACACCGGCGTCACGATGGCCGAGTACTTCCGCGACTCGGGCCGCCACGCCCTCATCGTCTACGATGATCTCTCGAAGCAGGCCGTGGCGTACCGCCAGCTCTCGCTCCTCCTCCGCCGCCCGCCGGGCCGCGAGGCGTACCCGGGCGACGTCTTCTACATCCACAGCCGCCTCCTCGAGCGCGCCGCCAAGCTGTCCGACAAGGAGGGCGGCGGTTCGCTGTCCGCGCTCCCCATCATCGAGACCCAGGCCGGCGACGTCTCGGCGTACATCCCCACCAACGTCATCTCGATCACCGACGGCCAGATCTTCCTCGAGTCCGACCTGTTCTACTCGGGCATCCGTCCCGCGGTGAACGTCGGCATCTCGGTGTCGCGCGTCGGTGGCGCCGCCCAGACCAAGGCGATGAAGTCGGTCGGTGGCCGCCTCCGCCTCGAGCTCGCCGCGTACCGCGAGAAGGCGGCCTTCGCGCAGTTCGGCTCCGACCTCGACAAGGCGACCCTCAACCAGCTCCAGCGCGGTGAGCGCATGGTCGAGCTGCTCAAGCAGGGTCAGTACTCGCCGATGTCGATGGAGGAGCAGGTCGTCGTCATCTTCGCCGGCACCAACGGCTACGTCGACGACTACCCCGTCGGCGTGCTCGGTCGCTACGAGTCCGAGATGATGTCGTTCATCAAGTCGCGCAAGAAGGAGATCCTGGACGCGATCCGGACCACCGGAAAGCTCGACGACACCACCACCAAGCAGCTGCGCGACGCGCTGACGGACTTCGCCAAGCAGTTCGCAGCCGAGAAGAAGGACTGAGTCCGTGCCGTCGCTCAAGGCGATTCGCAAGCGCATCGGGTCCGTCAAGAGCACCCGCAAGATCACGCGCGCCATGAAGCTGGTCGCGGCGGCCAAGCTGCGCCGCGCCCAGGACGCGATCATCGCGGCGCGCCCCTACGCCAGCGCGCTGTCGCAGGTGGTGTCCGAGCTGGCCGAGGACGCCGGCACCGACGCGCACCCGTTGTTCGAGGACCGCAAGGGCAAGAAGACCGCGATCGTCGCCTTCACCAGCGACCGCGGCCTGGCCGGTGCGTTCAACGCCAACGTGGTCAAGAAGGTCGAGGCCTTCGTGGCCAACGAGCTGCCCGCCGACAGCGAGGTCTCGCTGCGCCTGGTCGGCCGCAAGGCCAACCAGTACTTCTCGCGCCGCAACGCCAACATCGCGAGCTTCGACGCGGCCGCCACCGGTCCCACCGCGCTGGCGCTCGCCGGTGAGACCGCGACCCGCATCGTCGACGACTTCCTCGAGAAGCGCGTCGACCGTGTGTTCCTGGTCTACAACGAGTTCAAGAGCGCCATCACGCAGACCGTCGTGGTGAAGCAGATCCTGCCGGTCGTGCCCGAAAAGGGCGCCGCGGCGCGCACGCGCGTCGACTACACGTACGAGCCGGGCCGCGAGGAGCTCCTCGCCCGCCTGGTGCCGCTGTATCTGCAGATCGGCCTCTACCGGGCCGCGCTCGAGACGATCGCCGGCGAGTTCGGCGCACGCATGAGCGCGATGGAGAGCGCCACCAAGAACGCGGGCGAGATGATCTCGAAGCTCACGCTCGAGTACAACCGCGCTCGCCAGGCATCGATCACCAAGGAGCTGCTCGAGATCATCGGCGGCGCCGAGGCTCTCAAGGGTTAAGGACAAGCACCATGGCCACCAAGACCGCAACCACGCCGCCGCCCTCTGGAAACGACTACTCGCCGGCCTCGCTCGGCCGCATCGTGCAGGTCATCGGCCCCGTCGTCGACGTCGCGTTCGACTCGGCGGAGCTGCCCGAGATCAACACGGCGCTGCTCGTGTCCAACACCTCGATCGACGACAAGGCTGACAACCTCACCATCGAGGTCTCGCAGCACCTGGGCGAGCACATGGTCCGCTGCGTCGCCATGGACACGACCGACGGTCTGGTCCGCGGCCAGCAGGTGAAGAACACCGGCGCGCCCATCTCGATGCCGGTCGGCGCTCCCGTCCTCGGTCGCATCTTGAACGTCGTCGGCAAGCCCATCGACGAGGCCGGCCCGATCGACGCCAAGCTCACCCGCCCGATCCACCGCGCGGCGCCCAAGTTCACCGACCAGTCGGTGAACGTCGAGATGTTCGAGACCGGCATCAAGGTCATCGACCTGCTCGCCCCGTATCGCCGCGGCGGCAAGATCGGCCTGTTCGGCGGCGCCGGCGTCGGCAAGACGGTGCTCATCCAGGAGCTCATCAACAACGTCGCCAAGAAGTCGGGCTCGTACTCGGTGTTCGCCGGCGTCGGCGAGCGCTCGCGCGAGGGCAACGACCTCTACCACGAGCTCAAGGAAGCCAAGCTGTTCGACGGCTCCTCGGTGCTCTCGAAGACCGCGATGGTCTTCGGCCAGATGAACGAGCCGCCGGGCGCCCGTCAGCGCGTCGCGCTCTCGGCGCTCACGATCGCGGAGTACTTCCGCGACGTCGAGAAGCAGGACCTGCTCCTGTTCGTCGACAACATCTTCCGCTTCACGCAGGCGGGCTCCGAGGTGTCGGCGCTCCTCGGCCGCATCCCGTCGGCCGTCGGTTATCAGCCGACGCTGTCGACCGAGATGGGCGGTCTCCAGGAGCGCATCACCTCGACCAAGGACGGCTCGATCACCTCGGTGCAGGCCATCTACGTGCCCGCCGACGACCTGACCGACCCGGCGCCCGCGACGGCGTTCGCCCACCTCGACGCGACCACGGTGCTCAACCGCGCGATCACGGAGAAGGGCATCTACCCGGCTGTCGATCCGCTCGACTCGACGTCGACGATCCTCACGCCGGCCGTCGTCGGCCAGCGTCACTACAACGTCGCTCGTGAGGTCCAGCGCATCCTGCAGCGCTACAAGGATCTGCAGGACATCATCGCGATTCTCGGCATGGACGAGCTCAGCGAGGACGACAAGATCACGGTGGCGCGCGCCCGCAAGATCGAGCGCTTCATGGGCCAGCCGTTCCACGTCGCCGAGACCTTCACGGGTCTCAAGGGCATCTTCGTGTCGAAGGAAGACACCGTCCGCTCGTTCGAGGAGGTCCTCGCCGGCAAGTGCGATGATCTGCCCGAGCAGGCGTTCGAGATGACCGGCACGATCGACGACGCGCGCGCCAAGGCGGCCGAGCTGGCCAAGAAGGCGGGCTGATCGTGGCCGAGGCGAAGCAGCTCTCCGGGTCGTCGTCGGCGCTCGACGTCAACCTGGTCACGCCCAAGGGCGTGGTGGCGCACGAGGCCGCCACCGGTCTCACGGCGCCGGGCGAGCTCGGCATGTTCGAGCTCCTGCCGGGACACATCCCGCTGCTCGCCGCCCTCAAGCCGGGCGTGCTGACGATCGGCGGCGGCAAGCTGCGCGGCCGGTACGCCGTGTCGTCGGGCTACCTGCGCGTCGATCCGGCCGGCGCCGTCGAGGTGCTGGTGGAGCAGGCGACGCCGAGCCACGAGGTCGACGTCGAGAAGGCCAAGGCCGACCTGAAGACGGCCGAGGCGGATCTCGCGGCGTGGGGCGACAAGCCCACCGACGGCGACTGGAAGAACCTGACCAATCGCGTGGCGTGGGCGCAGGCCCGCATCGACGCGGCCGCGAACCTCCACTGACGCCGCGCTGACGCGCGCTACCGGGGCACGATGGCCATGAAGGCCTCTTGCCCCTTTTTTGCGTGCGCGCCGCCGACCACGGTCAGGCCGTAGCCGCAGATGTCGCTGGCCTGATCGATCCAGAGCTCGTCGGGCAGGCGGACCTCGTGCTCCTTGGCGAGCGCGTCGCGGACGGTGCGGAGCCCGCGCTTCTTGTCCCAGATGAACGCGACGGTGCGCCGCTGGGTCACGTCGCTGCGGTGGCACGTGCCGACGACGCGGCCACCGTCCGCCGAGACCGCGGTGGCGTGGCACGTGTCGTAGCCCTCGAGGACGCCGAGGTCGGTGACTTTGGTGCCGCGCCAGAGCGCGGCGCGACCGCCGGCGCTGCCGACGAGGACCGCGCCGTCGTCGGAGATGCCGTCGACGCGCGTGCCGGCGCCGAGCCGTTCGACCGTGGCTCCGGCCAGGCGGAGACCTTCCGGATCGTCGGTGTGTGTGCCGACGGTGCCGGCCACGATCGCGGCGTCCTCAGAGGTGGCGTTGGTTCCGGGCGCGAACTGTCGTGATCCCGGCGCCGGTCCCGGCTTCGCCTCCCAGGTGCCGCCGCTCCAGGTCACGAGCACGGCGCACCAACCCGCGCAGCCGGTGATGATCGACCCGTCGCGCGAGACCGCCAGCGCGCTCGCCTGGTCGAGGCCGTCGGGCGTCGCAAGCACCGTGGCGTCGCCGCCGGCGTTCCACGAAAGCGGTGTGGTGATTCCGCGCGCGCGGATAGCGCTGCCGGCGACGACGTCGCCGTTGCGAGACGTCGCGAGTGCCCACGTGGGCTGACCGGCGATGCTCCCGTTTGTACCGAGCGGCGTGAGCATACCGTCGCGCCAGCGGACCGCCTGCGGTTCACCTCTGGGACCGGTCGCGAAGCCGACCGGCGTCGAGCCGTCGGCGGAGACCGCCGCGGCCCAGCTGCTGCTCGCGTTGCCGCCGAGCAGGTGCAGCTGTGCGGGCCGGCGGTTTTTCGGCCACGACACCTTCTGCGGAGTCAGGGGGAGCGAGAGCACGGCGACGCGCGCGGTGGGGGGCGCGGCGCCGGCATCGATCGGCGCCGGCTCGTCGACGGTCGGCGCGGCGCCCGCGTCGAGCACGGGCGGATCGACGCCGAGGGGCGTGTCGGTGTGGACCGGCGTGTCCGCTCGGACCGGCGTGTCGGGCGACTGCGGTGGCGTGGCGGGGCCACCGCCGCACGCGGCGACGGCGACGAGCAGGTAGGACGCGGCCCTCACCTCGTGAGGCTACGACATCGTCGGAGCGCGTGCAGGCCCGACGGCGTCACGGCGCGCGCAGCGCGTACGCGAACGGGTCGAGGTCGGTGTCACGTCCGGGGAAGAGCGGTCGCGCCTTCTTGTGACCCGTGTTGTCGCTGATGCGCGCGATGGCGCGCTTCCGGTCGATCCAGCCGTGGAACACGAACACGTGCGCCGGATACTCGGGGACGACGTCGACGGTGAACACGAGGTCGCCCGGGCGCAGCGCGGTCGCGTCCGTGACACGCGTCCAGCCCAGGTTGTCCTCGAGGTGTCGCGAGAAGCCGCGCGTCAGCCGCGAGATGCCGTCGCCGTCGAGTTTCCCCTTCTCGTCGATGTCGACGCCCACATGCCGCAGCGCCGTCGACGCGTACGCCACGCAGCCGTTGGTGAGCGTGCGATGCCAGCGCTTCACCTCGCGCCGCACCGCGCGATCGTTCGCCGGCGACCCGACGTAGCGCGCGAGCTCGTCGCCGGTCGTGCCGACCTCGGCGCGTGGTCGCCCGCGCTCCGCCCGCGCGCTCGACGCCACGCCCACCGCCATCAACACGAGCAACGTGGCCATCAGCCGTCTCATGCACGGGTGGTGTCATGCAAAAAGGCGCGCGGCCATCGGCTCGCGCGCCTCTTACTCCGGTCTTACCGCGGGCGACTACTTGCCCTTGCCCTTGTCGCGCTCCTCGCGCTCGCGCTTGTCCTTGTCCTCGCGTTCGCGCTTGTCCTTCTCGTCGCGGTCCCGCTTCTCCTTCTCGACGCGGTCGCGCTCCTGCTTGTCCTTCTCGAGCTTCTCCCGCTCCTCGCGCTCCTTCTTGTCGCGCTCGTCGCGGTCGCGGCGCTCCTTCTCCTCGCGGTCGCGCTTCTCCTTCTCGAACTTCTCCTTCTCCTCGCGCTCGCGCTTGTCCTTCTCCTCGCGCTCGCGCTTCTCGCGCTCGTCCTTGTCGCGCTTCTCCTTCTCGTCGCGCTCGCGCTTCTCCTTCTCGAACTTCTCGCGCTCGTCCTTGTCGCGCTTCTCCTTCTCGAACTTGTCCTTCTCCTCGCGGTCGCGCTTCTCCTTCTCCTCACGCTCGCGCTTGTCGCGCTCGTCCTTGTCGCGCTTCTCCTTCTCCTCGCGCTCGCGCTTCTCCTTCTCGAACTTCTCGCGCTCTTCCTTCTCGCGCTTCTCGCGGGCCTGGCGCTCGCGCTCGTCGCGGTCGCGCTTCTCCTTCTCCTCGCGCTCCCGCCGGTCCTTCTCGATCTTCTCGCGTTCGACGCGGTCGCGCTCGGCCTTCTCCTTGGCCTCGCGGTCGCGCTTCTCGCGCTCGAACCGCTCCTGTGCTTCCTTGGCCTCGCGCGCCAGGCGCTCGCGCTCGGCGCGATCCTTCGAGTCCTTGGCCTCGCGCTGCGCCCGCTCGAACGCTTCGCGCGCTTCGCGCTCGCGCCGCTCCGCCTCGCGGCGATCGCGCTCGTATTGCTCGCGCGCCTGCCGGTCGCGTTCGGCCTGCTCGCGCTGCCAGCGGTCGCGATCGGCGCGCTCGCGGTCGGCGCGCTCGCGCTCGTACCGGTCGCGCTCGGCCTGCTCGCGTGCGGCGCGGTCGCGGTCGGCGCGCTCGCGCTCGGCGCGCTCGCGCTCCCACCGTTCACGCTCGGCGCGGTCGCGCTCGTACTGGTCGCGCGACGGATCGACGATCACGCCGATCTGCACGTAGACGACGACGACCTGCCCCTGGTACGCCGTCCCCGGCGTGGGCTCCATGCTGCACACGTAGCCGGGCTGCATCCCGCAGTTCGTGTCGCGCCACTCGACGCGCACGTCCGAGCGGAAGCGCTGCTGCGCCTCGACCCGCGTCAGCCCTTGTACCTGCGGCAGCACGTAGACGGCGCCCGGCTGCGGGCCGACCGGCCCAGCGGGCGCCGACTCGATGCGGCAGGCGGCGGCGCCGAGCGCCAGGGCGAGAGTCGCGACCAGTACCGAAAGTGAACGCATCTGTCCTCCCTGGACGTATGGTCACAGACCGACCTCGCCCCGGGAAGATTCAACGCGCGTTTCCGGACCGGCTAACCGCGCGAAACTGAACGGCGCCGGCGACGCAGAATCAGCATCACGGCGAGCACTCCTAGCGCGCCGGTTTCGCGCGCGCCGTGGCTCGTGCTGCAGCATCCGCCGCCGCCATCGCCGTCCCCGGGCGTGCCGGCGTCGGGGCCGGTGCCACCGTCGGGGCCGGCCTCGGTCTCGCACGTCGGGCTACATCCGTCGCCGGCGAGCGTGTTGCCGTCGTCGCAGTCCTCGACGCCGAGCTGCACGAGATTGTCACCGCACATCGCCATCGAGCAGTTGTTGCGGCACGCGTCGGTCTCGACGTCGTTGCCGTCGTCGCAGGTCTCGACGCCGGCCTGCACCACGCCGTCACCACACGTCGACGACACGCACGCGTTGGTGCACGCGTCGCCGTCGACGGTGTTGCCGTCGTCGCATCCCTCGACGCCCGCGCGCACGTAGCCGTCGCCGCAGATCGCGGCGTCGCAACCCATCACACACGCGTCGGTGTTGCTCGCGTTGGCGTCGTCGCACTCCTCGACGCCGCCGTGCGTGATGCCGTCCCCGCACGACGCGTTCTGGCACGTGCCGGTGCACGCATCGGTCGCCACGGTGTTGCCGTCGTCGCACTGCTCGATGCCGGTACGGATGACGCTGTCGCCGCAGCGTGCGGCGAGGCAGCTGTTGAGACACGAGTCAGTGTTCACCGCGTTGTCGTCGTCGCACTCCTCGCCGGCCTGCACGATGCCGTCGCCGCACGTGCTCGCCATGCACACGTTGCTGCACGCGTCGGCGTTGTTCATGTTGCCGTCGTCACACTGCTCGGTGCCCGACCGCACGTAGCCGTCGCCGCACGTCGCGGCCACGCACGCCCCGACGCAGGCGTCGGTGTTGATCTGGTTGCCGTCGTCGCACGCCTCCGTCCCGGCGCGCTGGTACCCGTCGCCGCACGTCGCGTTGCGACACGTGTTGAGGCACGCGTCCGTGTTCGACCCGTTCATGTCGTCGCACTGCTCCGGCCCGTTCGTCGTGCCGTCGCCGCAGCGCGCGCCGAGTCCCGTACATCCCGCGTTGCACGCCCCGTACATCCCGTTGGCCGCGCCGCTGTCGCACGCCTCGCCCGGCTCGACGGCACCGTTGCCGCACATCGCCGTCAGCACGAACTCGTACGCGCCCATGTCCCACTGCGCTCCGCCGATGCCATTGCCGTCCTGCGGCCGCACCACCCCGAGCGAATCGACCGTCGGACCCGTGGTGCCCGCGTCGATCGCGACGCTCGATCCCTGCAACCGGAGGTCTGTCGTCGACATGTAGTTCGGGTTCTGGCTGACGCAGCCCGTGCCCGCCGACGTGCTCACGAAGTTGCCCGACGAGTTGTTCCACACGTCCGAATACGTGGTCGACACCGACGAGGTGTCGCCGCGATACACGCCGTAGCTATGATTCGTGATGATCGTGTTCTTGATCGTCACGGTTCCGGCCGTCGACGCGCCGGTGTAGACGCCGTACGTGCCGTTCGCGTTGATCGACGCGTTGTCGAGCACGAGCGTGCGCGACGACGTCGGCTGGAAGGCGAGGCCGTAGGAGCTGTTGTTGCGCAGCACCGCATTGGTGAGCGTGAGCGAGCCGTTCTCCTCGACCAGCACGCCGATCGAACCGTTGTTGTGCGCGGTCAGCGCGTCGATCGCCGGACTGCCGGCGCGTACCCAGAGGCCGTAGCTGCTCGCCTCGCGCGTGATCAGCTGACCGAGGACGTTGCCACCTGCCGTGCTGCGATAGATGACGTTGTAACGAGCGTCTTGCACCGCGACGTGATCGAGGACCACCCCGGTCGCGGCCGTCGTCAGATCGACGCCGTACCAGGTGCCGCTCGTCGACGAGCTCGACTGGATGGTGATGGGCAGCGCGGTCGTCCCGTCGGCGACGAGCGCGCCGGTGACGATGAGCTCGCCGCGCGACGTGTCGCTGCCCGCGATCATGATGTCCGACGACGCCTGGAACTGGAGCGTGGCGCCCGGCTCGATCGTCAACGTGATGCCCGGCGGGACCATGAGGTCGCCGCCGACCATGTGCGGGCTCGCCGCCGCCGTGAGCGTGCGGCTGGACCAGAGCGTTCCATAGAGGCCTGGCGTCGCGTCGGCGACGTACGGGAGGGCACCCATGTCGCCACCGCCGTTGGCGCCAAAGCGCGCCGGCGAGTTCGACGTGAGGCGCAGGTCGATCGTCGACACGTAGAGCGGGTTGATCTGGATGCAGCCGGTGCCAGCCGATGCGCTGACGAAGTTGCCGGACGAGTTGTTCCAGACGTCGGAGTAGGTCGTCGACACCGACGAGGTGTCGCCGCGATACACGCCGTAGCTGTGG
>DATLEB010000294.1:0-35862 GCA_035525615.1 Kofleriaceae bacterium | reverse complement strand
GCGAATCGCTGGCACATGCTGGTGGCCAAGACCACGGCCTACTTCTGACGAGCCATGCGCGCGTGCATCGTCATCCTGCTGCTCACGTTCTCGTTCGTCGCGAGCCACGCCGACGGCCTGCGCGTGATCGCGCATCCCCAGGCGCCGGCCACCAAGGTCGACCGCAAGTTCGTGACCGACGCCTTCCTCAAGAAGCGCAGCCGCTGGAACGACGATCTGGTGATCCGCCCCGTCGATCTCGGCCCGTCGTCGTCGGTGCGCCGTCGCTTCTCCGACGACGTCCTGGGTCGCTCGATCGAGGCGGTCCGTCGCTACTGGAACCAGCAGGTGTTCTCGGGGCGCGGCGTGCCGCCGCCCCAGGTCGACGGCGAGGCGGCGGTCGTCGAGTACGTGCTCACGCACCCGGGCGCGATCGGGTACGTCACCGAGACGACGGACATCCGCGGCGCCAAGGTCCTCCTGACGAGGTGACGCGATGCGGCTGACGTTCCGCTCCAAGCTCATCGCGATCGTCCTGGTCGACGCGCTCGCGCTCCTCACCCTGGTCCTGCTCAGTCGGTACATCGAGCGCCGCGTCGATGACCAGCTGGCGAGCATCCAGGAGAGCTACGTGCCGCGCATCGGCCTCAAGCCCAAGCTCGAGAGCAAGTTCGACCGCATCAATCGCGGGCTGCAGGACGCGGTCGCCGCCAACGATCTCGACATGCTCGACGACGTGCGCGCGCAGCACCGGCTCCTGATCGAGCAGCTGGCCGAGGCCGGCGATGCCGTCGAGCCCGCGCGCGCCGATGCGCTGCGCAAGGAGCTGTCGACGTACGTCGAGTCGGCGGTCACGATCTCGCAGCGCCTCATCGCCGGCGAGGCCGGCGAGGACGTGGTCGCCGGGATGCAGGCCATGCAGGCCGAGCAGGCGCGCGCCGCGGAGATGCTCGACCTCGCCACGCGCTTCGACGAGCGGCAGCTCGCCGAGGCCTTTCACTCGGCCAGCGAGGTGCAACGCACCGGGGCGCGCATCCGCATGGCGGTGGCCGCGGCGTGCCTGATCGTCGTCATCATCCTCACGCTGTGGATCGGTCGCGGGCTGTTCCAGTCGCTCGATGACTTCGCCGCGGGCTTCCGTCGCTTCGGCGACGGCCAGTTCGCGCAGCCCATCCCCGCGGCCGCGCGCGACGAGCTGGGCGACGCCGCCCGCCAGGCCAACCAGATGGCGGATCGCCTGCGCGCGCTCCTCGCCGAGCGCGATCGCATGGACTGGCTCAAGAGCGGACACGCCGGCCTGGTCGAATGCCTCCGCGGCGAGCTCGAGCCGGGCGAGGCCGCCGACCGGGCGGTCGCGTTCCTGGCGCGACAACTGGACGCGCCGGTCGCCGCGCTCTACTACGCGACCGACGGCGAGAAGCTCACGCTCCTCGGGCGCTACGGCGTCGACATCGACCCGGCGGCACCGACGGGCTACGCCCGCGGGGAAGGCCTCGTCGGTCAAGCCGCGCTCCAGCACGAGGTCACCGTCATCAAGGCGCCGACCTCGGGCGCGCTGCGCCTGCGCACCAGCGCCGTCGAGGCCGATCCGCGCGCCATCGCGTTCGTGCCCCTCGTTCACCTGGGCGCCGTGGTGGGCGTGATCGAGCTGGTCCTGCTCGAGCCGTGGACCGAGCGAGCCGGCGAGCTCGCGCACCTGGTCCGCGACTCGATCACCGTCACCATCGAGGTCGCCCGCGCGCGCACCGCGACCCGCTCGCTGCTCGGCAAGACCCAGCGCCAGGCCACCGAGCTCCTCGACGCGCGCGCCGGCCTCATCCAGAAGGCCGACGAGCTCACGCGCGCCAGCGCGTACAAGTCCCAGTTCCTGGCCAACATGTCGCACGAGCTGCGCACGCCGATGAACGCGATCATCGGGTTCTCGGAGCTCCTGCACGACGACGAGGCGCCGGTCGCGGCGGCCCAGCAGAAGGAGTTCGTCGGCTACATCCTCGAGAGCGGCCGCCACCTCCTGCGCCTCATCAACGACGTACTCGATCTCTCCAAGGTCGAGGCCGGCAAGCTCGAGTTCCGGCCCGAGCCCTTCAAGGTCGAGCCCACGGTCCACGAGCTCCTCTCCATCATGAAGACGACGGCCGCCACGCGACGCGTGCGCGTCCACGCGGCGATCGATCCCGACGTCAGCGAGGTCGTGCTCGATCCGGCACGCTTCAAGCAGCTGCTCTACAACTTCCTCTCGAACGCGCTCAAGTTCACCGCGGAGGGCGGCAAGGTCGAGGTGCGCGTCACGCCCGACGGGCCCGATCGCTTCCGCCTCGAGGTCGAGGACAACGGCGCCGGCATCAAGCCGGACGATCTCGCGCGTCTCTTCGTGGAGTTCCAGCAGGTCGGCGCCGACGCCAAGAAGCAGGGCGGCACCGGCCTCGGGCTCGCGCTCACCAAGCGGCTCGTCGAGGCGCAGGGCGGAACCGTCGGCGTGCGCAGCACGGTCGGGAAGGGCAGCGTCTTCCACGCCATCCTCCCGCGCCGGGTCTCGCTCGCACCGTCGGTGGCGCTACCGCCGCTGGCCGCGGTCCCGGCCGGCGCGCCCTCGGTGCTCGTCATCGAGGACGACCGCCGCGATCAGGGCGAGCTCGCCACCGCCCTGGCCAGCGCCGGTTATGCCGTCGAGGTCGCCGGCACGGGCGCGGCTGCGCTGGTGCGTGCGAAGGAGAAGGCGTTCGACGCGATCACGCTCGACCTCCTGCTGCCCGACATGACGGGGCTCCAGGTGCTCCGTCAGCTTCGCAGCGCCGGGAAGAACCAGCAGGTCCCGGTCATCGTGATCACGGTGGTCGCCGAGCCAGGCGCCGTCGCCGGCTTCGCGGTGCACGACGTGCTGCCCAAGCCGCTCGACGTCGATACGCTGCTCGAGTCGCTCACGCGCGCCGAGGTGACCCCGAGCGCGTCGCGGAGCGTGCTCGTGGTCGACGATGACCCCGCCGCCCTCGAGCTCATGTCGCATGCGCTACAGCGCCTCGGCTACACGGCGCACTGCGAGCGCGACGGCGAGCATGCGCTGGCGTCCGTGCGCGCTTCTCCGCCGACCGCGATCATCCTCGACCTCATCATGCCGGGCATGACCGGCTTCGAGTTCCTCGCGCAGCTGCGCGCCGATCCCAGGTGGCACGGCGTGCCCGTGATCGTCTGGACTGGCAAAGATCTGTCCTCGGAGGAGCACCAGCTCCTGCGTGCCTCGGCCAATGCCGTGGTCACCAAGGGCCACGGCGGCAGCGCCGGGGTGATCGCCGAGCTGACGGCCCGCGTGAAGGGCAGGGCCGCGATCTCGCTGTCCGCGTGAATTCCCGGCACTGTGGCTCGTCACCATGGCGCGCGAACCGCTGTTCACGGTCCGGCCGCCAAGCCAGCGAGAACGGCCCGCCGCCGCGTGGCACGGGCCGTGAAATCACTCCGGTCCATGCTGCAACGACTCGCCCTGACCTCCCTTGCGCTCCTGACCGCTTCGCTTGCCGTTGACACCGGAACCGCGGCCGCCGACGCTCCCGAGCGTGCCTCGGTGCGCGACCACCGCACCGATCCCGGACCGCGCACCGGTCGCCGCTACCGCCGTCGCCCCGGCCCGCGGCTGATGATGCCGCTGAAGATCGACTTCGGCATGCAGGGCGCGAACACGTCGCTCGGTTACCTGCCCGGCGCCGAGCTGCGCGCCGGCATCCACTGGGCGTCGCTCTCGCCGCAGCCGACCAACTTCGACGTCGGGCTCGGCCTGTTCGGCGCGGTGCTCGTCGGACCCGAGAACGACGCGATGCCGGACGCCAACAACGACGTCCTCTACGGCGGCGCGTACCTCGAGATGGGCCAGACCCTCTCGAAGGGCGACTGGTGGCGCACGTGGGGCGCGGCGCGCGGCGAGTACATGGCGGTGAACTCGTTCGGCGAGGAGTCGACCGGCTTCGGGCTCGCGGGCCGCCTGAGCGCGGAGCTCTACGCCAGCGGCGTCGGCATCGAGCCGCGCGGGCTCTTCCTCGGGACCTACGCGGTGGGCGTCTACGCGGAGGCCGCGGGTCGTGGCCTCGGGGAGGACGTGAGCGCTCTCCAGGTGAGCGCCGGCCTGACCTTCCGGACGCCGCTCGTGCTCGCGCCGTGAAGACGCGGTAGCGTCGGGGCGATGGGTCGTATCATCGCCACGCTCGCGCTCGTGCTCGTCGTCGCCGCCTGTGGACGCACCTGTCCCCCGGCGGCGACGGCCGTTTCGGCGCCCACGGCGCCCGGTGGATCGCCTGCCGTCATCGGCCAGACGTTCACGCTCACGTCGAAGGTCCTCGGCGAGGACCGCATCGTGAACGTGTACCTGCCGCCGGGGTACGCCGAAAGCAAGGACAGCTATCCGGTGCTCTACATGCCCGACGGCGGCATGGACGAGGACTTCCCGCACATCAGCGGGCACCTCGACGTCTCGATCAAGAACGCGGTGATCCGTCCCGTCATCCTCGTCGGCGTGAAGAACACCGAGCGGCGCCGCGACCTCGCACCGCCGACCGCGATCGAGGAGGAGAAGAAGGCGGCGCCGCACGCCGGAGGCTCCGACAAGTTCCGCCAGTTCCTGCGCGAGGAGCTGAAGCCGTGGGTCGCCGCGCACTACCGCGTGACCGCGGAGTCGGGCCTCATCGGCGAGTCGCTGGCCGGCCTCTTCGCGATCGAGACGCTGGTCGTCGAGCCGTCGCTGTTCGACATCTACATCGCCGCCGATCCGAGCCTGTGGTGGAACCAGCTCGCGGTGGTGAAGACCGCCGAGGCGCGCTTCGCGACGTGGAGCGAGTCGCCCAAGCAGCTCTTCGTCGCGACCGGCGACCTGAAGGACATGCAGGAGGGCGCGGCGGCGCTCGTGAAGGCGATCGCCGAGAAGCAGCCGGCCGGGCTCACGGTGACCTACGTCCCCATGCCGGAAGAGCAGCACGGGACCATCTTCCCGTTCGCGGCGCTGCGCGGGATCCGCACCGTGTACGCGGCGCCGCCCGCACCGGCGGCGGCGCAATGAGCGAGCACCTCGACAACCCGATCTGGAACGCGCTCACCACGCTGCAGTCCGGGTTCGGCGAGCGCGCCGGCGGCACCGCGCGCTTCTTCCCGCAGGTGACCGCGCTCGCCGGGCTCGCCGAGCAGAGCCTCGACGCGCTGGCGACGCTCGCCGCGATGGTGCAGCCGGGCGAGCGGGCAGGGCTCTTCCTCGACGAGGTTCCGGACACGTTTCCCGGCGGGCTGGTGCGCGTCGACGGCGCGCCGCTCGCGCAGTTCGTGAACGACGGGCCGTTCCCGGAGCGCACCGACGATCTGGAGATCGTCGAGCTGACCGCGGCCGACAACCCCGAGATGCGCGCGCTCGCCGAGGCCACGCGCCCCGGACCGTTCGGCACGCGCACGCACGAGCTGGGGACGTTCCTCGGTGTTCGCGACGGCACGCGCCTGATCGCCATGGCGGGGCAGCGGATGCGGCTGCCCGGCCGCGTCGAGATCAGCGCCGTGTGTACCGATCCCGCGTATCTCGGGCGCGGCCTGGCGGCGCGCCTCATGACGGCGCAGCTCGCGCTCCTCGGCAGCCAGGGTGTCGCGACGTTCCTTCACGTGAAGGCCGACAACGCGCGCGCCATCGCCCTCTACGAGCGCCTCGGCTTCCGGCTGCGACGGCGCGCCACGTACGTCGTTTTGTCGCACTGACCGTCGCGGCGCGCGGGTGTACTCCATGGGCCCCCATGGAGAGGCTGGCCCAGAGGCGACGCGCGCTCGAGCTGCTGCGTGGTCACGGCTGGGCCACGGTGTCGTTCCAGCTGCTCGAGGCCGACTTCGAGTACTGGTTCGACGGCGACGACGCGTTCGTCGCCTACATCGACACCGGCGGCGCGTGGGTCGCGGGCGGCCCACCCATCGCGCCCCCCGAGCGGCTGGTCGAGGTCACGCACGACTTCATCGCCGCCGCGCGCGCCGCCGGCCGGCGAGCGTCGTTCTTCGCGTGCGAGCAGCGCTTCGTCGACGCGATCGGCGGACACGCGCTGCGCATCGGCGAGCAACCGGTGTGGGATCCGCGCGAGTGGGACGCCGTGCTCGCCGACACCGAGGCCTCGTCGCTGCGCTACCAGCTGCGGCGCGCCGGCAAGAAGGGCGTGATCGTGCGCGAGGTCAGCGCGGCCGAGGTCGCCGACCCGGCGTCGCCCGTGCACCGCGCGGTCGAGTCGCTGGCTGGCGCCTGGATGGCGGGCCGCGGGATGGCGCCGATGCGCTTCCTGGTCCAGCTCGAGCCCCTCACGTTTGCCGAGGAGCGCGTGCTCTTCGTCGCGACGCGCGGCGACGAGGTCGTGGGCTTCCTCTCGGCCGTCCCCGTGTACGCGCGCCGCCGCTTGTTCGTCGAGGATCTGCTCCGCGCGCCGCACGCGCCCAACGGCACCATCGAGCTGCTGGTCGACGCCGCGATGCGCGCGGCTCACGCTCGCGACGACGCCGGCGTGACGCTCGGGCTGGCGCCGCTCGCCGGCGACGTGGCGCCGCTCCTGCGCCTCGCGCGCAGCGTGTCGTCGCCGCTCTACGACTTCCGCGGGCTGCACGCCTTCAAGTCTCGGCTCCGCCCGCGCACGTGGGAGCCGGTGTACCTGTGCGCGCCGGGAAGCTCGACGATGGTGGCGCTCCACGACGGCCTGGCCGCCTTCGCCGGCGGCAGCCTGATGCGCTTCGGGCTCTCGACGCTGGCGCGACGGCCGTGGCTCCTCGCCGCCGCGATCGCCGCCGTGTTGCTGGGCGCGCTCGCGCTGGTGTGGTGGCTCGCGCTCTAGCGATCCAGGGTGTACCGCACAGGGGCGCGCAGGAACGGCGGCAGGAAGCGCTCGACCGGGATGTGGCGCTCGCGGCGCGTCTCCTCCTCGAGGTGGCGCAGGCGCGCCTTCAGCACGTCGGCCAGCTTCACCTCGCCGAGGAACCAGCCGCGCTCGTCGAGGATCGGCAAGACCGTGACGTCGCTGGACGCCATCCGATACGCCACCGCACGGAGCGTGTCGTCGAGGTGGCAGGAGAACTCGGGCGCGAGCGGATGGCTGCTCTCCGGCGGCGCCGTCGGCGCGTCGAGCGCCTGGAACACGTCGCGCACGAACAGCACCTCGAGCGGATCGATCGCGTACTCGCGCGTGATGTGATAGCCGCGACGCGCCACCTTCTCGGTGAGGATCGAGCGGCGGAGCAGCAGCACGGTCATGCCGTGCGCGATGCACCCCGCGATGGTGAGCGGCAGGAGCGAGCCCCAGTCGTGCGTCACCTCGGCGGCGAACATGATGCCGGTCAGCGGCGAGCGCATCGTGCCCGCGAGGATCGCGCCCATGCTGATCAGCGCCCAGAAGCCGGGACCTTCGAACGGCAAGAGGTGCCCCTCGAGCGCGCCGAGCGCGCCGCCGATCATGAGGAGCGGCGCGAGCACGCCGCCGGACGTCCCGGAGCCGAGCGCGAACGACCAGATCGTCCACTTCACGACGACGAGCAGGATGATGGCGCCGAGCGCCATCCGTCCGTCGAGCAGGCCCTGGATCGAGTCGTAGCCGACACCGAGCGCGTGCGGGTCGACCAGCCCGCCGATGCCGATGACCAGGCCGCCGATCGCCGGCCACCACATCCAGTGCACCGGGAGGCGCTTGAAGACGTCCTCCCAGAGATAGACGCTCGCGGTCATCAGCATCGACAGGGCGCCGGCGCCGAGGCCGCACACCACCGCGGCGAGGAGCCCTTCGACGCCGAAGAAGTCGGCGTGGTGCGGCACCGGGAAGAGCGGCGGTGTCTCGAACATGTGGTTCCGCGCCGCCATGGCCGCGGCGGTTGCGAGCGCGACCGGGATGAAGCTGCGCGGCTTCCACTCGAAGAGGAGGAGCTCGATGGCGAGGAGCGTCGCGGCGATCGGCGTGCCGAAGGTGGCGGTCATGCCGCCGGCGGCCCCGGCGACGAGCAAGGTCTTGCGCTCGGCGGCGGTGAGCTTGAAGGCCTGCGCCACGAGCGACCCGAAGGCGCCGCCGGTCATGATGATCGGGCCCTCGGAGCCGAAAGGTCCGCCGGAGCCGATCGAGATCGCAGCGGAGATCGGCTTGAGGAGCGCGAGCTTCGCCTCGACCCGGCTTCCGCGCAGCATGATCGACTCGAGGGCCTCGGGAATGCCGTGGCCGCGGATGCGCTCCGAGCCGAAGCGCGCCATGAAACCGATGAGGAGCCCGCCGACGACGGGCACGAGCACGACCAGGTAGCCGAGATGGTGGCCGGCCGGCGAGGCGACCGCCGTGTCCCAGCGCTGGAAGAAGAAGAGGTTGGTGAACAGGCCGATGAGGGCGAGCAGGGCCCGCGCGACGAACGCGCTGAGCACGCCGATCGCGATGGCGAGGAAGGAGATCGGGATGAGGCGCCAGGTGGTGGTGAAGTCGCCGAGGCTGGCCCATGGGCCGTCGGGTGAACGTTCGGTCGAGCTCATCTGCGACTCCCGGTCCGCAGCACGCGGCGCAAGGACGTGACCAGCTCGGGGCCGACGGTCTTGAGCTCGTTGCGGTGCGCGATCGACAGCCGGCGGAGCGTGTCGAGGCCGCGCGGCGTGAGCGCGATGCGCGCCTGGCGGCGGTCGTCCTCGGCGCGCGTCCGCTTGATGAGGCGACGTCGCTCGAGGCGGTCGATCAGCTCGACCACCGTGTGGTGGCGAAGCAGGAGGCGCTCGGCCAGCGCGCCGACCGTGGGCACGGTGCCGCGCGGCAAGCCGCGCAGCGCCAGGAGCACCTGGTGCTGGCGCGGCTCGAGCTCGACGCTGCGGGCCTGGGCCTCGGAGAAGGCGAGGAAGCGCCGCAGCTGGTGACGGAGCTCGGCGAGCGCGGCGTACTCGCGATCCGATAGGTCAGGCGACGGCACGGCCTGACGTATATCGTAGAACGATATATCTGCAAAGCGCCGGCGCGACGCCTACAGGTTCTGGCAGCGCTGGGCCACGCAGCCCTGCACCACCGGAACGCAGGAATTTCCGCAGGTCCCGCAGTTTCCGTCGGTGTCGGTGTTGCACCAGGTCTGGCTCCCGCCCGTGGCGGGCGCCACACCGTCCCACTCGCACACGTACTGCTGCGTCGCCGAGCAGGTGCGGTCGTTCCAGCGATCCGTCGTCTCGCGGTACTCGCCGCAGTCCTCGGTGTTGAAGTCGTTGTTGGGCTCTGCGCCGACCCAGTCGGTGTAGGTGAGCGCGGCTCCGGTCACCCAGCGGAAGACGCCTTCGCTGTCGTGGTCGCTCAACCCGATCCAGAACCCGCCGCTCATCTGCGCGTCGAGATATACGCGCTCGTCGACGCTGCCGGCGACCACGAGGTGCGCGGCGACGCCCATGAACGACTCCGTTTCACATGCGGCCTCGGCCGCCTGCCACGACACCGGGGTCGTCACGGTGCGGTAGCAGCTGCCGATCGCCGCGGCGTAGCCAGGCGGACACGCGGGCTGGCAGTACTGCGCGAGGCACGGCTGCCCCGACGGGCACGCGTTGCCGCATGCGCCGCAGTCGGTGGCGAGACTGGTGTCGCACCAGGTCTGGCTAGCGGCGGTCGCGGCCGGCGTGCCGTCCCACTCGCACACGTAGCGCTGCGCGAGGTTGCAGGTGCGGTCGTTGCGCAGGCCGGCGCCGCCGCGGTACTCGCCGCAGTCCTCGGTGTTGAAGTCGTCGTTGGGCTCGTTGACGGCCCAGTCGGCGAGGACGGGCGCGGCGCCGGTGACCCAGCGGAACGTGCCCTCGCTGTCGTGATCCGACAGGCCGATCCAGAACGATCCCGACGTGAGCGTCTTCACGTAGTCGCGCTCGGTGAGCGACTCGACGACCGCGAGGTGCGAGCCGATGTTCTGGAAGGTGTCGTCCTCGCAGTCGGTCTCGGCGTTCTGCCAGGTCGCCGCCGTCGTCGCGAGGCGGAAGCAGCTGCTCGTGTCGCTGTTGAAGACGTAGCCCACGGGGCAGTTGGGCGGCGGGACGACGCAGGCCTGCGCCACGCACGGATCAACGCCGCAGTCGTTGCCGCACGTGCCGCACGTCGCCGGCGCGTCGGTGTCGCACCACAGCGGCGGCGCCGCCAGCGGGATGGCGTCGTACTCGCACACGACGCGCAGCTCCTCCGAGCACGGGCGGTCGCTCCACTGCGAGCTGCCCGCCGGATACGCGACGCAGTCCTCGCGATTGCCGCTGTTGCTGGGCTCGCCGCCCGACCACGGCGCGAACACGACCGAGGCGCCGGTCACGTGGCGGAACGTCCCCTCGATTGCGTGGTCGCTGGCGCCGACCCAGAAGGCGCTCGAGCCCGCGAGCTGGCGCACGCGCGCACTCTCGTCGTCGTCGGTCACCACGACGAGGTGCGCGTCGTCG
This sequence comes from Kofleriaceae bacterium, assembly GCA_035525615.1. Taxonomy (GTDB): domain Bacteria; phylum Myxococcota_A; class Polyangia; order Haliangiales; family Haliangiaceae; genus UBA2376. The sequence goes on along the minus strand of DATLEB010000294.1, from coordinate 25,490 downwards.
ACCTCGCACGTACGCTGCGCGTCGAGCCACGCCATCAGGCTGGTCGCCGCGTGCACGCGGTAGCAGCTCGTGCCGCCGCGCGTGTAGCCGGACGGACACGTCACCTCTGGCGCGTCGATCGGCGCGTCGACGACGCTGCCGCCCGCGTCGACGGCGCGCGCATCGACCGGGTCGATCGCGTCGTCGCCACGGCCGCCGCCGTAGAAGCAACCGGACACACTCCACCCGACGAGCCCCCACAGGATCGCGCTTCTGAACATGCCTCCAGGGTCGAGCCGAACGTTGCCAGGGACCAGAGAGACCAACGTGAGATAGGATCGCCTCATGCGGCGCCTCCTCCTCGTCGTGCTCGTGGGATCCGTGGCCTGGGCGTGCGGTGGTGGTGCCGACGACGTCGATGTGGACAATCCACTGACCGATCCCGAGGACGGTCCGCCCGCCGGAAACCCGGACGGCACGTGCTCCATCCCGGCCGCCGGCGGCCTCGCCGATGTCTCCAATCCGCGCACCGTCGTCGGCGACGGCACCGCGGCGAGCTGCACCGGCGACGCCGTGATCGCGGCGGTCGCCGCCGGCGGCGTCATCACCTTCGACTGCGGCGCCGACCCCGTGACCATCACGCTCGATCGCCCCGCCAAGGTCTTCAACGACACCGGTCCCGACATCACGATCGACGGCGGCGGCAAGGTGACGCTGTCGGGCGGAGGCCGCACGCGCATCCTCTACATGAACACGTGCGACCCCGACCAGCACTGGACGACCGCGACCTGCAACAACCAGGATCACCCGCGGCTCACGGTGCAGAACCTCACGTTCGTCGACGGCAACTCGAAGAACGAGACCGAGTACGACGGCGGCGGCGCCATCTGGTCGCGCGGCGGCCAGCTCAAGCTGGTCAACACGCGCTTCTTCGGCAACGTGTGCGCCGACAGCGGCCCGGACGTCGGCGGCGCCGGCGTGCGCGCCTTCGACCAGTTCGAGGACCGGCCGATCTACGTCGTGAACTCGACCTTCGGCGGCGCCGAGGGCTTCGGCAACACGTGCTCGAACGGCGGCGGCATCTCGAGCATCGGCGTGTCGTGGAACGTCATCAACAGCCTGTTCTCGCACAACCACGCCATCGGGACCGGTGGCAACCCGCCCCAGGGCAACAGCGCCGGCGGCGGCAGCGGCGGCGCCATCTACAACGACGGCAACGAGATGACGCTGTCCCTGTGCGGCGTCACCATCCACGACAACGACGTCGTCCAGCACGGCGCCGCCATCTTCTTCGTGACCAACAATCACACCGGCGACGTGCGCATCGATCAGTCGGTCATCACGCGCAACACCGGCGGCTCCTGGTACACGCAGTACCCGATGATCTCGACGCACGACGACACGCCGATCGTCGTCACCAGCTCCACCATCGAGTGATCGCTTCCGCGTAGCCGGACGGGTCGCAGTCGGTGACCGTCACGCGCGGCAGGTGGCGCCGGTAGACGTCGGCGACCTCGCGTGGATGCGTCGGATCGAGCCCGGGAACCAGCAGGGCAGGGACGTCCATCGCCGCGAGCTCGTCGCCGCGCTCGAACGGCTGCGCCGCGGACGCCATGAAGCGCGTCGACGTCGCGACGCTCGCCGCATCGTAGGTGCGCACCAGCGCCCGCGCGCGCTCGCGGATCTCGTCCGGCAGCGCGTCGAAGAGCGGGAGCAGCACGTCGACGCCTTCGGCGACGGCGCGGCTGCCGGCCGCGTCCATCGCGTTCATCGCGGCGCTCTGCGCCGCGGTGAAGCCGTGCGCCGCGCCTCCGTACGCGGGATTCAGGACGACGAGGCCGCGCACCAGCGCCCGGTGACGCAGCGCCACACGGACGGCGAGCCCCGCGCCGAACGACGTGCCGCCCACGACCGCGCGCTCGATGCCGAGCTCGCGCGCCAGCGCCGCGACGTCGTCGGCGAGGAGATCCCACGACAGCGGGCCCGCGAAGTGCGAACGCCCGCTGCCGCGCAGGTCGGGCGTGATGACGCGGAATCGCGCGGCCAGCGGCGCGGCGAACAGCCAGCACGCCTGGTGGTTGGCGAGCCCGCCGTGGAACAGGATCAGCGGGTCGCCGCTGCCAGCTTCGACGGCATACAGGCGCGCGCCGCGGTGATCGACCATGTGCTCGGTGCGTGGATGGACCTCGGTCATGTCGTGCTCCTTGTCGAGGGGCCGAAAACAAAGACGCGCCAGCCATCCGGCCAGCGCGTCTACTCCACGAGTACCACCCACCCCGGCGGCATGGCAACGCGATACCAGCACCTCCGAGTCCGTGATCGCTGATGGCTGGAGTCGCCGGCCTGGCGACCGTGGTGGTCGGGGCGTACCTACGTTTGCTCCGGTAGCCTGTGCGCCCGCTTACGCGGATAACGAGGCACGAATCTTGGATCTATGCGCGATCAATGAGGAAGACCGCGCTGTGTTCCGCTGTCCTGGGATCCCTGTCCGTCACCGCCTGCGTCGAAACCGCGAGCGAGCCTGACGTCTCGACCGAGGCGCAGGAGATCACGATCGTGCCGGCCGGCACCTCGTGCTCCGCGCTCGGATATGGCGCGCAGGAGTTCCGCATCGACTACCCGGTCGATGGTCAGTACGCGATCGACGCGGCCAACTCGCTCCTCTTCCGCTACTACGACGAGACCGAGACGATCTTCTTCTACACGCAGTCCACGCTGCGCATCAACGCGGTGATGGTCACGGCTGCGGGCCAGAGCGCCGTCTGGGACACGAACGGCAGCAACGGCTGGCCGAGCCTGGGCCTCTACCTCAACGGCGTCGCGCAGCAGCCCGAGTCGGTCTCCTTCTGCTTCGACTACGAGCTCTTCCTCAACCCGAACGCCTACGCGCACTACGGGCAGAGCCAGGGCTGGAGCCTGGCCAAGAGCAGCACGACCAACAACCTCCTGCTCTCGCTCGCTCAGACCTACGTCGCCGAGTACAGCGTGACGGTCACGCCGCGCACCGCGACGCCGCAGTCGCTGTTCATCGAGGGACCGGTGTTCGTCAACAACCGCGCGCCTCAGGCCGCCACGTTCACCGCGGTGACCGTGAAGGTCGGCGAGCTCGACGCCACCGTCACCTGCCCGGGCACGGCGCCGTACACGGTCCCCGCGTTCACGACGATGACCTGCGAGTTCCACGTGGACGTGCCCGACACCTCGGACCGTCTCGTCTACGTCGACGTCGTCGGCAAGACGAGCACCCAGCTCGTGGGCCGCAGCGTCGAGACCGCGAGCTTCGCGGATCACACGACGTCGACGCACCTCTTCGATCGCTGCGTGCGCGTCTACGACGATCACGTCGCCGGTGAGTTCCTGGGTACGGTCTGCGCCGCCGACGGCGCCAAGACCTTCACGTACAGCGCGCCGGTCGGTCCCTTCGCCGCGTGCGGCCCGTTCGAGGTCGAGAACACCGCGTGGATCGAGGGCATCGACAGCGGCAACGGTGACAGCGCGACGTACGCGATCGCCGGCGACGTGCCGTGCACGCTCGGCTGCACGCTCACGCCCGGCTACTGGAAGACGCACAGCACGTTCGGCCCCGCGCCGTACGACAGCGTCTGGGCGTCGCTCCCCGGCGGCCTCGGCGCGGAGACGCCGTTCTTCCTGAGCGGCACGACCTACTACCGCGTGCTGTGGACGCCGACGCAGGGGAACGCGTACTACACGCTCGCGCGCGCCTACATCGCCGCGGAGCTCAACAAGCTCGACGGCGCGGACACCAGGGCCATCTCGTCGGCGCTGACGCAGGCCAAGGCCATCCTCCAGGCGTACGGTCCGGCGGATCCCGCCCTCGGCAAGAAGACGCTGACCCGCACGCAGGCGCTCGCGGCGGCGAGCACGCTCGACGACTACAACAACGGTCGCATCGGCCCCGGCCACTGCGACGAGTGACCGTTGCGGGCTAGGCGACGGCGCCGAACAGCGCGCCGGCGCCGTACGTGAGCGCCATCGCGAGCGCGCCCCAGATCGTCACGCGTAGCGCGCCCGGTCCGAGCGGCGCGCCGCCGGCACGCGCCGCCAGCGTGCCGAGCACGGCCAGCGCGACCAGCGAGCTGCCGATGATGGCGGCGGGCAGGGCAGCGCGCGGCATCACGAGCGCGAGCGCGACCGGCACGATGGCGCCGGCCGCGAACGTCACCGCCGATGCGGCGGCCGCGCGCAGCGGCTGCGCGCGTTGCTCCTCGACGATGCCGAGCTCGTCGCGTGCGTGCGCGCCCAGCGCGTCGTGCGCCATGAGCTGGTCCGCGACCTGCCGCGCCAGCCCCGGCTCGAGGCCGCGGGAGACGTAGATCTTCGCGAGCTCGACGTGCTCGGCCTCGGTCTCCGTCGCCAGCTCGCGCCGCTCGCGCGCCAGATCGGCCTCCTCGACATCGGCCTGCGACTTCACCGACACGTACTCGCCGGCCGCCATCGACATCGCGCCCGCGACGAGCCCCGCGACGCCGGCCGCCGCGATGGACGACGTCGACGCCTTGGTCGCCGCGACGCCGACCACCAAACTCGCCGTCGACACGATGCCGTCGTTGGCTCCGAGCACCGCCGCGCGCAACCAGCCGACGCGCTGGACGCGGTGGCGCTCCTTGTGACGCTTGGCCATGCGCGTGCAGTTTAGCCGCGGGCGCGCGCCAGGAGCAGCTCGCGTTCGCGCGCGTTTCGCGTCAGCGACGCTGCGCGCTCGAGCTCGACCCGGGCCTCGTCGACGCGACCCAGCTTCGTGAGGAGATCGGCGCGCACCGCCGGCAGGAGGTGATACCGCGCCAGGCTGGGCTCGCCGGCGATCTCGTCGACGATGGCCAGCCCGGCCTCGGGTCCGAACGCCATTCCGACCGCCACCGCGCGGTTCAGCTCCACCACCGGCGACGGCACCACCTGCACCAGCGCCGCGTAGATCGCCGCGATCATCACCCAGTCGGTCGCGTCCGCGGTACGCGCCCGCGCGTGGCACGCCGCGATCGCCGCCTGCAACACGTACGGGCCGCGCTCGCCGCCCAGCTTGGTCGCGCGCTCGAGCGCGACCAGCCCGCGGCGGATGAGCAGCTGATCCCAGCGCCCGCGGTTCTGATCGAGCAAGAGGATCGGCTCGCCCTGCGGTCCGACACGCGCGCGCGTGCGCGAGGCCTGGATCTCCATCAGCGCGACGAGCCCGTGCACCTCGGCCTCGCCGGGCGCCAGTCCTGCCAGCACGCGCCCGAGGCGCAGCGCGTCCTCGCACAGCCCCGGCCGCATCCAGTCGTCGCCGGCCGTCGCGGCGTAGCCCTCGTTGAACACCAGGTAGATGCACTCGAGCACCGATGCCAGCCGCTCGGCGCGATCCTCGCCGCGCGGCACCTCGAACGGCACGTTGGCCTCGGACAGCGTCCGCTTCGCGCGCACGATGCGCTGCGCGATGGTCGGCTCCGGCGTCAGGAAGGCGCGCGCGATCTCGTCGGTGGTGAGCCCGCACAGCATGCGCAACGTCAGCGCGACGCGCGCCTCGCTCGACAGCACGGGATGGCAGCAGGTGAACACCAGGCGCAGGAGGTCGTCGCCGACGTCGTCGTCGAGCTTGTCGACCAGTGCGTCGGTGGGATCCCGCGGCATGGTGGTCTTCGCGATCTCCTCGTGCTTGGTCTCGACGCGCTTGTGCCGGCGCAGCGCATCGAGGGCGCGGTTCTTCGCCGTCGCCATGAGCCACGCGCCCGGGTTGTCGGGGATCCCGAGCTCGGGCCACTTCTCGAGCGCCGTCACGAGCGCGTCCTGCGCCAGCTCCTCGGCGAGCCCGACGTCCTTGACCATGCGCGCCAGCCCGGCGATGAGCCGCGCCGATTCCATGCGCCAGACCGTATCGATCCTGCCGCGAACGTCGGAATCGGTGGCGCTCACGCCACCGACTAGAGCATGACTCGCCCGCTCAGGAGCGCGCCTGCTGCTGCTTCTCCAGCTCGCGCTCGAGGTCGCCGACACGCGCGCGCGTCTCGTCCGACGCGGTCGTGAAGTCTTCCATCTCGAAGACCGGCCGGATCTCGACCTCTCCCGGCTCGTTGTCCGGGTTGGGGATGCGCTTCACCCACTCGATGGCTTCCTGCAGCGTCTTCACCTGGAGGATCCAGTAACCCGCGACGAGCTCCTTGGCCTCGGCGAACGGTCCGTCGATCACCGTGCGGCGACCGTCCTCGGTGAAGCGAACGCGCGCGCCCTTCGCCGACGGGTGGAGCCCGTTGCCGTCGAGCATGATGCCCGACCGGACCAGCTCCTCGTTGAACGTCGTCATCTCCGAGAGGAGCCGGTCGCTCGGGAGCTCGCCAGCCTCGGACTTCTTGTTCGCCTTGATGATGACCATGACCTTCATTGGGATATCTCCTTCTGTCCGGGCGACGAACGACGGCTCCGCCGATCGACACCGGACGCCAGAAAATCGAAAAGGCCCCGAAATTTCTTTCGGGGCCTTCGTGGTCAGCTAGGTAGGCTCGCCAGGGGCGAGATCAGCCGGGCCAGTTGTCGCAGTCCTCGACCAGGCCGGCGTCGAACTCGACGGTCCAGTTGAAGATGAAGCCGTTGTCGATGCCCCAGCGGTCCTCGACGCGGAGCGTCCAGAGACCGTTGAGCGGGCAGCCGACGAACGCGTCGAGCGGCTGCGACGACTGGTAGTCGCCGGCGGGCAGCGTGCCCGGCAGGTTCGCGTTCGAGTACGGGATCCACGGGAGGTTGGTCGCGGTCGGACGCCAGCAGTAGTCCCAGCCGGTGCCGGGCTGTGGCGCGCCCTCGTCGAAGTCGTTGGGAACGCCGAGGTAGACCTGACCGCCGGTGTGACCCTCGAAGTCCGAGAGCATCACGCGCACGCCCGTCGGGCACTGCGCGTACACCACGAGGTCACGCATCCACGAGTGCTCCATGTTCACGCAGATGCCGCGCAGGCCCGCGATGCTGGGGAGCGTCTGACCGGGCGTGAAGCCCGTGAAGTTGAGCGAGTTCTCGAAGCCCATGCACGCCTGCGTCTCGTCCTCGGGGCACGCGCCGTCGGGAAGCGAGAGCATGCCGCCGGGCGAGTCGAGCGTTCCGCAGTTGTCGTCGGCCGTGTTGCACGCGGTCTGTGTGTGGCAGTCCGTGTCGTCGCAGTCGAAGCGCCCGTCGCAATCGTTGTCGGTCAGGTCGGTGCAGACCTCCGGACCCTGCACGATGCAGTTGCCGTTGCCGGCATCGCCTCCACCATTGCCGTCATCGTCGTCATCGTCGCCCGAGACCGACGGGCCGCACGCGGCTGCGGTGGCCAGAACCAGAGGTACGAGAGTCACCAGACGGAATGTGCGCCCCAAGTTCGACATAACGATGCACCTCAGCTGCGGTTATGGCGTCGGACTTCAGCACACCGGCCTACCCGGCGGCTACCCCAAAATGGATGACATATGCCATCCGTTTCCGATGTTGGCGGGCCGCATATCCAGTCCCCACCTCAGAAATCTGAGGGCCGGCATACGGGTTACCCCAGCCAATACCCCACCTCTCACCGCAGTCTCACGGGTGCGTGGCTGGCACCTCACGCAGGTAGTTTCGTCTACTGGAGGCAGGGGGAACGAACATGAAACGCACCGCGCTCACCGTCGCCACGCTCGTCAGCTCGACCACGCTCGCCATCGCCCAGCCGACGCCGCCGCCCGGCCCGATGCCCGGCCCGATGCCCAGCCCGATGCCCGGCGACCCCGCGGCGACGACCGCGCCCGCCGACCAGCCGCCGGCGGATGGCGCCAAGCCCGAGAAGAAGGAGCCAGGCCGCGGTGACTTCGACGCCGGCGGTCAGGTGCGCCTGCCCAGCGGCCCGGACGACATGGGCCAGTACGCGACCTTCAACTGGGTCGCGTTCGACATGAAGGGCAAGTACTACCTGCTCGACACCGTCACCGTGAACGGCGAGATCCCGCTGGCGGTGAAGAAGCCCGACATGTTCGGTGGGCTCGATCCTCGGACGATCGGCGGCATGAAGGTGACGCTCGACGCGCGCCTCCCCAAGTGGAACGTGCCGCTGGCACCCAAGGCCAAGGATACGGACGTGGCGCTCATCGTGACCGGCGCGTACATGCGCGAGGGCTCGATGATGCTTTCGGAGAAGGACTTCCCGCTCTTCATCGGGGACTTCAAGCCGGGCGTCGCGGGCGGCCTCGACATGCGCGTGAAGCTCTCGAGCGTGCTCGACTTCAAGCTCGCGCCCAAGTTCGTCTACCAGTCGGGCTCGGTGGAGGCGCTGCAGGCGGTGCAGATCCCGATGTCGACGGTGATCGCGCTCGGTGATCTGCTCAAGGTGTCGGCCGACCTCGGCGTGTTCACGGGCGACGACGCGTCGTTCAAGCCGTCGAACGGCGGTCGCATCTACGCCGGTGGCGCGCTCGACGTGAAGCTCGGCCCGATCATCGCGCACGGCGGCCTCGGCGTCGCGAGCTTGCTCACCGGCGCGGACAGCATGTACCCGACCATCAGCGACTCGGTCTACATCGACCTGAACGTCAAGTACGCGAAGTAGGCGCGATTCAGTTGCCGCCGCCGCCGCCGCCGCCGCTCGGGCAGCGGTTGGAGGTGGCGACGTTGCCGGTGATCGTGAGCGTCCACGGACTGCAGGTCGTCGAGGCCGTCGTGCCGTTGTAGCGAACCTCGACGAAGACGTCGAAGGTGCCGTCCACGTTGAACGGGTCGTCGCGGCCGATCTCGATGGTGTCGTCGGTCGAATCCGAGAGCGGGATCGACTGGCAGCTGGGGCAGTAGACGTGCAGGTCGTAGTTGGTGCCCGCGCCGCTCACGAGCGCGAAGCGCGCCGTGATGTCGACGGAGTCGGTGGTGCGGGACTCGCGGATGCGCACGCGCGCGAAGGTCTCGGTGGTGCCGTTCAGGGTCGCCGTCGCGTTGGCGACGTCCCCGTTGACGGTGGTGGCAACGGCGGCGCTGTTCGAGCAGGTCGGGTTGGTGTCCTGGAGCTCGCACCCGTTGTTGGGATCGCCGTCGCAGTTGGCCGCGCCGTTGTTGCAGGCGGGCACGCAGTTGCCGGTGGTGCACGTGTTGGTGCCGTTGGTGGCGACGCACGTCGTGTTGCATTGACCGCAGTTGGCCTCGTCGTTCTGGAGGTCGAAGCCGTTGTCGTTCGCGCCGTCGCAGTCGTCGTCGGCCCCGTTGCACGCCTCGACGATCGTGCCGGTGTTGTCGCCGCAGACCGCGACGCCGCTGCCGCATGCGAACGTGCCTTCGCGGCACATGTCGCCGTCGGCGCCGTCGCACTGCGCGCCCACCATGAAGCCCTCGTCCGTCGTGCCGTCGCAGTCGTCGTCGGCGCTGTTGCAGACCTCGGCGTCGTCGTCACCGCTGGTGTCGCCGCAGACCACGGCGCCCTGCGAGTTGCAGATGGTCATGTCGTCGGTGCAGTTGTCGGCGTCGGGACCGTCGCAGGGGGCGCCCTGCGTGAGCCCCTCGTCGATCATGCCGTCGCAGTCCTGGTCGGAGCCCTCGCACGTCTCGGCGGTGGGCACACACGCGTCGATGTCGACGGCCGCGTCGGTGTCGTCGTCGCCATCGTCGTCGGCGTTGCCCGCGCCGTTCGGCTTGAACGAACAGGCGGCCAGAGCGGACGAAGCGATCAGGGCGCACACGAGCAGCGCAGCAAGCGACGGAAGGCGCATAGACAGCCATCCTAGGCCCCCGGCGGGGGTTCCCGCCAGAATCTACTTGTCTGTGGCGTGGAACACGCCCGTCCAGTCACCAGATGGGGGTGACGCGATGAACGTGCGGCAGCGCTCGCGCAGGCGTACGAGCATGGCGTCGCCGGGGCGAAGGGCGAGCGCGTCATCACACGCCGCGGCACCGGCGACGAAGTCGCGGGCGAGATACGCGTCGAGCGCGGCGGCGGATGCGCGTGCGAGCACACGTGCGGCGGCAGCGTCGTCGTCGCCGGCGAGCGCCAGGATCTCGTACACGCGCGTCGCCTCGGTCTTGCCTTTCACGGCGACGACGTCGACCGGGCGCGCGATGATCCGATCCCCGGCGGCGCGCGCCGTGCTCTCGGCGATCATGATCGCCGTCCCGTACTGCTTGTTGAGGCCCTCGAGGCGCGAGGCCAGGTTGGCGACGTCGCCCATGACCGTGTAGTTCATGCGCTCGTGCGAGCCGATGTTGCCAACCAGGGCCGGGCCGGTGGCGAGCCCGATGCGCGTGGCGAGCGCCTTGCCGGCGGCGCCGCCGGCGGTGAGCTTGCGCTGGATACGGACCGCGGCCTCGCAGGCGAGCGCCGCGTGATCGGCGTTCTCGGCGGGTGCGCCCCAGAAGGCCATGACGCCGTCGCCGAGGAACTTGTCGACGGTGCCGTCGTGCGCGGCGATGACGGTCGTGACGTCGTCGAGGTAGCCGCCGAGGATCTCCACCAGTTGCTCGGGTGTGCGCGACTCGGCGAGTGTCGTGAAGCCGGCGATGTCGGAGAAGAAGATGGTGAGCTCCTTGGTCTCGCCCTCGAGGACGGCCTCCTTGCCGGAGGCGAGCACGGCGCGAACCAGATCGCGCGGCACGTAGGCGGCAAAGGAGCGGAGGCCACGCTTGGTGCGGGCCAGCGCCTCGTGCATGAGCTCGAGCTCGCGGAACATGGAGTGATCGTCGGGCCGCTCGTCGAGGCGGAACTGACCGATCTCCCCCATCTGCTCGGCGAGGCGGACGAGCGGGCGCGAGACGCCGCTGGCGAGGAGGAACGCCGCCAGCATGGCCACGGCGAGGACGATGACATTCACGAGGAGCATGGTGCGCAGGTCGCGCTGGAGCGAGGCCGTGAAGTCGGACTGCGGCGCGGCGGCGGCGACGATCCAGGTGAGGCCGTCGTCGATCTGGATGTCGGTGACGGAGCCGTACCACTCCGCGCCGCCGGCCCCAGGAGGCGTGAACGAGAAGAAGCCGCGGCGACCGCGCGCGGCCTCCGCGGCGAGGGCGGTGACGGCCTTGTCGTCGACGTCGGCGACGGAGACGAGCGTGCCGCCCGCGCCCTGGCCCGAGGTCTCGACCAGGCGCGTGGTCGGGTGGGCGACGACGATCTGCTGCTCGGCGGTGGCGCCGGGCGTGAAGAGAAAGACCTCGCCGCGCTTGGAGAGGTGGAGGCCGGCGACGAACTGCGAGAGCCGGTTGAGATCGAAGTCGACGGTGACGACGCCGCGGAGGGCGCCGGCGCCATCCGCCCCGGGTCTGTCGAAGTGGGGCAGGGCGCAGGTGATGCCGGGGACGCCCTGCTCGAAGAAGATGTAGGGCTCGGTGAAGACCCGCGCGCCGCGCTGCTTCGCGAGCGTGTAGAACGGGCGCGTCCGCGGATCGTAGCCGGTGTCGGCTTCGTGGCGGAACTCGGTCCAGGTGCCGTCGGCGGCGACGTCGTACTCGTGGAGCTCGGTCTTGCCGTCGGCGATCTGGGACAGGTTGGTGCGGTACGCGCCGGTCGCGGAGTGGAAGGCGCCGGTGAACGAGCCGTCCTCCGCGGCGTAGCTCACCCACGAGAGCTCGGGGTGGGCGCGCAGGAAGGCGATGAAGCGGTTGGCGAGGCGGCGGCGCCCGTCGTCGGGGGTGGCGGCGGCGGCGTCCTCGTCCATGAGCCGCGCGGCGAGCTCCGCGATGGGCGCGGCGGCGAGGAGGTGCGCCCTGGCTTCGTCGCCGGCCTGCGTCGAGACGCGCTGGAAGAGATCGGCGGTGTGCTGCTCGATCTGCTGCCGGGCGCGGCCGTGGCTGTACGCGATGACGATCGCGCCCGTGATCATCACGAGCAGGGGAATGGCGACCGCAAGGCTCAGGCGGTAGCTGATCCGTCGCCCCGGCACGCTTGAATCATAATACGAGCGTGCGCTTCGTCCCGCTCTTGATGGCCGCGTGTGCGGGTTCGGCCCCCGCCAGGGCACCGGCTCCGCCGCCCGCTGCGGCTCCTGCGCCGGCTCCTGCGCCGGCTCCTGCGCCCGTTTCTGCTCCGGTTCCGGCACCGGTCGCCGCGCCGCTGACCATCACCGTCACCGAGCTGCCGGCGACCGACGCCTGGTCCGTCACGTGGACCCTCGCGACCCCCGCACCGTCGCTCATCTTCGACCGCCGGATCCCGTCGAATCGCCACGAGACGTGGGTCCTGGGCGATGGCCTGGTCTGGGACCACGACCCGTCGGGCGACTTCGAGATCATCCGGGCCGCCGACCGCTCGTCGGTGTCCACGTTCACGGCGACGTTCCCGTCCGATCTCAGGAACGTCGGGCGCGCGCCGTCGCTGAACGTCCGCTTCACGGACGGCAGCCGGCTCCTGTTCACGGCGCAGGTCGGCGCGTACGCGTTCACGTGCGTGCCCGGTTGCGCGCGACTCGATCAGAAGGCGTCGCGCCGCTGGATCTTCCGCACCACGCCGGCGCGCACCGTGCGCGTCGTGGATCGCGCGGCCGTGGCCGAGCTGACGTGGGACGAGCCCGCCGGCGACGTGCGCGGCACGTACCTCTACGTGGGGACGATCGCCGCGACCGAGCACGCGCACGTCACGCTCGTCGCCGACCCGGGGCTGCCGTCCTGGCTGGCGGCCGACACCGCGAGGCTGTTGCCGCAGCTGTTCGCGTTCCACGGGCGCGCGACGGGTGTGGAGCTCGACTTCGTGCCGCTGGTGCTCGCGTCGCAGACCGACCCGCGCCTCGCCGGCGACGCGCTGCGCGGCAAGACGCTGCCGCAGCTCATCCACCTCGAGGCCGTCGGCAAGGACTGGGCGAAGCCGTCGCCGGAGCGCCGTGGCCGCTGGTTCGAGGTGCTGGCCCACGAAGCCTTCCATCTGTGGAACGCGCAGCTCGCGCGTCGCAGCGGCGACAAGCGCGACGAGTGGCTGAGCGAGGGCTCGGCCGTGTTCGTCGCCGGCCGCGCGCTCGTGGGCGCGGGCCTGCTCGACCCGCGCACGTACGAGGACCGCATCCTCGCGTCGGCCAACCAGTGCATCGCGACGTTGCGCGGGCCGCTCTTCGCCGAGGCCGCCGACGCCGGCTACTACACGTGCGGCGAGCTCGTGCACTTCCTCGTCGATCGCGCGCTCGAGGAGGACGGCGGCGCGCTCGCGGTGTGGGCGGCGCTCATCGCGCACGCGCGCGCGCACGGCACGTACACGACCGCCGACTTCCTCGCGGTCGTCGACGCGAAGGCCGGCGCGTCCACGATCGCCGGCGACGTGCGCGGCATCCTGGATGTGGGCCTGGGTACCGAACCTGCAGCGCTCGTTCAGCGCTTGCTCGACAAGGCGCGACTCCCGACGAAGCGCGCCCGCGGCGGGCGTATGCTCGTTCGCCGGAGGTAGTGATGAGAGCTTCGTACGCGCACACGCTCGTGCTCGCGCTGTCGCTGGCCGCGTCGCCGGCGTGCGTGAAGAAGTCGACCCACCAGAAGGCGGTCGCCGACCTCGAGGCCAAGCTGGCCGACGCCAACGGCCGCATCACCAAGCTCGAGAGCGACCTGACGACGCTCAACAGCAAGTCGTCCGAGACCGAGGGCGAGCTCTCGAAGGTGCGCGACGAGAAGGCCTCCACCGAAGCGGACCTGGTCGAGCTGCGCGCCATGCGCGAGGCCGATCAGAAGCGCATCGCCGCGTTCGCCGACCTGCAGTCGCGTTTCAAGAGCCTGGTCGACGCGGGCGATCTCGAGATCGCGTTCCGCAAGGGCCAGATGACCATCAAGCTGCCGTCGGGCGTGCTCTTCCCGAGCGCGTCCGCCGAGCTGAGCGACGCCGGCAAGAAGACGCTCACCCGGGTCTCGACCGTGCTCAAGGAGCTGGGCCGCCGGCGCATCCTCGTCGCCGGCCACACCGACAACGTCCCGATCGACAAGCCCGAGTACAAGAACAACTGGTACCTGTCGTCGGCGCGCGCGGTCTCCGTCGTCGAGTTCCTGGTCTCCGTCGGCACGCCGCCCGATCTCCTCGGAGCCGCCGGCTACGCCGACAAGGATCCCGTCGCGAGCAACAAGTCGAAGCGCGGCCGCCAGAAGAACCGCCGCATCGAGCTCATCCTGGTGCCCGACCTCTCGGAGCTGCCCAAGCTCACCCGCGAGATGAGCGAGAAGACGGAGAAGACGGAAGGGAAGGAGTGAGGCCGAGCGTGGCGCCCAGCGTCGAGAAGACGGCGCCGCTCTTCGGGTCGCAGAGCGTGACGTCGTCGCGATAGATGCGAGCCGTGCGGTGGAGGCGCAGGAGCGCCTCGCCCATCGGCATCGACTGATAGCGCTCCGGCCACTTCTCGAGGAGGAGCGCGCGAACGCGCGGGCCGTGGCGGGTGCTCATCGCCGGGAACAGGTGGTGCTCGACGTGGTAGCCGAAGCCGAGCGACAGCCATTCGGCGACGCGCGGGACGGTGACGCTCAGCGAGTTGGCGAGCGGGTCGTTCTCGGCGGTGCCGGGCGAGAGCCCGTGGTTGGTGAGGATGAACGCCATCACGATCCAGTTGGCGACCACGAGCGGCAGCACGTACACGAACAGGAAGGCCAGCGGGCCGACCAGCCACGCGATCGTCGCCCACACCGCGATGCCGAGGGCGGTCTCGGCGAGCGCCACGCGGTGATCGCGCGCGGGCATGCCGAGGCGCCGGCGTGCGTACACGAGCATCTGCGAGCTCTGGCCCGTGAAGCCGAAGATCAGGCTCAGCACGCCGGTCCAGCGGCGCGCGCCGAGCGCGAAGCGATCGGTGATGACGCGGACCAGCCGGCTCGACTGATACGCGGGGAGCGCCGGGTACATGTCGGGGTCGACGCCCTGCTCGTTGGTGTGGCCGTGGTGCTCGCGGTTGTGCCAGAGCATCCACAAGGTCGGCGACACGACGAACGGCAGGAAGCCGAGCCACCCGACGACGCGCCGCGTGGCGCGCCCGCGCACGACGCCGCCGTGCATCGTCTCGTGCGCGAGAAACGTGATGCCGGCGAAGCACACGCCCAGCCCCAGCGACACCGCCGGCACCGCCATCCACGGCAGCCAGCCGCGCGCGACCGCCACGATCCCCACGGCGATCAGCGCGACGTGCGCCGGCAGCCACAAGAGGCGCGACCGCGCGGGCGCGAACACGTCGGGCTCGAGCAGGGGCCTGAGCGCGCGGACGTACGACGACGCGGGGCGGAGCACCATGTCTACAGGCTGGCAGACGCCACCCGCGATGCCGTCACGCTGCCGTCATGCCACTGTCATGGCTCGAGCCGGCTCGCGCTGGCTCGCGCTGGCTCTCCGGGTCACGGACGACCGCGACGGGCTTGCCCTCGACCACGATCCGCTGACAGGCCTTCCCGTAGCCGAGTGCGTACTTCACCGTCGGATACACGCGCGAGGCCGTCAGGCCGAACGTGAGCGAGTACAGGCCCTGCTTGCCCCAGCGCTTCACGATCTCCTCGCGGTGCACGTCCGCCTCCGGATCGTGCGCGAGCGACGTGCGCGCGAACCGCACCGCGAGCTTCACATCGTCGGTCATCGCGGCCTCGTCGCGCGCGAGCACCGCGGCGAGCTGGTTCCCGTCGACGCCGGCCTCCAGCGCCATCGTGACGTTCAGCTGCGTGCACGGGCCGCAATCCTCGGCGAGCGTGCCGGTGAGCTTCGCGGCGAAGATCGCCGCCGCCGGCGCCCCCTTGTGGTAGTTGCCCATGCCCGTGATCTTGGCGAACGCGAGGAAGGCCCCGAGGTCCTCGTTCAACAGCTCGTGGGCGTAGCCAGCGTCGTATCCGAACTTCTTCTCGAAGGCGGTCAGGCGCCGCCGGATGAACCACTTCAGCATCTCGTTCCTCCTGCCCACGAGACGACGCAGCCCGCCGGTTCGTGACATGCTCGCGCGGCGATGGTGTCCGTGGTCCGGACTGTCAAGAACACCGAGAGGTTGGCGCAGATCGCGCTGGTCCTGGCCCGCCACGGTTTCGGTGAGATCGTCTCGCGCCTGCCACTGGGGCCCCTCGCGCCCGCGCCACCGGCGAGTGGTGAGCCGCGCACGTTCTCCGTGCGCCTGCGCGAGGCGCTGCAGGACCTCGGCCCGTCGTTCGTGAAGCTGGGCCAGGTGATGTCGACGCGCCCCGACATCCTCCCGCCCGAGGTCATCGCGGAGCTCAAGAAGCTGCAGGACGACGTCCCGCCGATGACCGCCGAGGAGGTCGACGAGGTCCTCGCCGAGGCCTACGGCACCAGCCTCGACGCGGTGTTCGCGAGCTTCGAGCGCAAGCCGCTCGCGTCGGCGTCGATCGGGCAGGTGCACCTCGCCAAGCTGCGCCCACCCGACGGCGGCGAGGGCGAGCTCGACGTCGTCGTGAAGCTGCAGCGGCTGCGCGCGCGCGCAACCGTCGAGCGCGACCTCGATCTCCTGTACCTGCTCGCGCGCCTGCTCGAGGCGCACGTGCCCGAGACCAAGACGTTCACGCCGATCGCGATGGTCAGCGAGTTCGATCGCGCCATCACCGCCGAGCTCGACACGGGGCTCGAGGCCGACAACGCGCT
The DNA here is from genome assembly GCA_035525615.1 of Kofleriaceae bacterium. GTDB lineage: Bacteria > Myxococcota_A > Polyangia > Haliangiales > Haliangiaceae > UBA2376. The sequence goes on along the minus strand of DATLEB010000294.1, from coordinate 9,028 downwards.
CCGCTTCACGCGCAACTTCGAGGGTCACCCCGAGGTCCGGTTCCCCAAGCCGTACCGTCACGCGTCGACCAAGCGCACGCTCGTGATGGAGCGCTTCATCGGCCAGCACCTCGACGACTTCGTGCCGGCCGGCGGCGAGGGCACCGGGCCGCGCATCGCGCGCCGCGCGCTCCACGTCATCGCGAAGATGGTGTTCGAGGACGGCTTCTTCCACGCCGATCCCCACCCCGGCAACATCATCATGATGGGCACGGGTGAGGACCCGGTGATCGGGCTCATCGATCTCGGGCTCGTCGGTCGCCTGTCGGAGGACATGCGCGACAAGGCGATCCAGCTGATGCTGGCCGCCGTCACCGCCGACGCCAACGGGCTCGCCGATTCGCTCCTCGCGATGGGCCGGCCCAAGGGTCGCGTCGATCTCCCGCGCTTCCGCGCCGAGGTCGCCGAGCTGTCGGAGAAGTATCTCGGACGTCCGCTCGCCGAGGTCGAGATGTCCGGGCTCATCCGCGACCTGGTGCAGGGCGCCGTGAAGTACGACATCGAGATGCCGGTCGAGATGCTGATGGTCGGCAAGGCGCTCATGACCGTCGAGGGCGTCGGCAAGCAGCTCGACCCCGACCTCGACGTGTGGTCCGAGCTGCGCCCGTACTTCACCAAGCTCGTGATGGACCGCTTCGGGCCCAAGCGCCTCGGGCGCGATCTGCTGCGCGGCTTTCGCGCGCTCACGACCGGCGCCGTCGACCTGCCGGGACAGGTCCACGACATCCTCGACGACCTGCGCTCGGGCAAGCTCGAGGTGAAGTCGCGCGACCCGGAGCTCGCGCTCGCCACGGAGCGCCTCGGACGCCGCGTGTTCACGGGGCTCGTCACCACGGCGCTCATCGGCTCGGCGACGGCGCTCCTCGTCGTCGACCGGCACACCACGACGGCGACCGTGCTGCTCGTCGTCGCTTCGCTGATCGTGCTCGGCCACCTGTGGGCCGACCGGCGCCGCGCGAAGCAGCGCTAGGCCCTTCGACAGGCCCGGCGCGAGGAGTTCACGAGCTCGAGCGGTTCACCAGTTCGAGCGGTCTTCGGGCGTCAGGCGAAGCTCGTCGGGCGCCGGGATCGGGACGACCTCGGCGCGCTGCAGGAACGGCGTCGGGTCGACGTAGCGCAGCGTGCCGTCGATCTGGATCTCGAGGCCGAAGTGCAGGTGCTGCTCGCCGCTGTGGATGCCGGACTTTCCGAGCGTGCCCAGGACCTGGCCGGCCACGACGTCGTCGCCGACCTTGATCTCGGCCTCGATCGCGTCGAGGTGCATGTACTCGGTGAACACGCCCTCGGGGTGCTCGAGGCGGACGTAGCGACCGCTCCTGCCGTCGCGCCCGTTGACGCTGTGCTCGACGCGCACGACCGTGCCCCACGCGACTGCGACCACCGGGCGGCCGCGCGGACCGGCGAGGTCGAGGCCGCAATGGCCCGAGCCGCACTTGGTCGGATCGCTCACGCCGTGGCGTTGCGCGCCGAAGCGGCGCGTGCTCCGCGCCGGCGTCTTCTCGTCGGTGCCGGTGACGGGATGGACCCAGTCGCGCAGGCTCGGTCGATCGTCTTCGAGGCCGTCGAGGTCGATCTGCTCGAGCGTCTCGGTCGTCGTGGTCCGTGACGGTGGCGCCTCGTCGAGGTGCACGGCCGCGACGGTCGCCGGCTCGATCACGCGCACGGCGACGCGCTCCGGCTCGAGATCGGGCTCGGGCAGGTTGGCGGTGACGCGCTCCGGCTCGCGCTCGACGACGGTCACCGCCGCCGACGAGAGCATCGCGGCGAACGCGATGCCGATCCCGGCGATCGGCATCGCGAGGCGCGCAAAGCGCGACCGGCGCGGCTCGCGCGCGACGACCGCGGGCGCGACGAGGAGCGGCGCCGGCGCTTCGCGCTGCGGCGGACCGTGCTCGATGCACGCGACGCAGAACAGGACCACGCGGCCGTCGGCGCCGATGACCGGGCGTGCGGAGGACAGACCGATGTCGCAGCTGCACCCCGCGCAAGCTCCGACGTGAGTCACGACACCGATGCTAAGGATCGCCGACGGTGGTGTCTGCCTGGCTGTGCCACATTCCAACTGTGCCGCCGTGTCCTACCTCGGCGGCGATCCAGCGCGGTGTCAGAGGTCGACGGTCTTGCCGATCTCGAGCGGCATCGGCTTCACCGCGCCGGCGCCCTTCTTCTTGAGCGCGGCCTTGAGCTGATCGACCGTGCCGGCCAGCAGCGGGAACGTCCCGAAGTGCATCGGCACGATGTACTTCGGCTTCACCAGCTTGGCCGCGTACGCGGCGCCCGACGGGCCCATCGTGAAGTGGCCGCCGATGCAGGCCAGCATGTGCGTGATCTTGAAGTCCTGGCCGATGAGCGCCATGTCGCCGAACGCGTCGGTGTCACCGGTGTGATAGAGCACCGGGCCGCCCTTCACGGCGATCACGAAGCCGCCCGGGTTGCCGGCCGCCTTCACGCTGTTGTCGTCCTTGCCGACCGTCGAGCCGTGCACGGCAGGGACGAAGCGGATCGTCACCTCGCCGTCGAGCAGCGTCACGTCGCCGCCGAAGTTGCCCATCGTGTCCATCCCGATCTGGTCCTTCGGGAAGCCGAGCTCGACCACCATGGCGCGACCGAGGTCGAACGTGGTGACCAGCTTGCCCTTGGTCTTCTTGGCGATCGCGACCGCATCACCGACGTGATCGGAGTGGCCATGCGTGACCAGGATGAGATCACCCGCGGTGATCTTGGCGAGGTCGTCCTTGCCGGTGGGGTTGGCGGGATTGGTGATCCATGGATCGATCCAGATCACGCGGCCCTTCGGCGTGTCGACGCGAAAGGCGGCGTGGCCGTACCACGTGAGCCGGGTCTTCGCGGGCGCGATGGGCGGCGGAGCGCCGGGGGGCGTCGGCGGCGCGGCCGGCTTGGCGGGCTGCGCGAGCGCGAGCGTGGGAACGAGGAGGACAGCTGCGACGAGCAGATTGAGATGCCTCATGGCGCGCATAGTAGATCCGCTTCGCGCCGGACCGTACGTTCCAGGCTCGCGTTCGCGGCCGTGCGCATGCGCTCGCTCGCCGCGAGCTCGCCGCCAGCTAGCGCTTCTTCTTCAGCTTCGCGTTCGCCTGCGCGAGCACCTTGCGCGCCGGCGAACCGCCACCCATGCGCACGCTGGTCTTGGCGTGCTTCACGGCGGTCCTGGGATCACCGGTCGCGAGCGCGACCTGGGCGAGGCCGAGGTGGCCGCGCTCGGGATCGTGGCGCCCGCGCGAGACGCGATCGTAGAGCTCGCGCGCCGCGTCCCACTGCTTCTTCTTCTGCGCCGCGGCGGCCTTGGCGAGGTACGCGCGCGCCTGCTTCGCCGTCTTGGGCGGCGGCGCAGGCTTGTCCGGCGGGGCGACGTCGTCCTTCGGCGTGTCCTTGACCTCCGGCTTCGCCACGGGCTTGCTGCCCACGGGCCGCGGCGCGGTCAGCGGCTTCGTCGACGGCGAGGGCGCGACCTTCGCGGTCGTGGGCGCGGCCGAGGCGGGCGCCGGCGTGGACTCGGTGGCCTTGGTCGTCGGCCGCAGCACGAGGATGTAGAGCGCGACCGCGCCACCGAGCACCAGCACGAGCACCAGCGCGAGCGGGATGATGTCGCGCTTGCGCGTGCGGGGCTGCGCCTGCACCTGCCCCTGGTCGACCGTCATCGCCATGGTGGCAGCGGTGGGATCGACGGGATCGAGCAGCAGCCCCGCCGCGGTGATCGGCTTGACTGTGGCGAGGGACGGCGACGACACCTCCAGCAAGCCCGAGCCCGAGATGACCGGTGCGAGCAGGGCGTCGAGGCAGGCCGCCAGATCGGCGATGAGCTCCTGCATCGTCTGGTGCCGCTCGGCCGGCTTGCGCGCCATCGCGCGCACGATCACCGCCTCGATGTCGGGCGGCAGATCGCCGCGCAGCTGGCGTGGCGGCGGCGGATCGTGCTGCGCCTTCTCGACCAGCACCTTGGTGAAGGTGTCGCCGCTGTACGCCGGCGTGCCGGTCGCCATCTCGTACAGCATCGCGCCGACCGCGTAGATGTCGCTGCGCTCGTCGGCCGTCGCCTCCATCGCCTGCTCGGGCGCCATGTACTCGGGCGTGCCGACGGCGAGGCCGGGCTGGGTCAGCCGACGCTTCGGACCCTCGCCACCGACGGTGAGCGCGATGCCGAAGTCGAGCACCTTCACGAAGTCGCGATCGCCCTCGCGATCGATGAGCAGGATGTTCTCGGGCTTGAGGTCGCGATGGATCACGCCCTGCGCGTGCGCGGCCGCGACCGCCTCGGCGATCTGGCGCGCGATGCGGAGCGAGCGCTCGAGCGAGAGCGTGCCGTCGCGCATCGCCTCGCCGAGCTCGATGCCCTCGAGGCGCTCCATCACGAAGTACAGGCGTCCGTCGGCGGTGGTGCCGGAGTCGGTCACGTCGACGATGTGCGCGTTGGCGATCTTCGACGTCATGCGCGCTTCGGCGCGGAAGCGCTCGACCGCCTCCGCCGTGTTCGAGAACACGGCGTGCAAGATCTTGAGCGCGACCTTCTTGCCGATGCCGACGTGCTCGGCGGCATAGACGCGACCCATGCCGCCCTCGCCGATGAGGTTCATCAGGCGGTAACGGCCGTCGATGATGTCCGAAACCGACTCGCGCGCTGGCCTTGGAGATTTGGACCGCAAGTTCTAGCCCCGAGCCACGAGTCTACGAGGCTACCGTGCAGGCGCGACAGGCCCGTTGTGCCACGATGTGGGCGGCCTAACTATCAGTCGAGACTGCGATCCTCGATGATCTCCAGGAGCAGACGGGTCATCCGGGCGGTGTAAGAGAGGTTGACGTTGGCGAACGTGTCGGTCGAGCGGTGGTAATGCGGGTTCGAGTCGCCACCCGAGAATTCCTCACACACGCCGACCGTCGCGAAGCCGCGCGACGCGAACGACTCGTGGTCGCTCGACGCGAACGTCGCGTTCACGCCGATCGGGATGTTGCGGGGGCCGGCGTGGGCGCGGTAGAGCGCCTCCAGCCCGGCGTCGGGCTTCCACAGCTCGAGCGCGCCGTCACCGTCGCCGTCGAAGCTGATCATGTCGAAGGCGTGCACGCTGTCGACCGCCGTGCTGTCGCTGCGCAGCTTGAGCGCGTAGGCCGTGCTGCCGATGAGCCCGCCTTCCTCCTGATCGAAGAGGACGAGATCGATCGCGCGATCGCGCGCGGGGCGCGACGCGAGGTAGCGCGCGGCGACCACGACGATGGCGGTCCCGGTGCCGTTGTCGGCGGCGGCCGGGCCGGCCGACACGCCGTCGAAGTGCGCGCCGACCACGAGCCGCGGCATGGTCGAGCCCGTGGTGGAGGGGAGGTGGACGACGACGTTCTTGCCGCTGCCGTAGTCGTGGAGCGTCGGCGCGAGGCCGAGGCGCGTGAGCTCGTCGAACAGGTACTGGCGCGCGGTGTTGCGCTCGGCGACCGAGGCGCGGCGCGCGATCGTCACGCCGGGCGCCGCCGGCTGGACGCCCGTGAGCTTGCCGAGCACCTCGGCGAGATACGCGTCGAGCCAGTCGCACGCGTCCGGGTTGGCGCAGGTCGCCTGGTCGGGCGCGTCGGTGGACGCGTCGGTCGCGGTCCCGCTGTCGCCTTCGCCGTCTGAAATGTACGCATCGACGGGCGCGTTACCGTCACTGCCACACGCGGCAGCGAGCACGGCGGCAGCGATGCAGACCCGAGACAGCGACGACGACATCGGCGGCACCATACAACATCGCGGTACGCTGGCGCCGATGCGCCTCCGACACGCCCTGGCTTCCGTTGTCACGATCGCCGCGTGCGGTGCGCCGTCGTCGTCGCGCGCGCCGGTGGTGAGTAACGTCACGGACCCGCCGCCGACGGCGCGGCCGGTCGCCGTCGACGCCTCGAGCACGCTCGGCGTCCTGGCCTTGCCCGCGTACGCGACGCGCCCCGAGGCCGCACCGCACTGGGTCGCCCTGGCGCCGGGTGCGGCGGCGGTCGTTCCCGGAAAGGCGGCGCTCGGTCCCGGCACGTATCGGGCATTGCCCGCGGGCGGCGCGACGGCGATCGCGCTCCGCGCCGGCGCGACCACCAGCATCGACTACGGCTGCGATGGCGGCACCTCGCTCGACGTGATCCCGCTCGCCGGTCCCGCGGTGAAGCCGGGCCTGGTCTGGGTGCTGCCCTCGCCGGTGCCGCCGGAGTGGCAGCCGGCGTCGCACGCGCTGCGCGCCGAGATCGCCGAGCGCGACCGCGTGCGCTACGTCGTCGGCGAGCTCGTCATCGAGCAACGCCGCCTCGACAAGACCCACGCGGCCCTGGCCATCGCGGTGCGCGGCAAGACCGTGCACGACGAGACGTCCGAGGCGTACCTGATGGACGGCGCCGATCCGATCGATCTCGATCTGAAGGAGGGCCACGCACCCGGGATTCCCACCGTCGAGGCAGTGTTCTCGGTCGCCCCCGCGGGCCCGTACCTCGTCGTGCTCGAGACCTCGGGCTACGAAGGCGTGGCGTTCGAGACGCTCGTCGCACGGGAGAGCGCGACGGAGGTGGTCGAATCCCTTGGCTTCGACGCCTACTACTGCGCCTTTTGACGGGCACGGGCTCGCATTCGCGGTTTCGCGGGCAAGGACGTGACCAGGCCGCTGGAGCAGGGCGACCTCGACGCGCTCCGCAAACATCCCGACGTCGTGTCCGTGATGCCGCGCGCGCGGCTACTCTTCGGCCTCAGTTCTGGCGCGATCCGGGGGCGAACACGGGCGCGCCCGGGCACGCCTCTTCGCCGGTGCAGATCTGCGGGAACTCGCCCACGCAGATGCTGTCCCAGCCAACTTCGCAGCAGTACGGATCGACCGCGCAAACCGCGGCGACGCAGTCACCGCAGTCCGGCGTGAGCGGCGCGCCGGTCGAGCAGAGCTCGTGCGGGCACTCGACGCCGACGCACTCGACGCCTTCGCTGCCGACGGCGCACGTGCCGCCGAGGTCGGCGCAATCGGTCGAGACGACGCGACGCGGACCCTCGTCGGGCGCGGTGCAGCGGACGGCCGTGTCACCCTGGCACTCGCCCTCGGGGGCCAGGCCCTCGCACGGATCCTCGACGCAGCCGAGCGCGCCGGCCTCGTCGTAACCGCAGATGAGACCGAGCTCGTCGCAGTCGGTCTGCAGGTCGCGGTAGCCGCCCTCTTCCGGGGTCGCGCAGCGCTGCACGGTGTCGATGTCGAGGCACTGGCCCGCGCGCGGGATCATCGGGCACGCGGTCTCGTACGCGATGAAGTCGAGCGCCGTCGGGTTGAACGTCGCGTACGCGGCGCCGAGATCACAGAGGTCGTTCTCGTCGGCATAGGCGACCCACGAGGCGACGCCGTAGACCGTGGGCTGACCGTTGACGGCCTTCGTCATCGGGCCACCCGAGTCGCCGAAACACGTCTGCGCGTCGTGCTTGCCGTGACCGAACCAGCCCTCGACGCCGTTGTCGAGGAGGACGAGGCCGTCCCACCACTGCTGCGCGATGGCCTGGCCGTCGGGCGTGTTGACGTCGATCCCGAAGCGCGCCGCGTCGGCGAGGAAAGCCTCGAACGTGCCGTAGATCGCCTCGAACACGCGACCGCTCGACGCCTGGTACGTCATCGAGCCCGTCATGCGCGTACCGTGCGCGCCCAGCGAGTTCTGCACGCCATAGCCGATGGCGGCGAAGCGCTGGTCGAGCTGGCCGTCGTTGGGGATGGCGATCGGGAACGGCGTGATGTTGGTCACCGGCTCGGCCAGGTGCATCACGGCCATGTCGATGCCGAGGCCGACGGCGCCGCCCCAGAACGACTGCTCCATCGCGATGCCGCGCACCGGCACCGAGCGGATCGGCGCGTACGCGTCGAAGCCGACGAGGAAGCGCAGCTGCAGCGTCGGGTCGGCGACGAAGTCGACGCAATGCTCGGCGGTGAGCACCATCGTCGAGTTGATCAGCGTGCCGGTACAGACCGGGCGGAAGCTGCCGGTGCCGAAGTCGTCGTAGCCGATGGCGCCGACGGCGTTCAGCTTCGGGCTGCGCGCGGGGACGCCACCGATGAGGTCGTCGACCGACGTGCCGACCTCGGGGTCGTCGCCACAGGCAGCGGCGCCGGTGGCGCACGCGGTGGCGAAGAGCAGGGTGGAAAGGGTGCGGGTGAGGTTGCTGGACGTGGGAACAAGCGACTGGGAGGTCTGGTTTCGCATCTGGTCTCCGGGCGGAACGGCCCGATCACTCGCTATCACGTGCGATCGATCGACGAGGAGATGCGTCGTGCGGCGCAACGCGGCAGCGAGTGGCAACACGTTCGACAGCGCACGAATCCGCGATCGCGAGAGTGAGCGAGCACACGACGACGGTGAGCGACTCGCGATCGGAGGCAACCCTCATCGATGATCGAATGTGATCGCGACCTCGATCGATTCGGATGACGCGTGCCTGACCCGAGCGCCACAGCGGCGGGCGGTCTGGGCCAGCGGAAGACTCCATCGGGACACGGGATACAGGCTCCGGGCGTGCAATCAAGAGCCGGAGGGATCCTGGCGCGAGGGTCGCCGGGCATCGAGCTCGCCGCCGGCTCATTCGCGATCGTGGCGCGGCAGCGCTGCGCCGATCGCGGCGGCGGTTTGACCATGGGGCCATGGGGCCAAACGGACTCGTGGACCGGGTCGATGGTCGAGCGCGAGGGTCGTGTGGCATCGAGCTGGCCGCCGGCGTACTCACCGATCGTGGCGCGCAGCGTTGCGCGGATCGCGGCGGCGGTTTGGCCCTGGGGCCAAACTCGTGGACCAGGTCGGTGCTCGAGCGCGAGGGTCGCGGGTATGCGCGCCAAGCGGGAGGAAGCCGCTCGCGGCCACGTTCGATGAGCGGCTGCGCGCCGCGCTCGCCGAGCTCACGCGCATGCGTGGCAACCGCTGCGCGGAGGGCGCCCTCGACGCCGCGTTCCTGTGGACGACCGCGTTCGAGCCCCCGATCTACGGGGGGTTGTCGATGCGCGCGAACGCC
>DATLEB010000099.1:0-45545 GCA_035525615.1 Kofleriaceae bacterium | reverse complement strand
CGCGTGGTGAGGGAGCCGGTCGAGCATCGCGGTAACGGCTGCGGTGTCGTGCGACGTCGGGCTGGGCCGCCCGAGCCTGTCCGTCACGCTCGATGACGCGAACGCCGACGTGGCCTCGCGGCTTCCGGGCAGCGTGCCGCGCTCGGTGATCGCCGCGGTCGGTCGCGGCGATCTCTCCTGCGGCGGCGGCCGCGCGACGGTTGCGGTGGACTCAGTCGCACGTCTCGAACGAGCAGCTCGTCGCCGGCGCCCGGCTGGTCCACGCGCTGCGCGAGGACGATCACGCGTATCGTTGACGGCGCTATGCGTTTCGCAGGTGCTTGAGCGTCGTCAGCAGGCTCTCGCGGGTCACGAGATCGAGGATGTCGAGGGCGGCGTCGTCGGCGCGGAAGAGGAGGCGGTGGTGGATGCCGATGCGGGTCATGAGGACCTGGCGGGGCATGTCCTTGGCCTGCTTCACGCCGCGCCAGGCGGCGGCGTCGCCGGCGGCGAGGGCGCCGATGTGGCGGAGGGCCTGGGCGGCGATGTTGTGCGCGACGGATTCGAGCGCGGCGCGCGCGCGCTCGGTGAAGCGCGGCAGGGCGACACGACGGCCGCCGGCGGGGGCGACGACGTCGGCGAGGTCGGCGGCGTCGTCGTCGGCGAGGCGGCGGCGATCGGGCGCGGTAGGCTGGGTCCGGTTCGGCGTGTCGGCCGCATCGGCGAGCTGGCGGCGGAGCTCGGCCCGCTCGCTATTACCTTCGGTGATGAGGGACTTCAGCTCGTCGACCTTGGCGCGAAGCGCGCGGCGTTCGGGATCGCTCGCCTCCGACGATCGGCGTGCCGCGTCGGCGGCCGCCGCCTCCGCCGCGCGAAGGTCGCGCTCGTGGCGGGCGGACTCGCCCTGGAGGGTTGCCAGGCGGCGGGACGCCTCGTCGAGCTCGGCGCGTAACCGCTCCGCTTGATCGGCGAGCGCGGCTTGCTCGGCGGGGGTAGGCGCGTCGTCGTCGTCGTCGGCAACGGGCGTGGTCGCCCCGCGCTCGTCCTCGAGAAGCTCGGCGAAGCGGTCCCCGGCCGGGTCCCACGGGGGGAGCAGCAGCTCGTCGCGCGCTTCTTCGATGCACTCGAGGAGGGTATCCGCGTCGAGGGTGCGCTCGGGATCGAGGGTGCCGCGCGCGACCAGGATCCCCAGCGCCGGCTCCACCTCGAGCAGCGTGTATGCGAGGTCGATGGCCGCGACGCCGCTTTCGTCCTCGACCGCGACGCGCGCGCGCACGGAGTCGTTGCAGGGCGTCGGGCGCGTCCAGCGCCAGGGCGATCGAGACCTCGGCGAGGGCCCGCTGCTCGGGATCCACGAGCTCCGGGAGGAGCTCGCGGGCGACGTCGAAGCGGCGCGCATCGAGCGCGTAGTGCACGAGCTCGTCGAGCCACTCGTCGGCGGCGAGCGTGGGGCGCCGCCGGACCTCCGTCATGACCGCGCGAGCGCGCGTCCAGTCGCGCTGTATCCCGTGCTGGCGGAGGACGGTCAGGAGGGCCGGAGCGCGCAGCCGGTCGAGCTCGAGCGTCGCGAGATCGCGGCGCGCCAGCGCGCGGATCTGCTCGGCCTGGAGCCTGGGCGCGTACTCGGCGAGCTGCTCCGCGCGCGACGGGCCGGTCGTGACGGCGGCGTCGGGCTTGTCGGCGCAGCAGCGCTTGAACTTCTTGCCGCTGCCGCACGGGCAGAGCTCGTTGCGGCCGACGCGAGGCGCCGCGCGCGCCGGCGTGCCGGGCAAGAGCGCGTCGACCGCGCGCGCCGGAAGGGCCTGGACGATCTCGTCGACGGTCGCGGAGTAGGACTGCTCGGCGAGCGCGGCCCAGCCGTCGCCACCGCCGGGGTCGAGCGAGGACTGGTAGACGTCGAGGAGGGCGAGCAGGTGCGGATCCGCGAGCTGATGCCCGAGCCACACCAGCAGTCCCTGGGCGCGCGGCCCCAGCCCGTTGCGCGCCAGCCTCCGCAGCAACGGCAGGATGATCGGGCGCACTCGATCAGCCGGTCCGCGCCGCCACAGCGCGAACATGGTCAACGCCTTCGGATCGGCGCCGGTCCAGTCGGAGGCGAAGCGGCGGCCGACGAGCAGTGCTTCGAGCGCCTCGACCACGTCGCCGGACGCGTGACCGACGAGCGCGAGGAGCACGTCCGAGCGCGAGACGCCGGGCAGGATCTCCGCGACCACCTCGGCGGGGAGATCGCGGCCGAGGTGCAGGCGAGCGAGAGCGCGCGCGGCGGCGTCGTCGTGATCGGCGCGGGCCAGCGCCGCGTGGATCGCGTCGAGCTCGCACCGCGCTGGCTCGGCGAGGAGCGCGTGCAGGCTGGTCTGGTCGAGTCGCGCCGGTGAATCGCTCATCCGCGCGTGCACTCTCACACGGTCTGGGGCGACGTCACCAGCCCGAGGTCACGCGAGCGTCGCCGGCGTCCAGTTCTTCGCGCGGCGGGCGGTGCGGGCGGCGGCGTCCTCGGTGTCGTAGGCGGTGAACAGCGTCGGCGGGGTCGTGAAGTCGGCGGCGGCGGCGAGCGCGTTGATGTTGATGACGGCGCGGCCGGGGCCGGCGGGTGTGGCGGGCTCGTGCGCCGCGACGAATGCGCCGCAGGTGCGGCAGACGAGGAAGTCGGCGAGGCGCAGGCCGAAGCGGTAGGGACTCGCGGCCTCGGGCGCGGCGACGCGGATCGTCACGTGGCCGCCGGGATCGGAGGTGTAGCGCGGTCGATGGCGCAGGCAGAACGCGCAACCGCAGGCGCGCACCGGGAGCTCGGCGATCGTACGTGTCGTCGAGAATTGCAGGGTCAGCGCGCCGCAGTGGCAGGTGCCTTCGAGCATGAGACGACGGTACAGCCTCGCCGCAGAGGCGACCGGCACAGAAAACGCGCGAAGCGCAAGCTCACGCGCATGGTGCGCCGGGCGGCGGAGCACGTACCGCGGTGCGGACTGGCGACAATCCCGAGCGATCAGGTGTTCGGGTCGCCGGGCGTCGCGCATCCACCGCCGTCGCTACAGCCGTCGAGGCCGCAGTTGTCGATCACCGACCACGTGACCTTGCACGTGTAGGGCGTGGTGCAGGCCGCACTCGCGGAGATCAGCTGGCTCGCGCACGTGAACGTGTCGCTCGGATCGCACTCGCGACCGACATCGCCCTGATGGTAGAAGCGGCAGTACTGGCCCGACGCCTCGCACGTCGCGTTGCAGCGCTCGATCCCGACGTTCCACCGGTCGGTCGCCCAGTTGAAGATGGCTTGCGCGTACGAGAAGTGCATTGACTGCGCCGACAGCCGGCCGTCGTCGACCGTGGTGATGAGCGGGACGAGCTCGCCGGTCTCGTTGCTCCACCAGATCGCGACGCGATCGCTGCCCTCCGCGTATGGCAACGAGAGGGTGACCGGGATCGCGAACGTCGTGCCCGCGGGGCCGAGCTCGTAGAGCGCTGATGCCACGGGCTCGCCGTGCGTCGGCGTGTCGCCGCTGATCTCGATGGTGATCGGCACGTCGGCCGCGAGCGCACCGGGAGGAATCTCGAGCGTGAGCTCGCCGAGGCTCAGCTCGCCGCCGGCGGCTCCTATCTGCATTTCCGCGCGGTTCGGCTCGTTCGAGCAAGCCGCCCCCAGCACGATGATCACGACAGCACCTACGCGCATGAACCGCCGATGTTAACAGGACACGTCGCGGCGCGAGCTCAAGTAGCCAGACGCCCACGGTGCGCGACGGGGTACTGCTACTCGGGCGCGTTCGTAGGGATGAGCTCGGCAAGCGCTGCGCCAGCCCGGGCTTCGAACGTCGCGGACGGTTGGTCGGCCGTCGCGGTCCTGGCCTCGCCCGTTTCGGGGGCGTCGTTGCAGACCGGTCCCCGTACGACGGCGGCCACGTCGTCCGACGACCGCGCGGACACCCGCGCAGTCTCGGGCGGGGCGGTGGTCGGCGTCACGGCCGGGCGGCTGGTCGTCGGCGCGGTGGTGCGCGCGGACCTGCGCGTGACGCGTGCGGCCTTCGCTGCCTCGCGCTTGCCGCGCATGAAGTCGGCGCCGAGCGCGCGCTCGGCCTCGTGCTGGTTGTGCGCCTTGCACATGAGGCCCAATCCGTCGACGGTGGGCTGGCCTCCGCGGCACGCGAGCGTGCGGTGATCGTATTCGAGGAACGCGCGATTGGTACAGCGCTCGCCGTCCGCGCTCACGAACGTGCATTGCTCTTCGTCGCGAGCGTGCACCGTTCGGCGGACGTGGTTCGACGCGTACCTGGGATCGGCGTCGTCGGGGCGCGCCTTCGGGGGGCCCGGCCGAGACGTCTTGCCGAACTTCTTCTTCTCGATCTCAGCCAGGAGAGTGTCCAGCGCCCGGTCGAGGATCTCGGCGAGGTCTCCGCTGGGATTTGCGTGCCGCAGCAGCGACCGCGCGCGCTCGAGCTTGTCGCGCGTGGCCTGATTGATCGTCACCTGAAGCGCGAACCGTTCCGGTGACAGCGGCTTCACCCGTGCCGAGCGCGAGGCTGGTGCCCGCACGGCCTCTGCGGCCGGCTGACTCTCGAGCCTGGGCGCGGGAACTGGATCCGGATCCAGTTGGAGCGTGCCCGGCAGGGCCGGAGCCGGGGCGACCGCGAGTTGCTCGGCTTGTGCACGAGGCGCCGGGAGCCGCCTCACCGTGGCGGGAACGTCCGCCAGTGGGGCGAGCCGCGCGATCAGTACCTCGAGTTCGTGCTTGGTGCGGTGCGTGGCCGCCGCGATCAGCTCATTGACGTTCTCCGCCGTGATGTGCGGCGCCAGCATGGCGATGCCGGTGACGTGCACCCGCCCGTCGGCGATCGCATCGAGGACCAGCGGGAATTTCCGCGCTACGCGAGCGGCACGAATCCGCTTGTAGGCGACCGCCTCTGCCAGATGCAGCACGCGCGTGCAGTACCCGAACATCGAAGGGTAGGGCGTGGGTTTGAACAGCTCGCGCGCATCGACCTCGGCGATGTGCGCGATCAATACAGCAGTCGCGTTTCGCTCGGTCGCACAGAGCGCGGCGAGGTCGGCAAGCAGCGTCGCATCGGAAACGTGGTCGAGCGCGTAGGAGTGCATGACCTCCCATATCACGGTGATTTTCGACCTCTCAGAATCCCCGTGGCTCGACGAGGACGCCCTCCGACGCGCGCGATTCACGATTGCGCGCTGTCGTGCAGCTCGCGCGATTCTGCGCGCTCACACGCTCAGTTTTCCGGCAGTTCTCGACGGCGGCCCCTCTGCACCCTCTCAGGCTGTCAACAACAATCAATGCGCGTCGAATCTCGTCGACCCGATCTCGGCGCCGTCTCCGGTGCGCCGATCTCCTCCCTCCGACCACTAGCGCTCTCTTAGCGCTCTCTAACTAGATCCGGATCCAGTTCCCGCGCCCAGGCACGAGAGTCAGCCGGCCGCGGAGACCGAGCGAGCACCAGCCTGGGGCTCGGCACGGCAGATACGCATGTTCGCAAGGGTCGCGCTCGCGGCCTGCCCGGAACCGGCGGAGCCGCGAGCGGCGGACGCGCAGCTCGCCCGGCTCGCGAGTGAGCTGTTGGCCGACGCCGGACTGGATTCCTCCCGTCTACGAGGGCATGGACGATGCATCGTTCCCTCGCAGGAGGTCCGTGCGATGCGAACGCGAAGCTCAAAACATGAATCGAGGGCGCCATGGCGTCGATGAAGGCGGTCCGCATCCATGCCTATGGAGGCGCTGACGTACTGCGGGTCGAGACGGCCGAGCGGCCGACGCCGGCCACGGGCGACCTTCTCGTGCGGGTCGTCGCGGCCGGCGTGAACCCGGTCGACCACAAGCTCCGCGAGGGACATCTCGCCGCGTACGTCCCGCTGAAGCTGCCGTGGATCCCCGGCGCCGACTTCTCGGGCGTCGTGGAGGAGGTCGGCGCCAGCGTGAGCACGCACAAGAAGGGCGACGCGGTGTACGGCAAGGCCGACGTCCCCGCCGACGGAAGCTACGCCGAGTACGTCGTCGTGCCCGCCGCGCACGTCGCGGCCAAACCGCACACGCTCGACCACGTGCGCGCCGCGGCGGTTCCGCTCGCCGCGATGACGGCGTGGCAGGCCCTGTTCGGCGGCACCGGCAAGCCGTCGCTCGAGCTCGCACCCGGGCAGACGCTCCTCGTGCTCGGCGCGTCGGGCGGCGTCGGCAGCTTCGCCGTGCAGCTCGCGGTCGCGCGCGGAGCGAAGGTGATCGGCGTCGTGCGCGCCGGCGCGCGCGAGAGCGAGCAGGACGCCTTCGTGCGCTCGCTCGGCGCCTCCGACGTCGTCGACGTCGAGAGCATGACCTTGCACGAGAAGGTCGACGCCATCCTCGATCTGATCGGGGGCCCCGTGCAGGAGCGCGCCTGGGCCGCGCTCAAGCCCGGCGGCGCGTTCGCCTCCACCATGGGCGCGCCATCCGCGGACCTCGCGCAGCAGCACGGGGCGCGCGCGATCTCGATCTGGACCGAGACCAGCGGCAGCCAGCTCGACGAGCTCGGCGCCCTCATCGACGCCGGCGAGATCCAGGTGCAGGTCGCCGACGTGCTCGGCCTCGACGACGCCCGCCGCGCCCACGAGATGCTCGCGAACGGCAGCGTCAAGGGCAAGCTCGTCCTCCGCGTCGAGTGACGCTGCGCGGCGACGCGCCGTCAGCGTGGGACGGCGACGGTGCGACCGTCGGGCGTCATCACCAGGACCCAGCCGTCCACGGTGCCGCCCAGCTCGAGGATCGCCATCACCGACGGCGTCGCGAGCTCGTACGGGATGGTGCCGCTGATGTCCCACGTCACGGCGTCCGGGAAGTACGTCAGCACCGACTGGAACCCGCGGATGGCGACGTCCTTCACCAGCGGCAGGTCGCCGTCGGCGGCGAGCCCGCGCTCGAACACCGTCTTCAGATCGAGCGCGGCGTAGTACTGCCGCTCGCCCGTCGCGCCGCGCGCGTTGGCCGTGGCCCACGCGTAGAACGCGGCCACCGCGCCGCCATTCGACTGCAGCTGCCAGATCGTGGCGTCCGTCAGCTCGCCGTCCGCGAACGGGTTCGCGGGATCGTCGAGCACCGAGCGATCGGGATGGACGCCTTCGTTCGCCGTGTGCAGCACCAGCGGCTCGCCGGGCAGCGCTTCACCCGACCACGGCGTGCCGTCGGTGGCACAGGCCGACACGCCGGCCGACGTCAGACACACGAGCGCAAATACGATTCGCTTCATAGCCGCACCTCGACGTAAGAGAGCACCTCGGCCTCGCTGCCGAACTTGCGGGGATGCGCGGGATCGACGACGTACCCCTCGGAGAATCCGTCGAGCACGCGCACCTGTCCGCGCAGCCCCAGTCGCCCGTCGGCGATGCCGAACGCGCTCCGCGGCAACCCGTACGACAGGTCGCCGTACCACTGGAACGGATAGGTCAGGTTGAAGTCGCGGTGATAGTCGTACGGCCCCCAGTCGCGCAGCTTGAGCTGCGTCGACGCGGCGAGGCCGTTGCGCACGAGCGTCATCGAGCCGCCGAAGCGTGTCACCAGCCGCGGGTCCCCCGCGTTCGCCTGATCCTGGCCCGCGTACACGGTGCCCGAAAGCCGCATCGGCAAGAGCGCCGCCGTGAACCAGGCGACGGTCGCGTTCCACACGTCGCGCGCCGGCGGCGTCGCCGCGCTCGGCACCTGGCTGCCGTCGGCGAGGATCACGAGGGTCGCGTCGCGCGACGTCGGATGGTGCTTGTAGACGAGGTCGAGGTGCGCCGCGAGCCGCGCGTCCTCGCGACGTTCGCGGTCCCAGCTCCAGTACCAGGTCGCGGGCGTGGGATCCCAGATGAAGAGCATCTCGGCGCCGGCGGTCTCGCGGTTGTCGAGCACGACGAACGGATCGGTGAGGGCGTCGCGCGGCGACACGCCCGGGAAGTACATGCCCGTCGACGGATCGAACTGGTCGGCGATCGACGGCGCCGGCCCGACGAGCGGACGCTGGTAGAGCAGGTTCGGTGCGACCTGCAGCTCGCCGAAGGTGAGCATCACACCGCCGAGCCCCGCCATCTGGTTGCCGCGGCCCGACGACTTCATCGACCACCCGGTGAACGTCACCGTCTGATCGCTGCCGGCATCGGCCACGAGCCCGCGGTAGTTGCCCTCGACGTACCAGCGCGCGAAGCCGCCGTCGAACGCGAGCCGCGCGCGCGTGCCGAGCGTGTCGGCCCACGCCACGCGCCCGGTGTACACGTCGTACCCGCTGCCGAGATATCCGCGGCCGGGCGCGACCTCCTGCGCGAAGGTGTACTCGCGCCCGACGCGCTGCGGCGCCGCGAACAGGCCGCCGAAATCGAGGGTCGCGCGCCCGCGGATGTACTTCGCCGCGATCGCCGACCTCCGCGTGAGCGGCTCGTACCCCGCGCTCGACGTCGCCGCGCCGCTGCGCTCGGCGACATCCTCCTGATGCATCGCCGTCAAGGTCCAGCCGCCGTCGAACGTGTGGCTCCACCTTCCGATCGCGGACGGGTTCGCACCCCAGTACAGCTCGGGGCCGAGCGCGAGCTTCACGTCGCCGAGCGGCCCCTTGCCGGAGAGCACGGCGCCGAGCGGCGCGTTCGCGTGATACGTGTCGATCGCCGTGCCGTAGTACGCCTCGCGGAAGATGCCGAAGAAGTCGCCCTCGTACCCCCAGTGGCCGTGCCCGACGCGATAGAAGGCCTCCACGCCGACGCCCGGCAGATCCGCCTCGAGCTCGGCGCCGTACAGCGCGATGTGGTCGTTGGACGGATCCATCGCCGGCGCCTCGGGGTCCGGCGGCGGCGCCATCGGATCGGGGCGCGGCGTGCGGTTCTCCCAGTACAGGGGGTCGAGCCGGTTCTGCGACGCGTTGCCGACCAGGTTGATGGTCGTCGTGGCCTTGATCTTCGGCGTCGGCTGCACCGTCACGTCGACGAACAACGACTCGGTGTGATCGAAGCGCGGGTCGGCGGCGCGGTTGCTGCGCGGCGTCGCGTCGGTGACGTTCGACTCGAGGCGCATCCGCAGCCCCGATACGCGGATCTTCGACATGCGATCGGTCGCGGCGCGCGCGCTCAGGCCCTCGTACTGCGCCGCGAAGTCCTGCGCGTGCAGCGCCGTGAAACGCGCCTTGATCTCCTCGCGCGTGGTGCTCTCGGCATACGGGTCGAGCTGGAAGGCCTGCTTGAGGAGGTAATACGCGACGCGCGGCTGCACGTGATAGAAGCCGTCCGCGTCCTGGTCCTCGATCGCCGCGATCCCGAACCACTCCTCGTTCATGTTGTTCTTGCCGGGGACGTGATCGTGCGGATACGCGTCGTTGGGCCACGACGCCGTGGTGTCGTGCACGTCGAGGTTCTCCTCCTGCTTGTGCTTCCACCACCCGTCGGTCCACTGGAAGATGAAGCCGCCGATCGCGTTGCCGCTGCCGCCCTTGCCCCAGCTCTGCTCGTAGATCTCCTGCCACTGCGAGCGCAGGTATTCCGCCTGCGCCGTGGCGTCCTCGTGATCGTCCTTCGCGTTGTAGGCGTCGGCGCCGAACTCGGTGAACATCGCCGGCACGCCGAGCTTGGTCTCGATCACGGCGAAGAAGTCGCGCGCCGAGCGACCGCGATAGACGTTCGACCCGAGGATGTCGAGGTTCTTGCAGTGCTTCGCGATCAGGTCGACGTACTGGAGGTCGCCGTTGGCGATCGCGACCGGGTGGTTGGGGTCGCGCAGCTTGATCTGCGTGATGACCTCGCCGTACAGCGAGTAGAGGTGCGCCGCGCGCGCCTCGTCCTGCTGCGCCTTGTTCGGCAGCGCCTCGGCCTCGAAGCTGGTCCACGACAGGCCGTAGTTGTTCTCGTTGCCGAGGAGCCACACCGCGACGCCCGGCGTGCCCTTGTACTTCTCGACGACACCGACGATGTCGGCGACCAGCGCGGCGCGCTGGTGCTCGTTGGCGTAGTCGATCTGCGGGATCCAGACGCCGTCGATGGTGGCGCCGTACCGCCCCATCGTGTGGTTGATCATCGTGTAGATGCCGTAGTTCTTGTGGATCCACGCGACCCAGCGCGGCGGGATGTCCGCGTACTGCCGGATCATGTTGATGCCCATCGCGCGCAGGAGCTCCATGTCGCGGCGCAGGGCGCGCTCGATGAACTCGTCGGACTGCGACCACAGCGAGTAGGTGTAGTTGGTGCCGATGGGCGAGTAGCCCCAGTTCATGCCGCGCACCATCATCTCGGTGCCGTCGACGACCAGCTTGTAGCCGCGTTCGTCGTGCACGACGTGGGCCTCGGAGCCGGCCGACGCGGTGCGCGCCAGCCCCAGCAACAAACACAGGACGATCGTGGCTCTCATGAGTGCACCTGGGCGAGGTCGTGCTCGAGCTCGGTGAGGGCGTTGTCGCGGATGATGCGGCGGCACAGGTGCGCCGAGTCCTTGGCCACGCGCGCCTGCGTCTCGTAGTCGACCCAGAACAGGCCGAAGCGCTTGGTGTAGCCCTCGCCCCACTCGAAGTTGTCGAGGAGCGACCACAGGAAGTAGCCGGCGAGCGGGATGCCCTCGGCGATCGCCTCGTGCGCCGCCGCGAAGTGCGTCCACAGGTACCGCTGGCGCGAGACGTCGCGCACGCGGCCGTGCTCGTCAGGCGCCGTGCCGTACGCGGCGCCGTTCTCGGTGATGTAGATGCGCGGCGGCGCGTAGTCGGCGTGGACGCGGCGCAGGATGGTGAGCAGGCCGCCGGGCGCGACCTCCCAGCCCATGTCCGTGCGATCGTCGGTGGCGACGACCGCGGGCGGCAGGTTGTCGTCCTCGGAGATCGCGGTCGAGCGCATCACCGCGCGCGAGTAGTAGTTGATGCCGAGGTAGTCGGTGCGCGTCGCGATGGCGCGCAGATCGCCGTCGTGCACGAACGGGAGCTCGGCGCCCGGCAGGTGGCCGGCGCGCACGTGGTCGTAGATCACGTCGAGCGGATAGCCGCGGCCGTAGAGCGGGTCGAGGAACCAGCGGTTGAAGCTGCCGTCGAACTGGCGTGCGGCGTCGACGTCCGCGTCACTCGGCGACGCCGGCTCGGTCGGCACCAGATTGAGCACGATGCCGACGCGCGCCGCCGGTGCGACGGCGCGGATCGCCTCGACCGCGAGCCCGTGCGAGAGCAGGAGGTGGTGCGAGGCGGCGAGGGCGCGCGGCCACGAGCGCTCGCCCGGCGCGTGCTCGCCCTTGCCGAAGCCGAGCGTGCTGATGCACCACGGCTCGTTGTGGGTGCACACGCGGCGCACGCGATCGCCGAGGCGGCGCATCACGACGTCGGCGTACGTGACGAACGCGCCGACGGTGTCGCGCGCCGGCCAGCCGCCCGCGTCGTGAAGCGCCTGCGGGAGATCCCAGTGATTGAGCGTGACGAACGGATCGATGCCGCGCGCGAGCAGGCTGTCGACGAGGCGGTCGTAGAAGTCGAGGCCACGCTCGTTCACGGCGCCGCGGCCGGTCGGTAGGATGCGCGGCCACGCGATCGAGAAGCGGTAGGAGCGCACGCCGAGCCACTTCAGGATGTCGAGGTCCTCGTCGGTGCGGCGGTAGTGATCGCAGGCGACGCTGGCGTCGGAGCCGTCGGTGATGCGGCCCGGCTCGGAGGTGAAGCGGTCCCAGATGGACTCGCCGCGGCCATCCTCGCTCGCGGCGCCTTCGATCTGGAAGGCCGAGGTGGCTGCACCCCAGACGAACTCGTCAGGAAATCGCTTCATGAAGCTCCGGCAAGCGAGCCGCTTCGAGCAGCTCGCGGGTGTAGGCGTGCGATGGCGCGCGCAGGGTGGCCCCGATCGGGCCCTCCTCGACGACGCGGCCGCGACGCAGGACGAGGACGCGGTCGGCGATGGCCGCCGCGCTCGGGAGATCGTGGGTGATGAAGACGACCGCCAGGCCGCGGTCACGGGCCAGGCGGCGCAGCAGCGCGAGGAGCTCGGAGCGCAGGGACGCGTCGAGCATCGAGGTCGGCTCGTCGGCGATGAGGAGCTTGGGGTTGGCGGCGAGCGCGCGGGCGAGGGCGACGCGCTGGCGCTGGCCACCGGAGAGCTCGTGCGGGAAGCGGCGGGCGATCTCCGCCGCGGGCTCGAGGCCGACCGACGAGAGGAGCTCGTGGACCTGCGCGTCGAGATCCGTCACCTGGGCATGCAGCTCGAGCGGGCGCGCGAGGTGATGGTGGATGCGGCGCGCCGGGTTGAGCGACGCGAACGGGTCCTGGAAGACCATCTGCACGCCGGCGGCGCCGTCACCGGCGACCGTGTAGCTGCCGCGATCGGGCACCTCGAGCCCGGTCAGGATGCGGGCGAGCGTCGACTTGCCGCTGCCCGATTCGCCGACGACCGCGAGCACCTCGCCGGCGTGCACCTCGAACGAGACGTCGTCGAGGGCGGGCGCGGGATTGCGCGCGAAGCGGCGCGTCAGGCTTCGAACCTCGAGGAGGGTGGAGCGCGCTTCGGGTGCGAGCGGTGGGCGGTCCGGCGGCTGGAGCGTCGGGAACGCGGCGAGGAGCTGGCGGGTGTACGGCTGCGTCGCGTGGGCGCGAAGCTCGGCGGGCGTGTCGACCTCGAGCAGCCGGCCGCTGCGCATGACGCCGACGCGATCGGCGAACGAGAGCAGGAGCGGCAGGTCGTGGCTGATGAACACGATCGTGAGCCCGAGCTCGCGGCGCAGGCGCTCGATGTGGATCAAGATCTCGCGCTGCACGATCACGTCGAGCGCGGTGGTCGGCTCGTCGAGGACGAGGACCTTGGGCGAGAGCGAGAGCGCGATGGCGATGACCACGCGCTGGCGCATCCCGCCCGACAGCTGGTGCGGGTACGCGTCCATGTGGTGCGGCTCGAGGCCGACCCGCCCCAGCAGCTCGATGGCGCGGGCGCGCGCGGCGTGCTTGTCCAGGCCGGCGCGGGCGCGGAGGACGTCGACGATCTGGTCGCCGGCGGTGAGCACGGGGTTGAGCGCGTCGAGCGCGCCCTGGAACACCATCGCGACCTCGGCCCAGCGGTACGCGCGCAGGCGGCGACCCGCGAGGGAGAGAACTTCGTCGCCGCGGTACGTGATCGAACCGGAGAGGTCGGCGGCGGACTCGTCGAGGATGCGGAGGAGCGCGTACCCGAGCGTCGACTTGCCGCTGCCGGACTCGCCCGCGAGGCCGAGCACCTCGCCGGGCATCAGATCGAGCGAGACGCCGTCGACGGCGTTGACCGTCCCGCCGAACGTGACGCGGAGATCGCGGACGGAGATGAGCGGGGCACGCGCGGCTGGTGCGTCGGGTGCGTCGAGGGCCGCCGGCGCGGGCGGTCGCGCGACCGGCGCGGTCGTGCGCGGGCGCAGGCGCGGGTTGGTGTACTCGTCGAGCGCGACGTTCAGCAGGATCAGCGCGAAGCCGACCAGCGCGATGGCGACGCCGGTGGGCACGAACACCCACCACGAGCCGGTGAGCAGGGCGGCGTCGTTCGAGGCCCAGTAGAGGTTCGAGCCCCACGTCACGGCGCCGAGATCGCCGAGGCCGAGGAACTCGAGGCCGACCTCCGCGCCCAGCGCGTACGTGGTGGCGCCGATGAACGCCGCGGCCAGGAGCGACGTCATGTTGGGGAGGAGCTCGGCGACGATCACGCGCCCGTGGCTCTCGCCGGAGATACGCGCGGCACAGACGTAGTCGCGGCGGCGCAGCGTCAGCGCCTGAGCGCGGAAGACGCGCGCGTGCCACGCCCATCCCGACAGGACGAGCACCGCGATCAGGCTGCTCGCGCCGGGTCGCAGGTACGCGGCGAGGACGATGGCGAGCGGAAGTCCGGGGATGACGAGGAAGACGTTGGTCAGGAACGAGAGCGCCCGGTCGGTGCGCCCACCGAGATAGCCGGCCGTCACGCCCATGAACGCGCCGGCGATCGTGACCAGCGCACCGACGAGGAACGCGACCAGGAGCGTGTCACGCGTGCCGGCGATGGTCAGCGCGAGCACGTCCTGGCCCTGGCCGGTGGTGCCGAGCCAGTGCTCCCACGTCGGCTCCTGCAGCGGGCGGCCGACCGGCAGCTGCGCGTCGCCGAACACCCACGGCCCGACGAGCGCCATCACCGCGAACGCGGCGAGGATGACGAGGCCGGTGATCGCCTTCGCGCTACGCATGAGGGCGCGTCCTCGGGTCGAGCGCGAGCGTCGCGAGGTCGACCAGGAAGTTGGCGGCGAGCACGGCGAGCGTGATCGCCAGGAAGAGGCCCTGCATCAGCGGGTAGTCCTGCGTGCGGACCGCCTGGATCAGCAGGTAGCCGGTGCCGGGGTACGAGAAGACGAGCTCGGTGAGCAGCGAGCCGCCGAGGACGAACCCGAGCGCCATGCCGAACGACGTGAGGTTGGGCAGGATCGCGTTGCGCGCGGCGTACGCCCACAGGATGCGGCCCGACGAGAGGCCCTTGGCGCGCGCCAGCGTGATCTGCTCGGTGCCGAGCACGCCGATCATCGCGTTGCGCATCGAGAGCAGCCAGCCACCGATCGTGGCGATGACGATGGTGAGCGCCGGCAGCGCCGCGTGCTGCGCGACGTCGACGATGAAGCGCGGGCTGAACGTCGGCTCCAGGTGATCGCAGTAGGCGTGGCGCAGCGGCGTCCACCCCAGCGTGTAGCCGAAGAGGTGGAGCGCGAGCATGGCGAGCCAGAAGTAGGGGAACGCGCCCGACAGCGCGAGCACTGGCGGCAGGACGGCGTCGAGCCAGCCCGAGCGGCGCCACGCGGCGAGCGCGCCGAGCGCGGTGCCGAGGACGAAGCTGATGACGAGCGCGGCCCCGCCCAGCGCGAGCGTCCAGACCAGCCCGGTGGCGATGATGTCGGAGACCCGGGCCGGATACTGCGACGTCGAGCGGCCGAGGTCGCCGTGCGCGATGTCGCCGAGATAGTCCAGGTACTGCACGTGGATCGGATCGTCGGTGTCACCGATCGCCTTGCGCATCGCGGCGATCTGCTCGGACGACGCCGATGCCGACATGCGGCCCGCCATCACCGACGCGGGGTCGCCGGGCATGAGGCGCGGCACCAGGAAGTTGAGCGTGATCGCCGCCCAGGCGGCGACGAGGTAGAAGCCGAGGCGGCCGAGGATCGCGCGGGTCACGGCGTGTCCTCTCCGCGCGGTTCCACGGCCGTGAGCACGAGCAGCATGTCGGGCTCGGCATGCGGCGAGAGGCGCGCGAACGGCTTCGAGGCGTCCGGGAAGCCGACGAAGCGCGCGGTCGAGAATTCGCCCCACATCGGGTTGGGGAAGAGCGGGATCGCCGGCGCGACCTCGGCGAAGCGGCGCTGCAGCGACACGCCGATCGCGCGCTGGGCCTCGGGCGTGGCGGCGCGCTCGAAGGCGTCGAGGAGCCGGTCGGCCTCGGCATCGCCGAAGCGGTGCCAGTTGCCGGGCGCGAGCTTGCCGACCGGCTTCACGGTCCTCGACGCCATGGTCCAGCGATAGAACTGGAACGGCGTCGGCCCGTCGAGCGAGTAGCCGACCGAGAGCGCGAACGTGCCCTCCTGCAGGCGGCTCATCCACGCGCCGAAATCGTAGACGCGGAGGTGCGCGTCGACGCCGATGGCCTGCAGATCGCGCGCGATGAGCTGCGCCGCGCGCACCCAGTCCGACCACCCGCTCACGACCTCGATGTCGAAGGCGAGCGCGTTGCCGGCAGGGTCGCGGCGTACGCCACCCGCGCCGCGGCGACAGCCGGCCTCGTCGAGGAGCCGCTCGGCGGCGGCGCGATCGAGCGCCATCCACGGCGCGCGTCCCGCATCCGCGTCCTTCCACAGCCGGTACGCGTCGGTGAGGCCGCTGGCATCCGCGGGCCGCGTCATGCCGTACATCGCGACCTCGACCAGCCGCTCGCGATCGATCGCCATCGACAGCGCCTTGCGCACGCGCTCGTCGCCGAGCGGCGCACGCGTCGTGTTGGCCCAGAGCAGCACCATGTTGCCGACGAGCGGCGACCACGCGTGGTGGTGCTCCGGGTCGCGCGCCACGAACGTGCGGTCCACTGCGGGGACGAAGTTGCCGGCCCAGTCGACGTCGCCCTCGACGAGCGCGAGGTTGGCCTGGTCATTCGACGGGTACGCGAGGAAGCGCAGCGAGCGCACCTTGGGGCGCCCGGGCTGCCAGTAGTGCGGGTTCTTGCCGAGCTCGTAGACCTGATCGCGGAACGCGAGGACCTCGGTGAACGGCCCCGTGCCGACCGGGTTCGGATTCGAATACGTCACCGGGTCGGCGACGCGCTGCCAGACGTGGCGCGGCACGATCGGCTGGTGCGCGAGGTCGGCCAGCCCGGGCACGTAGGGCCGCTTGAAGCTGACCTCGACGGTGAGCGGGTCGATCGCGCGGACGTCCTCGACGAAGCCCCACACGTAGGCGAGGTCGAGGGCGGCGTGATCGCGGAGGAGCGAGAACGTGAACGCCACGTCGTCGGCCGAGAACGGCGCACCGTCCGACCACCGGACACCGGCGCGGATCGTGAACGTGAGCTTCAGCAGATCGTCCGACCACGCGTGCTCGGTGGCGAGCCACGGCGTGAACTGGCCGGTCATCGCGTTGTAGATCTCGAGCGGCTCGTAGACGCCGGCGCGGGTCGGCCAGCGGCTCCGCCCCGGTGGCAGGAGCGGATTGAAGTTGCGGACCCAGGTGCTCTGCTGCTCGATCGAGATCGAGAGCGGCGCGTCTGCACCTTCGACGCGGGGCGCGTGGTGATCGCCACATGCCGCGAGCACCGCGGCGGCGACCACACACGCACCCCTGAGAATCACATCATCCTCGCGTAGACCCGCACGTAGTCGACGAGCATGGTCTGCGGGAACGTCGTCGAGCCGTCGACCGGGCCGACGTACGTGCCGCCGACGGCGAGGTTCAGGATGATGAAGAAGTTGTGGTCGTAGACCCAGTCGGTGCCGGCGGGCAGGTCGGCCGGCACCGCCGTGAAGTAGACGTCACCGTCGATCTTGAAGATGATCCGGCCCGGGTCCCACTCGACGATGTACGTGTGGAAGTCCTGCGAGAGGTCGACGCCGGAGTCGATCTCCTTGCCGTGATTGGCGCCGCCCGAGTAACCCGGGCCGTGGAGCGAGCCGCGGACGTTGCGGATCTGCTGGCCGCGATACTCCATGATGTCGACCTCGCCGCACGCCGGCCATCCGACGTTGGAGAGGTCGCTGCCCAGCAGCCAGAACGCCGGCCAGATGCCCTGACCGCGCGGCTGCTTGATGCGCGCCTCGAAGCGTCCGTACGCGCGGCTGAACTTGCCGCTGGTGGTGAGGCGCGCCGAGGTGTACTGGCGGCCGCTGTAGTTCTCGCGGCGCGCCGTGATACGTAGCCGGCCCTGGCCGTCCGTCGACGCGTTCTCGGGGCGATCGGTGTCGAACTCGAGCTGCTGGTTGCCCCAGCCGTCGCCGCCGACGTCGTGGCGCCACTTGCTCGCGTCGGGGCGGGCGCCCTCGGGGCCGTCGAACTCGTCCTGCCAGACCAGCTCCCACGGCGGCCCGAGGATGTCGGGGGCGTCCGCGGGCGCCGACGCGTCGGTGGGCGTCGACGGCGCGTCGGGTGTGCCGGGCATGCCGGTGCCGGGAGGGCACGCGGCGAGGAGGAGGAAGGCCGCGAGGAACGCTCTTCTCATGCCGATACTCCTGCTGCTGGGAAGAGGCTGCGATCGGCGAGCGCCGAGTCGAGCACCATGGTCGCGGCGCCGACCGCGATCGAGCGCGCGCCGAGGCGGCTCGCCACGATCTGGGTCTCGGCCACCGACGTGGAAAGCGCGCGCGCGCGGATCGACGCGCGCAGCGGATCGAGGAGGACGTCACCGACGCTCGTGATCTCGCCGCCGAGCACGACGATCGCCGGGTTGAGGAGGTTGAGCAAGCCGGCGACGACCACGCCGAGCGAGCGGCCCACTTCCTCGACGAGCTCGCGGGCGACGGGATCACCGCTGCGCGCGCCGACGACGATGTCGGTCACCGTCGGGTTCTTCTTCTTCTTGCCCCAGCGCGCGCGCGCACGCGTGAGCAGCGCCTCGGCGCCGATGAGCGTGGCGAGGCAGCCCCGCGAGCCGCACACGCACGGCGGACCGTTGGGGTCGATCGCGATGTGGCCGATCTCGCCGGCTGTGCCGCCCGACCCGCGATAGAGCGCGCCGTTGATGATGTGGCCCGAGCCGATACCCGTCGCGACCTTGATGAACGCCAGGTCCTCGCCGCCGGCGCCGGCGCCCCAGAAGCGCTCCGACAGCGCGCCGAGGTTGGCGTCGTTGTCGACGAACACCGGGACGCCGAACGCGCTGGCGAGCGTCTCCTGCACGTCGTAGTCGCGCCACGCCGGCATGATCAGCGACGACAGCTTGCCGGGCCGCTCGGGATGCACGGGGCTCGGCACCGCGACGCCGATGCCGACCACACGCTTCTTCGAGACGCGCTCGCTGGCCAGGCACTCGTCGATGAGCGCGCGGGCCATGGCCATGGCGCCCTTGGGGTCGTCGCGCACGGCGACGTGCATGTCTCGGAACGCGCGCATGTTGCCGCGCAGGTCGGTGAGCACCGCCGAGACGTGCGTGGCGCCGAGCTCGACGCCGACCAGCACGAACGCGTCGTCGCGGAAGCCGACCAGCACCGGACGGCGTCCACCGCGCGACGCGCCGGCGCCGATCTCGCGCACCAGCCCGGCGCGCTCGAGCTCGGCGACGATGGCCGAGACCGTGGACGGGCTGAGCCCCGTGTGACGTGCGATGTCCGCCCGCGAGATCTGCCGCTCGCGCCAGATCAGGCGCAGCACGAGCGTCGAGTTCTGCGTGCGCATGCCCGCCGCGTCGGCGGTGGGGAGCGAGAGGGCGGCGGAAGACATCATCACGGGGGTGTCCTTCATTCCCAGCGAATATCGTCGATACCGAAGGTCATCGGGGAGGTCGCTTCCTTGGCGACCCATCCGAAGCCTCCGACGACCTTCGCGTAGCTCGTCCCGGCGATCGAAAGCGTGTACTTCGTGGGCGTGGTCGTGAGCGCGACCTCGGCCTGTTTGATCTCGAACCCGTCGACCGCCATCATGCCGACCATGAAGTCGAGCTTCTCGTTGCCGGTGGCGCCCCAGGCCTGGAACGAGATCGCGGTCGCGCCGCTCGGGATGGTGAGGCCGGGGCGATCGCCCCAGTTCCCGTCGGGGTACTGCCAGTAGACGCCGGCCCACGCGGTGCCCGAGGGCGTCCACGTGTAGCGATGACAGTTCCCGATCCACGTCGACGGGCGTGACGGCAGACAGGTCTGCGCGTCGGTGATGGCACCGACGTGCTCGCCGTCGCCCATGTAGCCCGACGGGCCGTACCAGTCGTCGACCGCGAAGGGCAGCACGGTCGGCATCACTTCGCCGCCGCCCCCGTCGGTCCCAGGGTTGGTGTTGCCGGCGTCGATGGCATCGGGAAACCCGCTGCCACAGGCGGCCAAGAAGAGAGCGCACAGCGCGAGAGTCCTCATCCGATCACCTCCGTCCGATCGATTCTTTGTTCGGACGACGTAGAAACTAGATCAAGGCTGGTCCGGAAGGCAAGCGCGAAGATCGCGTGCCGAGCTCGTCGGCGTCGAGCAGTGATCGCTGACAGGCCATGTCTCCGACGAGGAATCGCGATTGCGATTGACAGCTCGCTGAACCGCGATCAATCGTCACTTTATGCGGACGATGAACAAATGGATCGCGATCGTCGCCGCTGCCGGATGCAGCACGGCGTCTTTTCAAGGACATGACGATGCCGGGGACGGAGACGCCGAGGTCCCTGGGGGCGACGCCCCCGGATCGGACGGCGGGAGCGGCGACTCCAGCCCTGCGGTGGACGCCTCGACCGACGCGGCGCTGCCGCCGCAGACCTCACGCCTTCGCATCGTGAACGCCTGCCAGCAGCCGATCTGGATGGCGCACTCCAACAACGTGCCGGGAGAGCAGAACGTCCGGCTCGCGACCGGCGAGTACCACGACTACGGGATCCCCGCGGGCGGGCTGGCCTCTGCGCGCTTCTGGCCCAAGGTCGGCTGCGACACGAGCGGACACAACTGCCGCATCGGTGACAGTGGCGAGGGCGGCGGCGCGCCGTGTGGCCCGAGCGGCTGCCATCCGCCGATCGACTCGAAGTTCGAGGTGACGTTCGCGTCCACGAGCTCGAGCAACGCGACCTTCTACAACCTCAGCCTGGTCGACGGGTACACGCTGCCGTTCTCGGTGACACCCGTCGGAAACGGCGCCGGCAACGGCAGCTGTACCGCGTCCGATTGCTCGCGGCTCACCCTCGACGCCTGTCCCACGGCGGAGGATCTCGGGGGCACCGTGTTCCCGGCATACGCCGATCGGGATCTGCGCATCTCCGACGTCGGCTGCATGTCGCCGTGCAAGGAGTGGAACTACCCGGCGCCGTACGGTCTCGGGCGCGCCGAGTCGCAGGATCCCGGCCTGCACCTGTGCTGTCCGACGCCGATCGATCCCGGCACCGGGAACTGCACGCAGGCGAACGGCTGCATGACGGCGGCTGCGTGTCAGGCGACGAGCGATCCGCTCGGCGTCACGCACACGGACTACGTGCAGCTGGTACACGCGCGCTGCCCCACGGCATACGCGTACGCGTATGACGACGAGGCCGGGCTACACGCCTGCCCCGCCAACACCGGGTTCCGCGTCGTGTTCTGCCCGTAATCGGTCAACGGCATGTCGGTTTTCAATCATTGATTGAACTTCATGCAGACGACAAAGAAAGTGACGAACAGGAGGACTCATGCATCGCACCGTTCGCTCGCTGGTCGTCGTGTCGTGCTTCGCAGTCGCTGCGTGTGAGACCGAGGATGGAGCCCCTGCCGATGATCCGGCGGGCCCCGAAGAGATGCTCGACGCGCTCGAGCGCGACCTCGGGCAGGCCCGTTCTGACCTGGAGCGCCGCCTGCGCGCCGAGGCCATCGGCGCGCAGCTCGCGCCCGTCATGCAGGAATCGCTGGGCGCCAGCTTCGGCGGCGCCTGGATGAACCGCGACGGCACGGCGCTCGTCGTCGGGATCACGGACGCGGCGCGCGCCGACGAGGTGCGCCTCGCCGGTGGCGAGCCGCAGGTCGTGCGCTGGAGCCTCGACCGGCTCGAGCTCGCGATCGACGCGGCGCCGGCCACGGTCGACCCGCGTATTCACAGCTGGCGCGTCGACGTGGCGCAGAACCGCATCGTCGTGACCACGGAGGATCCGTCGGCGCCGGCCGTGACCGCGTTCGTCGCCGAGCTCGACATCGACCCGTCGGCGGTCGTCGTCGAGCGCGCGATCGAACGTCCGCGGCCCTTCTACGACACGCGCGGCGGCGACGAGTACATCATCAACAGCAACACGCTGTGCTCGGTCGGCTTTGCGGTCGAGCGCGGCTTCGTGACGGCGGGCCACTGCGGTCGCGCCGGCTCGCCCACGCACGGCTCGAACTGGATCGCGCAGGGTACGTTCCGCGGCTCGACGTTCCCCGGCAACGACTACGCGTGGGTCGAGCTCAACGGCTCGTGGGCCTCGCATCCGTACGTCGGCAACCACGCCGGTGGACAGGTCGCCGTGCACGGCTCGAACGTGGCGCCGGTCGGCAGCTCGATCTGCCGGTCGGGACGCACCACGGGCTGGCGCTGCGGCACGGTCCAGGCGCACGACGTCACGATCAACTACGCGGCGGGCCCGGTGTACGGCGCGACGCAGACCAACGCCTGCGCCGAGGGCGGCGACTCCGGCGGCTCGCTCATCAGCGGCAACCAGGCGCAGGGCGTGACGTCCGGCGGCAGCGGCACGTGCTCGTCGGGCGGCACCACGTTCTTCCAGCCGGTCAATCCCATCCTGAGCGTCTACGGGCTCACGCTGAAGACGGTCGGCGGTGGCGGCGGCGGCGGCAAGGCGATCGTCTCGAACTGGAACAACAAGTGTATCGACGTGCCCGGCTCCAACTTCTCCGACGGCGTGAAGCTGCAGATGTGGGGCTGCAACGGGACCAACGCGCAGAAGTGGACGTTCACGGGCGGCACGGTGCAGGCCGGCGGCAAGTGCATGGACGTCGCGTGGGCGAACCCGGCCAGCGGCACGGAGATCCAGATCGTCAGCTGCAACGGCAACCGCGCGCAGCAGTTCGTGCTGTCGGCGGCGGGTGATCTGGTCAGCGTGCTCGCCAACAAGTGCGTCGACATCGGCGGCTGGAACGGCAACGACGGCGCGCGGCTGATCATCTGGGACTGCCACGGCGGCGCCAACCAGAAGTGGCGGGTGCAGTAGGCGCCTAGGCCACGGCGATCGCGACGACGCGCTCGGCCAGCCACCACGCCGAGAGCGCCCCGAGCGCGTAGCACGCGATGCGGTGCGCGCCGGGCAGGCGGCGGGCCAGCGATGCGATGGCCAAGGCGACGGCGACCACGGCGAGCTGGCCGAGCTCGACGCCGACGTTGAACCAGACCAGGCTGCGCGCCACCGTCGCCGGCGGCAGCTGGAGCGCGCCGAGCGCGCTCGCGAAGCCGAGGCCGTGCACGAGGCCGAAGCCGCCGGCTGCGAGCCACGGCCAGCGCCGGATCGCGGTGGGCTCGCGGTGCGTGGCCTCGCGCGCGACGAGGAGCACGCTGGCGGCGATGCAGGCCTCGACGGGCGCGATCGACACGCGCACGACGCCCGTGACGGCGAGCGCGAGCGTGAGCGAGTGCGCGACGGTGAAGGCGCTGATGGCGTAGAGGAGCCGGCGATCGAGGCGGGCGCCGAGGACGAGCAGGAGGCCGATCACGAAGGCGAGGTGATCGAGGCCGCCGAGGATGTGCTCGACGCCGATACGGATCCAGGCACGCGCCGTCGACGGCACCGGGGCGTCGAGCGCCACGGTGGGCGCGGCGGCGCTGACCAGCCACTCGGCGCGTGTGCCGTCGCGGCGCTCGAGCCGCACCAGCGTGCGCATCGCGTCGCCGTGCATGCCGCGCACGGTGAGCGTACCGGTGAGGTCGCGGCTGCATCGCAGGCGCGTGGCGGTGCGCGCGCAGCCGGCCGGAACGTCGAGCGTCATCTCGACCGAGTCGCCGCGGTTGTCGACGGGCGCCACGAGGCGCAGGTCGTACGTGCCGGCGTCGGCGGTCTCGACCAGCGTGAGCACGCCGGGGCGCAGATCGTGCGCGTCCGCGTCGCCGGCGACGAGCGCGAGCGTCACGAACGCACCGCACAGCGCGGCGACGCGGCGGCGCGCCGACGCCGTCACGGCCGGACGACTTCCCAGCCGGCGCGCATGCGCGCCAGCGCGGCGTTCGTCTCGCGCGCACGGTGGGCCTCGATCCACGCCTTGCGGACATCGAGGCGCGCGGCCGCGAAGTCGGCGGAGCGGGCGGCCTCCGTGTGATCGACGCGGACCAGGTGCCAGCCGTAGCGCGACGGCCGCCGCTCCCACACGCCCGGCGGCTGCGCGTCGAGGCCGGCGGCGAACGTGTCGCCGAACGCGAGCGCCAGATCGGCGACGCGCCGTCCGCGATAGCGATGGCCGCCGGTGAAACGATCGCCGAGTCGCTCGGGCGGCGCGCCGGCGGCGAGCTCCGCGGCCAGTGCGTCGATGCGTGCGCGGGCCGCGGCGTCGTCGCCGGCGACGAACACGTGCGTGAAGTCGACGCGCTGAGGCACGGTCCATTGGTCGCGGTGCTCGTCGAAATAGCGGCGGAGCTCGCCCTCGTCCGGATCGCGGACGACGACCCCCTGCTCGAGCACGAAGCTCATGCGGGACGCGATGCGCTCGTGGATCACCGGGTCGTCGCGGTCGAGGCCGCGGGCGAGGGCCTCGCGGTAGAGGATCTCCTCGTCGATCCAGCGCTCGGTCTCCGCGGCCAGCTCGTCGGTGGCCGGCGCGTGACCGAGCCTGCGTTCGGCGCGCTCGACGATCTGCGCCTGCGCACGCGCGTCGACCACGATGGGCGCACGCGGCGACTCGCGGGTGCCGGCCGCCAGCGTGGCGGTCGGGCGCGGCTCGGCCGTGGCACGCCAGTGGTCGACGATGAACAGCGCCACGCCGATCGCGACGAAGTGCACCAGCGGCTCGCGCGCCAGCGCCTTCCATCCCGAGAGCGACCGGACCTCGCGCATGGTCGCGTCAGTCCGCCAGCGACGGATCGTCGGGGGTGGGATCGACCGGACCGTCGACGACGGGCAGCGGACGCGGCAGCCGCTCCGACAGCGGCAGCGTCGCGTTGATCGTGCGCGCCGACGCCGCCGACGCCACCGTCGTGAAGCGCTGGAGCGGCGTGCGCGTGTGCTTGCCGCAGCTCGTGACGTCGGCGTACCACTCGTAGGTCTTGCCGATGACGAGCCCGTCGACCGCGACCGCGGTCGCGTCGGGCGCCGTCGGGTCGGCGCCGGTCACCGCGAGATCGCGGAACGGGCCGCCGAAGCCGCGCAGATCGACGTCGAGGGTGAACTCGCTGTTGCCGTCGACCTCGAACCGGTCGAGGGTGGGCGAGTACGTCCGCACGCTGACGGTGCCCGCGGCCGGCGAGAACTCCCAGATGCGCAGGTAGCCCTGGCCGCCGTCGACGCGGCCCTGGTAGTCCGCCAGCATCGAGTTGATGGTGTGGCCACCGAACGTGTCGACGCGGCGGCTCTCGGATGCGATGTGGCCGCCGGTCATGAGCTGGACGTTGGGCAGGTCGCGCAGCGCCGCGTAGATGAGCTTGGCCTGCGGACCGAAGTTGCCGCCCGACGTGAGCAGGTAGTGCGTGTTGAGGATGCCGAACGCGTCGGGGTGCATCGCGAAGATCGAGTGCGCCCACGCCAGCACGGCGGGATCCTGGTCGAGGTCGTACATCAGGCTGACCACGACGAAGTCGACGCCGCCGGCGGAGAACGTGACCCAGCTGTTGTCGTTCTTGGTGCCGTGATGGCCGCCGTAGTAGCTGCGGCTGGCGTAGCGGCTCACGCCGAAGAACTGGTTGAACTTGGTGGTGTCGAGGACGGTGTTGTCGCCGATGAGCTTGTTGTCGTGGTTGCCGACGCCGACGCCGTACGGCATCCCGTCGGGCAGGTCGGGCTCCGCGGTCTCGAGCCGCTTCATCGCCGCGTCGGCGACGCGCCACTGGTAGAGCTGCGGCTCGTTGTTGATGACGTCGCCGGTGTGGATGACGCCGACGATGTTGTAGTCGGCGCGGTGCTCGCGGATCCAGCGCGTCTGATCGTGGAAGTAGCGCTCGAGGTTGCGGCCCTCGATCGTGTAGATCTGCGTGTCGGGCAGGACGACGATCGAGAAGTCGTCGCTCTCGCCCAGCTCGCGCACGTGATAGGTGATGTCGACTGGCGCCGGCGACGAGAGCTCGAGTGCGACGTCGAGGCGCGCGTCGGGTGCGCTGGCGGCGCCGTCGGCGGGCGTGACGCTCGTGACCACGGGCGGGCGGCCCTGATCGAGCGTCACGTCGTCGGCCGTGACGGTGGCGCCGGTGACGGCGAGCGACGCGGTGCCCGTGCTGTCGACCGCGACCGCCGGATCGGCGCCGCCCTCGTCGAGCGACCAGCGCCCGACCAGTCCGTCGGCCATCGCGATGGTCTTGTACATGCCGTCGGCGAGCTCCTCGCCGGTGCGCGCGAAGCGCCACACGCGGACCTCGTCGAGCGCACCGTCGAGCGCGCCGTGCGCGACGCCGTCGGATGCGACCGCGCTGCCGATCGCGAAGGGATGGATGCTGTCCAAGCGCGGCGTCGCCGTGGTGGCGGCTTTGGCGTCGAGCTTGCCGTCGACGTAGAGGCGCAGCGCGTGGCCGTCGAACGTCATCGCCACGTGGTGCCATCGGCCGGCCTCGATCACGGTGTGGCCGGTGACCGGGTGATTCGCGCCAGTCGCCAGGTCCTCGAAGTCGGCGCCGAGCACGTCGCCCCAGAGGCCGAGCGCGTAGTTGCAGTCGACGTTCGAGCCGTCGCCTTCGCCCAGGCCTTTGCCGGCGATGGGCACGAGGCGCAGACCGCCGGCACCGCTGGTGAACGTGGTTCCGGCGCCGTCGCGGCGCAGCCACGCCTCGACGGTGAAGCGATCGAGGCCCATCTCCGGCATGACCTCGGTGCGCGCGACGTCGTCGACGCCGTCGAAGGCGAGCGCGCCGCCGTGCTCCGGCTCGTCGGGGCAGGTGAGGGGCTGCGGGTCGGCGCCGGCATCGGGGTCGTCGGTGACCCCCGGATCGGGGTCAGTGCACCCGACGAGCGCGACGAGCGCGGAGACCAAGGAGGCGACGGCGAACGTTCCAGTCCGGACCATGGCGGGCTCAGAGAGCAAGCGACATGCCGTCGGAAAGCCTCCGACATTGCGTGGGTTAGCGGCGGCGCGTGGGGAGTGCACCAGCTGGTGCGCACACGAGTGAGCGCAGTGTGTGGCGGCGGGCGCTACACGTCAGCGCAGGCCGACCCGCACGAGCAGCCGGTGCAGGTGCACGCGATCGAGGCCAGCGGCGCGCGCGGCGGCGCTGACGTTGTCGTCGTGCGCGGCGAGGAGCTGCTCGAGGTAGCGGCGCTCGACGTGGCGTACCCATCGCTCGCGCACGGCGCGCAGCGGCTGGCTGATGTCGATCACCGGCTCGTCGATCGTGGCGGCGGCCGGCGTGTACTCCTGGCGGGCGAGGCAGGCCTCGACGTAGTTGCGCAGCTCGCGCACGTTGCCCGGCCACTGGTGGCGGAGGAGCTCGGGCAGCAGCTCGCCGCTGCGCAACGAGCGCGCGATCGGTGAGCTGGTGTCGCCGAGCCCCTCGAGGATCGCGTCGACGAGCATCGGGATGTCGGCGGTGCGCTCGCGGAGTGACGGCATGCGCACGACGAGGACAGCGAGGCGGTAGTAGAGGTCGGCGCGGAAGCGGTGCGCGTTGACCTCGGCGCGCAGGTCGCGGTTGGTGGCGGCGATGATGCGCACGTCGACGGTGCGGCGGTGCGTGCCGCCGATGCGCTGGGTCTCGCGGCGGTCGAGCGCGCGCAGGAGCTTGGGCTGGAGGTCGAGCGCGAGCTCGCCGATCTCGTCGAGGAAGAGGGTGCCGCCGGCCGCGGTCTCGAGCGCGCCGGCGCGCGCGCCGGTGGCGCCGGTGAAGGCGCCGGCCTCGTAGCCGAAGAGCTCGGCCTCGAGGAGATTGGCGGGAACGGCGCCGCAGTCGACGACGATGAACGGGCCGTCGCGGCGCGGGCTCTCGGCGTGGAGCGACTCGGCGGCGAGATCCTTGCCGGTGCCGCTCTCGCCGAGGAGAAGGACGGTCGACGTGGCGGGGACAGCCGCCTCGAGCTGCGCGTAGACGGCGCGCATGGGGACCGAGCCGCCGCGCAGGCGGCCGAAGCGTTCGCGCGGCGAGAGCGCGATGGCGACGTGGCGCGCGCCGAGGTCGAAGCGGAGGCGCGTCCGCCCCACCGTGAGCTGCGCGCCGTCGCGCAGCGGCGCCTCCAGGATGGGCACACCGTCGACGACGGTGCCATTGCGGCTACCGAGGTCGCGCACGACGACGGTGTTGGTGTCGGTGGTGCGAACCTCGCAGTGGAAGCGCGACATCGCGGAGTCGTCGATGACGATATCGGCGCGCGGGTCCGCGCCGACGACGAATCGCTCGGATGCGAAGGAATGGCGCGTCCCGTCGCGCTCGCCGCCGATGATCGTGAGGGTGCACTCGCGGATCGTGGCGCGGATCGTGGCGGCGCCAGTCAGTGTCTCCGTCGGGCGATCGCCACTATCGCTCGCTACCGCCTCCGACTCCGAACCTTGACCTGAACCTGAACCTTGACCTGAACCTGAACCTGAACCCCACCCTTGACCTTGACCTTGACCCGAACCTTGACCCGAGCCTGAACCTGAAGACGCCGCGGACATCAGTCGAGCCCTTCGCGGCCGGCGCGCGGATCGAGAGCCGTCGGCTTCGCGGGTATGTCGCGCGACTCACGTGAGTCGCGCGCGTCACCTTTGCGCGAGTCGCGCTTGGGCGGACGGTGGGTCGAGGTGGGGCGGCTCGCGGAGGTGGGCGCGGTCGCGCGAACGTCGGAACTGGATCCGGATCCAGTCGGGGAGCCGGGGATGGAACCGGAGCCGGAGAGGGAACCGGAACCCGATCCGGTTTCGGTCTCGGTTTCGGTTTCGGTTTCGGTTCGGGCACTGGAGCCGGATCCAGGTCCGGAGACGGGCGACGGATCGGCGCCCGAAGTGGCGGCGGTGCCGTTGTCGCCGTTCGTGGTGCCTGCGGCGCCGTTCGTGGTGCCTGCGGCGCCGTTCGTGGAGCGAGCCGGCGAGCCTCCGTCGCGCGACGACGCGACGGTGAACACGGTGACCGCAGCGACGAGCAGCGCCGCCCCGACTCCGATCGCGGCCCAGCGACGGCGCGGAGGGCTCGGCATTGCATCGATGGTCGTCGGCGCGTCGTCGACCGAATCCGTCGAGTGGTTGCCGGCGCGCACGACCGATCCGCCTCCGTTTCCGGTTCCGATTCCGGTTCTGCTTCCCGTTCCACCGGCAGCGGCGGCGGGCGGCGGCGGCGCCCCGGCGATCGGGCCGAGATCCTCGGTGCGGCGGTCGGGAACCGGCGCGACTCCGGCGGCGGCGGTGTCGTCGCCGTCGGACCAGACCGGCGCCTCGCCGCGCAGCACGCGCGCGATCGCGGACATCGACGCTGGGCGGCGGCCAGGCTCGCGCTCGAGGCAGCGCGCGAGCAGATCGTCGAGCTCGGCCGAGACTGGCACCAGCGTGCGCGCGCGCGGCGCGGTCTCGACGAGCTGCGGGCAGCGACCCTCGTCATGTCCGAGATACGGACGGCGCCCCGTGACCGACTCGAAGAGGACCGCACCCAGGGCCCAGAGATCGACGCCGGGCGTGATCATGCCGCTCACGAGCTGCTCGGGCGCCATGTACGGCGGCGTGCCGACGCGCCGGCTGGTCAGCGCGGCGCTGTCCTCGCCGAGCGCCTTGGCGATGCCGAAGTCCACGATGATCGGCGCGCCATCGCGCAGCACGACGTTGGCCGGCTTCAGGTCGCGATGGACGATGCCGCGGTCGTGCGCCGCCTGCATCCCGTCGGCCAGGGCCGCGCCGATGCGACGTACTTCACTCTCCGAGAGCGGGCCGCGCGCCAGCCGCGCGGACAGCGTCTCGCCGTCGACGCGCTCCATGATCAGGTAGCACTGGCCGGTCACCGCCTCGCGCCCGAAGTCGATCACGCGCACCACCGACGGGTGCTCGATCGCGCGGGTGCGCTCCGCCTCGGCCACGAAGCCCGCCACCGCGCTCTCGTCCTCGGCGAGGCCGCTGCGCAGGAGCTTGACCGCGACCACGTCCCCGAGAAAACGGTGGGTGCCGGCGTACACCTCACTCGTCGCGCCGCTGCCGAGCCGCGCGCCGAGGGTGTAGTTACCGATCTGGCGACCTGACGACGCGATGATCTACTCTCGCACGGATGCGTCACGTGGTCATCGCCGTCGTGATAGCGCTCACCAGCGCTGCCAGCGCCGACGACAACGACAACGACAACGAAGCGGCCGCGCTCGAGCACATCGACCGCGGCGTCGCCGCGTTCCACGCCCGCGAGTACACGCGGGCGCACCGCGCGTTCGAGGCGGCGCAGCAGCTCGTCCCCGATCGCGCCAATCCGTACCGCTGGCTCGCGCTCACGGAGATGCAGCTCGGCGACTGCGCCAGCGCCGTTCCGAACATCGCCGAGTTCGAGCGCCGCGTCCCGGCCGAGGATCCACGGCTTGCCGAGCTCGTGCGCCTGCGCGTCCTTTGCGACCGCGAGCAGCAGGCGGCGCCACCGCCACCCGAGCGCGAGCCGTCGCCTCCGCTCACGCGACGCGCGTGGTTCTGGGGCACCGTCGCCGGCACCGCGCTCGTCGCGGGCGGCGTCATCCTCTTTCTCACGCTCTCCGGCGACGACGACGTCTCCCGCTTGCCGCCGATCCAGTGCGGCGACTCGGGGTGCGCGCCGTGAAGCGCCTCGCGCTCGTCGCCGCAACGACGCTCGCCGCGTGCAGCGATCCCGGCCCGTGCGACGACACGCCCGGCCGCTGCGTCGCCGTCCATGTCAGCTCGCCGACCATCCCCACCATCGATCAGCTCGACCTCGACGTCCTCTACGGTGTCCGCCACGACGTCGGCCACACGCAGCTCGCCGGCGGTCGCGCCGTGAGCCTGCCCGTCGACACCGCCATCGCCCTCGCCAGCGACGCCGACGCCGCGTCGCTCGAGGTCGGCGTCGTCGCCGGCGGCAAGCTCGCCGGCAACCTGCTCGGCACCGGCGCTGCCACCGCCACGCTCGCGCTCGACGAGCACGCGACCGTCACCATCGTCCTCGCTGCGCCCGCCGCCTGCATCGACGCCTCCTTCTACTGCGGCGGCGACCAGCTCGCCGGCGATCCCGACACGCTCTACCAGTGCGACGTCGGCGCCGTCCCGCAGGCACGCGGCCGCTGCGCGCACGGGTGCACCATCAACCCCGCCGACGACGACGCCTGCGCGCCCGGTCCCGAGACCTGCATGGACGGCGGCTACTACTGCGGCGGCAACGAGCTCGCCGGCGATCCGCGCACGCTCTACACCTGCATGTCGGGCGCCGGCACGGCGCCGCGGGTATGCCCGGACCGCTGCGTGATCATGCCGGCCGGCAGCGACGACGAGTGCCTCTGACGTCACCGCCCGGCGTCACTGGCACGTCGGCGCGACTTGCCCGTCCGAGCCGGTGAGCATGTACGCGTCGGAGACGAACCCGTTGCCGATGTCGTCCCAGAGGCTCGAGGTGCCGTACGTCCCCGAGATCGACTGGCCGCGCTTCTGGCAGCTGATGGTCACCCACGTGCCGTCGGCGATCGCGCCGATCGCCGCCGTGCCCGTGCTCGCGCCCGCGCGCACCGTCAGCGACGTGCCCGCGGTGTTCACGCGTGCGCTGACGCCACTGCTCGAGCCGCCGCAACGGTTCTTGCTGGTGTAGTTGCGCGTCCCGAAGTACGCCGCGCCCGCACCGTTGAACGACGCGCGCACCGCGACGCCGTTGTGACGCTGTTCGTAGTGCAGGTGCGGTCCGGTCGATCCGCCCGTCGAGCCGACGGTGCCGATCTTCTGGCCCTGGCTCACCTGCGCGCCGACCGAGACGCTCTGCGTCGACAGGTGCGCGTAGCGCGTCGTGTAGCCGTTGCCGTGGCTGATCTCGATCCACCTCCCGTAGCTGGTGCTGCCCGTGTTCGCCACGCGCGTCACGCGACCCGCGGCCGCCGCGACCACGGTGTCACCGCTATCGTTGCTGCGGTTGAAGTCGACCGAGTTCTGCGGGCTGTGGCCGGTGCGCGTCTGACCCGCCCACACCTGGCCGCACGGAAACGGCAGCTGGAAGCGCGGCGACACCGCGAACAGCGCGCCGTGATCCACGGCCTCGACCTCGTCCGAGTGCTCGTCCTCGGGCAGCGGACCTTCGTCGGTCCACTCCCAGTCGCCGAGCGTGCCGGCTGGGTTCTCGGGATCCAGGTCGCCCTCGCCCTCCTCCGTCGCGCAACCGCCGAAGACAAGGGCCGCGACCGCGGCGCCCACGAATAGAGAAGAAGTGCTTCGCATGGCGAGCCGTATCAGCAAGGCCCACGCCACTGCGAACCGCGCGAAACCGCGTCGGACCCTGTCGCGCGCGACGCTACACATGCCCACGCCGGTCCGCGGATCCGGCTACCAGGGCAGCCGCTTTCCCACGAGCTTCTGACCACTTGCGCTCGGCACATCGGTTGCGATGGGGCCTGGCCATGCGCAAACACATTCCGTTCGTCGCGGTCCTCGTCCTCTCGCTGGCCGGTTGCGTCGGGGACGCCCCGGAGGATCCGTTCTTCGAGCCGCCGCTCACCGACGAGGAGCTGGCCCAGCTCCCCGAGGACACGGCGGACGATCACGAGCACACCGACGAGGTGCTCGTCCCCGGCCCGGCCGAGGACGACGCCGCCAACTTCGACGACGACGACGCGTGGGCGCCGTTCGACGTCGAGGTCGTCGACAACGACGAGTCGGGCAACACGTACGCGCCCAAGGCGGCGCTCCTCAAGTGGGGCCTGCACCCGCGCGCGTCGGACGGCCTGCGCGCGTCCGGCGTCGCCGCGTGGCGCCTCACGCAGACCATCGGCAACGCGCCGGCCTCGGCCGGCTACCACGCGCAGGACGGCACGGTGAACGGCGCGCCCTACACGGCGGCCACCGACATCTCGACCAGCGGCATGACCTCGACGCAGATCCACAACCTCCTCGAGAAGCTGGGCAAGGTCGGGTTCGCCGCCTGGTACCGCAAGAACGGCGTCGACGGCTGGAGCGGCGCGAACCACATCCACGTGGTCTACGCCAACTGCAAGATGAAGTCGCAGCTGCGCGCGCAGGTGCGCTCGTTCCTCGTCGGGCGTAACGGCCTGGTCTCGAACCGCGTGTACACGTGGCACTCGTTCAGCTCCGCCGCGAAGTCGGCGGTGCAGCGCAAGTTCAACCAGAGCCAGCAGGGCACGACCAACGGGGGCTCGGGCGTGTCGGCGCGCATCAACACCGCGGGCGCGGCGCTCACGATCCGCGCCGGCGCGTCGACCTCGTCGGCCGTGGTCGGCTCGGTCGCCGACGGCGCCTACGTCAACATCCGCTGCCAGAAGCGCGGCACGTCGGTGACCGGCACGTACGGCACGTCGACGCTGTGGGACAACATCGGCAACGGCTTCGTCGCCGACGCGTACGTGGCCACGGGCTCCGACGGTCAGGTCGCGCCCACCTGCCCGTGACTCAGCGTGATGCGGGTCGGCGTGCCGCGCGCGACGACGGCGGCGCCGCTCGTATCCGCGGGTGATGGCGCGTCGATCCACGTTTGCGCGCCTGCGGCACCGGCCGCGAGTGGCGCGTGGCGCGCGGCTTCTTCACCGGCAGCGGTATGGCCGCGCCGTCACCCTCGGTCGCGGCCGCCGCCGGCGGCGCCTCGAGCTCGGCGAGCATCTCGCGCAGGATCTTGGCGAGCGCCTTCTTCTGCGCGTTCTCGCTCGCGCTCCACGTCTCCTTGTCGGCGCGCTTGTGCGCGACCTTGTACTTCACGCCCACCATCTCGGTCGTGTAGCTGTTGGCGTCGAGCTTGGTGACCACCTGGTTGGCGAGGATGTACCAGCGGTACGCGGTGCCGACCGGCGCGCCCGTCCCGTCGGGTGCCTTGCCCGCGCGCCGCTTCACGACCGAGTAGCTGATCTCCCACCTGTCGGGCGTGACCTTCTTTTCGATCCAGTCGCCGGCGTCGTACTTCCAGTGATGTTTCCGCCCCACCTTCATGCCGCTGTATTTCTTTCCCTTGAACTCCTTGAGCTGGTCGTAGCTGGCGGCTTTGGGCATCTGGAACCTTGGCCACACCCGCGCCTGTCGTCGATCGGCGCGAGATCGACGCGTGATACGATCGTCGTGATGAGTTGCCGACGGTGGCTCGTGACGACGGCCGCGCTCGCGGTTGGCGCGTGCGGCAGCGGTCACCATCGGCGGCGTGACCCCGCTGACCGATCCACGCGCGACGCGTGGCAGGCGATGGGGGCGGCGATCGCCGCGAACGCCGCCGCGGACGCGCAAGTGATCGACGAGGCCTCGTGGGTCGACCGCTCTGGGACTTCGATCTCGCGTTCGCGAACGGCAAGGTCACCGGCTACGACGACATCACCTACCTGCGGACCTGGATCGGGAATCGGCTCGCGTGGCTCGATGCGCAAGCGAACCTGCTGCCAGGCGCGTGCCCTTAGGGTAGGTTCGCGCCGTGGGACGTGCCTTCGAGAAACGCAAGTCGACGATCTTCGCGCGCATGGATCGCGTGGGGAAGCAGTTCGCCAAGATCGGCAAGGACATCGCGATCGCCGTGAAGGCGGGCGGAACCAGCCCCGACGGCAATCCGTCGCTGCGCCGCGTGCTGCAGAACGCGCGCGCCGCCAACATGCCCAAGGACAAGGTCGAGAACGCGATCAAGAAGGCGGCCGGGCAGGGCGCCGCCGCGTACGAGATCCTGATCTACGAGGGCTACGCCGCGCACGGCATCGCGCTTCTCGTCGAGGCCGCGACCGACAACGTCACGCGCACCGTGGCCAACGTGCGCCACGCGTTCAAGGCGCACGGCGGCAACATGGGCACGACCGGCAGCGTGTCGTTCATGTTCCAGCACCAGGGCGTGTTCCGCCTCGATCCCGCCGGCCTCGACCGCGACAGCCTCGAGCTCGATCTGATCGACCACGGGCTGGTCGCGCTCGAGGATGGCGAGGGCGACAAGGGCGAGCCGCTCCTCCTCGTGCGCGTCGCGTTCGCGGACTTCGGGACGATGCACACCGCGCTCGAGGCGCGCGGCATCCACGCGGTGTCGACGGCGTTCGAGTACGTGCCGCAGAACGTGACCGAGCTTCCCGACGACAAGACCGACGAGGTCCTCAAGCTCGTCGCGGCGCTCGAGAGCGACGACGACGTGCAGAACGTCTACAGCACCCTGGCCTGAACGTGATGACCCACATGAAGCACACCGCGATCGCGCTCCTCCTCACCGCCGCCGCTGCGTGCGGCCCCAAGACGACGGCCCCGCCGAAGGAGCCGGCGCCGGCCGCGGGCGACGAGCCGGCGTCGACGGGCGAGCGCACGCCGACCACGAGCTTCGAGCTCCAGGACAACAAGCTGGTCCTGCCCGGGCCGATCGTGTTCACGGCCGACGCGCTCGACGTGAAGGCCAGCCAGGCCGCGCTCTGGTACATCCACGACTACCTGGTCTCGAAGGACTACATCACGCTGGTTCGCCTCGAGGGCCACGGCGACCAGCCCGGCCAGGAGGCGATGATCTTCTCGGGCGCGCAGGCGCTCGCCGTGGGCGAGTGGCTGGTCGCGAGCGGCGTCGACTGCAAACGGCTCCTCGCGGTCGCGTTCGGCGACTCCAAGCCCGTCGCCGATCCGTCGACGGCGGAAGGTCGGGCGCAGAATCGCCGCATCGAGGTTGTGAACGCCGAGCTTCGCGGCAAGGCCATCGGCGGGATGCCCGTCGACGGCGGCGGCGTGGCCGCCCCGGTCTGCGACTGACGCGCACACTCGTGCGGCTCACCCCGCCCGACGTCGTTGGTCAACGCGTCGTCGTCATCGCGCAGCGCTGGTTGAGCTCCTCGGCGCGCTCGCGGACCTCGGTGCGTAGCCCCTCGACGTTGCTGTCCGTCGTGAAGACGAGCTGGACGCCCTGAACCGTCTCCTCGGCGCGTGTCTCGGACGCGGATGCGATCCAGCCGCCGGGTCGCTCGTCGTTGTTCGGGCTCTCGAAGCCGGTCCTGCCTTCGGTCCCGCCCTCGGTGTCGGCGCCGCGGCTGACGCTGTTGCCGACGTTGATGCCGCTGCCGGTCTCGTTGGTGGTGG
Source organism: Kofleriaceae bacterium (assembly GCA_035525615.1). Classification (GTDB taxonomy): domain Bacteria; phylum Myxococcota_A; class Polyangia; order Haliangiales; family Haliangiaceae; genus UBA2376. The sequence continues at coordinate 10,246 of DATLEB010000099.1, read as the reverse complement.
CGGTCTGTTGCGTCGCGATGGAGTTCTGCGTGTTCGCGATCGCGGTCAGCTCCTGGCGCAACTCGCTCTTCTCGGCGGGATCGTTGGTCTTGAACACCAGCGCAGCGCCGTCTGGCACGTCCACGCTCGCGATCGCATCCGTCTCGGCGGTGATCGGGCAGGTCTCGGCCTGCGCCGCGCCCGCCTCGCCGGTCCGGGCGATGCCGCCCATCGTGTTGCCGCCCATCGTGTCGCCGCCCGTCGTCGATGGCGTCGTCGACTCCTCGCTGTCCGGGCTCGTCGCGGTCTCCGGCGTCGACTCGGTCGGCGTCGCCGCCATCTCGGGCGACGATGGCGCGTACGCGGGCGACGATGACTTCTCGCACGCCGATACTCCGAGCGTCAGCAATGCCGACGCGATCCACATGGTTCTTTTCATGACTCAGCTCCTGTTCGCATGACCCAGGAGGCGAGCAAGTGACGTGCCGCCCAGTCGAGGCCGACGCAGTCGCGAAGACGCCCGATCGCGACCGTCGTCGCTCGGCTGTTCGCGCCGCGCGATCAGCGCTGCGGCGACAGCCGGCCGTCGAGCCGCGCGAAGTGCCGGCGCAGCTCGTCGGGCGTGAGCCCGCCGGCCTTGGCCAGCGTCGCCGCCTTCGCGTCGTCGGCGAGGTCGCTCCCTTCGATGCGCACCATGTACGCGCGCGCGACCTGGTAGTTGTCACCGGTCACGTCGACCGCGCGCTGACGCCCGCGTCCCGTCGCCGGTTCGACGCAGTCGGCGAGCGGCACGAACCGCGGCGCGCCGGCCTGGGTCGTCACCACGGCGCCGCCGCCGCCACCGACGAGGTGTCGCACCGCCGCGTATCCGAGGTCGCGCGCGTAGTCGGCCTCCATCGGCAGCGGCTGCGCGCAGCGGAGCTCGTAGCCGATGGTCTTGTTCACGACGGACACCTTGACGCCGCGCTTCTCGAGTCGCAGCGTCACCTCGTTCAGCACCTTGCGTCCGAGATCGATCTCGGTGACGCGGATGTTGCCCTGCGCGTCGCGATCGACGTCGGCGAGCTCGGCGACCTCGGCGGGATCGAAGCGCTCGACCAGCGCCTCGCTGAGCAGCGCGACGCCGTGTTTCTTGCCCAGCGCACGCCGCTTGATGATCGAGCCCTCGACGATGTCGACGATGTCGGCGAGCCGCACCGGCCCGGGCGCGAACTCCTCGGGGATGATCGTGCACGTCGCGCTCGCGGCCTTGCCGATGCCGAGCGTGAGGTGCCCGGTCGGCCGGCCCATCGTCACGCCCAGATACCAGCGCCCGGTCGTGCGCGCGTCCTCCATCAGGTTCTTCACGAGCTCGACGCCGACGTGACGCGCCGTCTCGTGACCCAGCGTCGCCACCTGCGCCGGGATGGCGAGGTCGTTGTCGATGCTCTTGGGCACGAGCGCGACCTTGATGCGGCCCTGCGACTCGTGCTCGATGGCGATCGCGCTGCGCACCATGTCGTCGCCGCCGATCGCCACGATCCCGTCGATCGCGAGCTTGCGCAGCGCATCGACGGTGTTGCGCAGCAGCGTCGCGTCACCCGCGACGTCGGTGCGCGACGTGCCGAGCATGACGCCGCCGGTCAGGTGCGCGCGCGAAACCTCGTCGATGGTCATCTCGTGCTGCTCGTCGGTGTAGCGCTCGGCGATCCAGCTCAGACCGTCGTGGAAGCCGATGGGCACGCACCCGACCTTCACCGCCTCGATCACGGCCGCCGCGATCACGGCGTTCGTGCCCGGCGCGGGGCCGCCGCCGACGACGATGCCGATCCGCCGCACGGTCACGACGTCACCTCCGCCGCGAAGCGCTGTCTCAGCTCGTCGGCGGTCGTGCCGCCCGCCTCGGCGAGCCGCTCCACCCACGCCGCATCGCGGAAGTCTTCGGGCTCGAGCCGCAGCATGTACTCGCGCGCGACGCGGTAGCTCTCCGACGCCGGATCCACGTTACGCACGCGCGTGCGCCCCTCGGGTGTACGCATCTGCTCGAACGGCACTGGCACCATCTTCCCGTCCTGCACCGTGACCATCGCGCCCGAGCCACCGCCGGCCAGGAACCGCACGGCGTGATAGCCGAGGTCGCGGCAGTACGCGGCGTCGAACGCGATGGGATCGGCGCAGCGCAGCTCGTAGCCGATGTCCTTGTTGGTGATCGTCACCTTGATCCCGCGGCGCAGGAAGCGGCCCTGCAGCTCGACCTTCACCTTGCGGGCGAGATCGACGCCGGCCATGCGGATGTGGCCGTGGTCGTCGCGCTCGATGTCCTCCAGCTCGGCGACCTCCGCCGGATCGAGCTTCCCGATCAGCCCCTCGGCGAGGACGGCGACGCCGTGATGATGCCCGGCGGCGCGTCGCTTGATGATCGATCCCTCGACGATGTCGCAGATCGCGCCGAACGGCACCGTCGGCGGCCTGAACTCCTCGGCGATGAGCGTGAGGGTGGCGCCCGCGGCCTTGCCGATCCCGAGCGCGAGGTGGCCGGCCTGGCGGCCCATCGCGCACACCACGTACCACCGCCGCGACGAGCGCGCGTCCTCGGCGAGCGCTCGCACCGCCTCGGCGCCCACGTGGCGCGCGGTCTGGAACCCGAACGTGGGGATGTGGTCGGGCAGCGGTAGATCGTTGTCGATCGTCTTGGGCACGTGCGCGGCGCGGATCTGACCGGTGCGTGCCACGTGGCTCGACGACAGCGCGGTGTCGTCGCCGCCGATGGTCACGAGGTGCGTGACCCCGAGCCGGTTCAGCGTGGCCACCACCTGCGCCATCGCGTGCTCGTCCTTGGTGGGGTTATCGCGCGCCGTCCCGAGCATCGAGCCGCCGGTCAGGTGGATCCGCGACACGTCGTCGATCGTCAACTCGCGCGTGTGCTCGACGTCCCCGCGCATGAGCCAGCGGAACCCTTCCTGGATGCCGACCACCGCGTAGCCGCGGTTGCGCGCCTCGATGGTCGCCGCCGAGATGACCGAGTTGATCCCGGGCGCCGGCCCGCCTCCGACCAGGATGCCGAGCCGTGGAGTCGCTGCCATGCCGGCTCATACCACGCCTGGGCGTGCACTTTTTTTGCTCCCCCGTGTCGAGAACGGCCGGCCCCGTTCGTCGCCGGATCATGAACACCCGACAAATCGCCTGGATCGCCCTGTTTCTCCTCCTCACCGTGGGCTGCGCTACGGAAAAGGAGGAGCCGACCGTGACCCAGGATTCGAAGTCCGGGGTCGTGCCCATCAACGGCATTGACTACTACTACGAGCTCCACGGCACCGGCGAGCCGTTGCTGCTCCTCCACGGCGGCCTCATGTCGAGCGAGATGTTCCGGCCGCTCCTCCCGACGCTCGGGGCCGGTCGTCAGGTGATCGCGGTCGATGCGCACGGCCACGGCCGAACCGGCCTCGGCGGCAAACACGTCGACTACGTCGCGCAAGGCGACGACATGGCGGCGCTCCTCGCGCAGCTCGGCATCGCGCAGGTCGACGTGGTTGGCTACTCCATGGGCGGCGGCATCGCGTTCCGCCTCGCCGCGCAGCACCCCGAGATCGTGCGCCGGCTCGTGATGGTGTCGGCGCCGTTCTCGCGCGACGGCTTCTACGCGGACATGCTGCCGCTGCAGGCGGCGGTCGGCGCCGGGATGGTGGAGCAGATGAAGGGGACGCCGATGTACCAGCAGTACGCCAAGGTCGCGCCGCACCCCGAGGAGTTCCCGACGCTCCTCGACGAGATGGGCGAGGTGATGCGCACGCCGTACGACTGGTCGGCCGACGTCCGCAAGCTCACCATGCCCACGATGCTCGTCTACGGCGACAGCGACATGATGCGCCCCGAGCACGAGATCGAGTTCTACCAGCTGCTGGGCGGCGGCAAGAAGGACGCGGGCTGGATGCGCGAGACGATGTCGAAGAACCGGCTCGCGATCATCCCCGACGCCACGCACTACGACATCTTCGAGTCGCCGCTGCTGGTCCCGACCTTGCGCCGGTTCCTCGACGGCAAGACCTTCGCCCCGAAATGAGCGCCGTCGACCGGGGGACGTCCACACCGGTGGGCTGTTGGCCCGCGCGCGGTCAGAGCGGCGTGCGCAGGACGCGCGATGGCGTGAGCGCCTTGTCGGCGACGAGGCCGTCGGGGCCGAGCGCGTCGAGCTGCGCGTTGGCGATCGTGTAGAGCGCGCCGCCGGCGAGCGCCGACGTGGTCGCGATGGCGAGCGCGTCGGGATCGTTCTCGAGGACCGTCATGCCCGTGACGTGCGTGCCGGCGGCGTCGAGCGCGAACGCGACGAGGCGCCCCTGACCGATGCCGTTCTGCACGGCGACGAGGCGGTTGCCGTCGCGGAGCAGGCCGTCGATACCGCCGAGGATGACGCCGGCCGGTGCGTCGACGGGCTCGAGCGCGCCGGTCGCGACCTCCACCCGGCTGAGCCCGAGCGCGTGCCCGACGAAGAGCGCGCCGTCCGCGGCCAGCGCGATGCCGTTGGGATAGCTCAGCGTGCCGGGCGCGACCAGGGTCTCGAGCACGTCCTTGTCGGCCGGGATCCGGTACACGCCGCCGCCGATGCTGTCGGTGACGTACACCGTGCCATCCGCGGCGAGCGCGAGATCGTTGGGCAGGTGCTCACCGTCGTCCGGAAGCCGGACACGTCGCGCCACGGTTCGGTCGGCGATCTGGAACGCGACGACCGCGCTCTCACCGCTGTCGCCCTCGCCGGCGCCCTCGTGCGACGGCGACTTCCACGTCGCCACCCACAGCAGGTCGCGCGCCTCGTCGACCTTCATGCCGAGCACCGCGACCAGGCCGTCCTCCGAGTCGGCGAACGTCGTCACCGCGCCCGCGCCGTCGATGGCCAGCACCGTCCGCTTGCGGAGGCTGCCCACGTAGAAGGTCCCCGTGCGCGAGTCGACGGCGATGCCCTCCGGGATGAGATCGGGCTCCGTCAGCGTGAACGCCACCTCGGACCGCGCGACCCGCGGCGCCCGCTTCGCGATGTTCGCTGCGATCGCCGCGTACCTGGGATCGTCCGTCACCGGCGCGAACTCGTGCGGGTAGAGCGGGACATCCCAGCCCAGCGCGTCCATCCGCTCGAGGTGCGGCATCGCCTCCGCCGGCGCCGCCGTGGCGCGCAGGTAATGCAGAAGCGCATCGTCGGGATGCTCCTTCAGGGCGGCGTCGATCGCCGCGACCATCGGCGAGACCGGGGGCTTCGATTTCCCGCCGCACGCGGCGGCCGCGAGGACGAGGAGCGAGACAGCGAGGCAGCGCTTCACGCGCGCATCTTAGCGGCTGCGACGTCGGATGAGGCCTTCTTGCGCGCAGCTCACCACCAGGCGGCCGGCGCGGTCGAAGAACTGGCCGCGTACGAGGCCGCGCCCACCCGACGCCGACGGGCTGTCGACGACGTAGAGCAGCCATTCGTCGAAGCGGAACGGGCGATGAAACCACATCACGTGGTCGACGGACGCGACCTGGATGCCCGGCATGATCCAGCTGACGCCGTGCGGATCCATCGACGTCCCGAGGAACGAGAAGTCCGACGCGTACGCGAGCAGATAGCGGTGCAGCGCCGGATCGTCGGGGAGCTGGTCGACGGCGCGGTACCACATGTGGCGCTTGGGCGGCTTGGGCTGCGGGCGCATCGGATCGCGGAGCTCCACCGGACGGATCTCGATCGGCCGCTCGGCCATCGCCATCGCGCGCAGCATGGGCGGCAGCTGGTCGGCGATGGCGAGCCCGAGATCGCGCTCCGACTGCAGGTCGTCGGGCGGCGGCACCTCCGGCATCGGATCGTGATGCTCGAAGCCGGTCTCCTCGACCTGGAACGACGCCTCGAGGCTGAAGATGGCCTCGCCCTCCTGGATCGCCGACACGCGCCGCGTGGTGAAGCTCGCGCCGTCGCGCAGGCGATCGATCTGATAGAGGATGGGCCGCTTCAGATCGCCGGCGCGCATGAAGTAGCCGTGCAGCGAGTGCACCGGTCGGTCCGCCGCGACCGTCTGCGCCGCCGCCGAGAGCGCTTGCCCGAGCACCTGCCCGCCGAAGATCGCGCCCCAGCCCAGATCCTGGCTGCGCCCGCGGAACAGGTCGCGATCGAGGCGTTCGAGAGAGAGCAGGTCGACGAGCGCGGCGAGGACGGGCTGCACCCTACCTTCCTAGCACCCTCCGCTCACGGATGGTGATGGCGGTGGTGAGCCTCCATCGCCGCCGTGACCTCGTCGTAGCTGAGGGCGCCGTCGCCGTCGCCGTCGATCTCGGCGAGGTGCTCGAGGAGCATCGCGCCCGGGCCGGGCACCGCCTGGAGCTCGGCGCGCGAGAGCGTGCCGCTATCGTCGGTGTCGGCCTGATCGAAGTGATAGCGGTGCGCCGCGGTGCGCTCCTCGAGCGACATCTCGCCGTCGCCGTCGGTGTCGAACTGCTCGACCACGGCGGCGTGATGGCTCTCCATGTCGGCGTGGTGCGCCTCCATCGCGACGCGCAGCTCGTCGTGCGTGAGCTGGCCGTCGCGGTTGGCGTCGATCTCGGCAAAGTGCCGCTTGATCATCGTCGCCGCCGGCCCCTGCACACCGTCGAGCTCGGCCGCGCTCAGCGCGCCGTTCTTGTCGGCGTCGAGCTCGGCGAAGAGCTGCTGGCCGTGCTGCATGTGCTCGGCGCGGCGTTCGTCGACCTTCTGCTCGCGCGGCGTGGCGGGCTGCGACTCGTCGGTGGCGCAAGCGCCGAGGGTGATCACGAGCAGGAAGGTTCGAAGGTTCGTCATGGGTCCAGCCTGGGATGCCCAGCTTGCCCCGTGATTGCGCGATTGTGTGAGTTTGTTGCAGCGACGGTGGCGGCCGCCGATTCCTGCAACAATCGGGTGGCCCGCGACCCATGCCCGACGCATCGCTCCGCATCCTGCTCGTCGAGGACGACGAACGTCTCGCCACGCTCACGGCGCGGTACCTCGAGACGCACGACGTGAAGGTGAAGCGCCTCGCCGACGGCGCCGCCGTCCTTGGCGAGTGCGAGCGCGCGCTCTACGACGCCATCGTCCTCGACCTGATGCTGCCCGGCAAGGACGGCGTCGACGTCTGCCGCGAGCTGCGCCGCCGTCACGCGATCCCGATCCTGATGGTCACCGCCCGCGGCGAGGAGGTCGATCGCGTCATCGGGCTCGAGGCCGGCGCCGACGACTACGTGGTGAAGCCGTTCTCGCCGCGCGAGCTCCTGGCCCGCATCCGCGCCCAGGTGAGGCGCGCCCGTGGACAGGTGGGGCCCAACCTCGCCGACCGCGTGCGCAAGGTCGGTCGCCTCACCATCGCGCCGCACGATCTCACCGTCACCGTCGGCGAGCGCAGGGTCGAGCTCACGTCGCACGAGTTCGCGCTCCTGCGCGTGCTCGCCGATCACGCCGGCCGCGTGCTCTCGCGCGAGCAGCTCCTCGAGCGCGCGCGCGGCAACGCCGACGAGACCTTCGACCGCGCCATCGACGTCCAGATCTCGCGGCTCCGGGCGAAGCTCGGAGACAGCGTGCGCGCCCCGCGCATGCTGAAGACCGTGCGCGGCGTCGGCTACATGCTGGCGGCCGGTGAGGAGGACGACACGTGAGCGTGGCATGGCTCCGCTCGCTGGCGGCGCGGGTGTACCTGTTCGCGATCGTGTGCACGGTGCTCGTCGTCGTCAGCCACGGCTGCGTGATGCCACGCATGGGCCGCACCGCCATGCACGAGCGCTTCCGTCACGACCAGGAGGCCATGGCGGACGTCATCGGCCTCCTGAACGACCGCGCCGCCGCCACGGCTGCCGTCGAGCGCATCGCGCGCAGCCCGCACCGGAGCGTCATGCTGCTCGACGCGAACGGCGCCGTGATCGCCGCAGCGGGCGAGCCCATCACGAACCGCGACGAGCACGTGCTCGTCTTGCCGGTGCGAGGCACGGGCGAGCTCGCGGGCTCCACGTTGCTGGTGCGCGGCATCCCGCCGCACATCCCGGGGCACGCGCTGCTCGTGGTCATCGTCGTGATGCTCCTCATGATCGCCGCCGTTTCCCTGTGGTTCGCTCGCAGCCTCGCGCGTCCGCTCGGGCGCCTCGCCGCCGCGGCCGAGCGCATCGGCGCCGGCGATCTCGACGCGCGCTCGGGCGTCTCGCGCGGTGACGAGCTCGGGCAGGTCGGCGCGGCGTTCGATCGGATGGTGGAGCGCCTGGCCGCGCTCCTCGACGCCAACCGCAGCCTGGTCGCGAGCGTCTCGCACGAGCTGCGTACGCCGCTGGCGCGCATCCGTGTCGCGCTCGAGCTCGCCGCCGAGCGCCCGCTCGAAGCGCAGGAGCTGCTCGCCGGCGTCGGCGAGGATCTCACCGAGCTCGAGCAGCTGGTCTCCGACATCCTGACCATGACTCGTCTCGCCGCGCACACCGCACCGCCCTTGCGGCGCGAGCGATGCGAGCCACGCGAGGTCGTGGCACGCGCGCAGCGCCGCTGGCAGCAGCTCCACGCTCATCGCGAGCTCGTCACCGACGTCGCCGCCGATGCGCCGGCGATCGACGCCGACCCCGCGCTGCTCCGCCGCGTGATCGACAACCTGCTCGACAACGCCGCGAAGTACTCGCCGCGCGAACAGCCCGTAGCGCTCCGCGTCGCCACCTCCGACCGCGCCGTCCAGTTCGAGGTCGCCGACCGCGGCGAGGGCCTCTCCGCCGAGGAGCTGGCCCACGCCTTCACGCCGTTCTGGCGCTCGGACGCGAGCCGCACGCGCGAGACCGGCGGGGTCGGCCTGGGTCTCGCGCTCGCCCGCCAGATCGCGCGTGCTCACGGCGGCGACGTCACGCTCGAGAGCGAGCCGGGCCGCGGCACGCGCGCGACGGTCCGCATCCCCGTCAGCTGCTGAAGCCGCAGCCTTGCTTGCCGTTCTGGAACTGCGCGCCCGGGCCGGAGCAGATGCCGCAGGGCAGGGCGCAGCAACCCGACGCGCAGTCCGACGCGTTCAGGCACTGACCGCCGATGAACTGCTGCTGGCGCCCGTTGCCGACGTTCTTCGTGCCGGCCGGATCGAAGATCGGCCCGGGGCGACCGTTGGGCTGGCAGATGCCGGGCGGCGGCGGAGGCGTCGTCGGCGGCTGCTGCTGGGGCGGCGGCGGCGGCGGCGCGGGCGGCGGCGGCGGCGTAATGGTGGTGGTCTCCTTGATGACGCGCACGCGCTCGCGCGCCGGGGTCACGCCCGGGTGCCATCCGAGGCGGAGATCGACGCCCCACTCGTTGTGATCGATATCCAGGCCGTTCACCGGGCGACCGGAGGTGCCGAAGCTGTAGTTCAGGCCACCGTGCACGAAGAAGCCGGCCGGCGCGTTCCAGACCGCGCCAATCTTGAAGTTGGTCGGGTCCGAGATGGGGCTGAAGATCGGGGCGATGCTCCCGTCCTCCGCGACGTACGGCGGATTGATGACCTCGGTGAATTTCTCGATGACGAACTCACCGTGCCATTCGATCAGCGCGCGCAGCGGAGAGCGCGTCGGGAACTGGGCGCCGAGCCCCCACGTCACGCCGTCGGAGACGCGGAACTCGTCCGAGTCGCCGCGGATGACGCCGCCGGCCACGCCGGTGGCTTCGAAGGTGTTCCCGAATTCGCGGCTGCCGACCAGATCGAAGTGGTAATCCCAGTCGTTGGTGCTCGCCCACGTGGAGCCGCTGGGAAACTTGACCATGACACGCGGCGCCAGGCTCATGGCATCGCCGCGCGATTGCGAGATCAGGCTGTACTTGGCGCCGACGATGACCGGGCCGCCCAGCGTCTTCGACCACCCGCGGCGCAGGTAGGGAAATTCCTGCGACACGCCGCCGAACTCGGGTTCGCTCGGCACGAACACGGGACGTACGTCGCGATCGAGGCGCACCGTGCGCCACGATCCGAACAGCTCGGCGCGACTGCCGAGCGCAACCGCGCCGGTGAACCCGATCTGGTTCACGTCGGTGAGGCCCTGACGACGATCGAAGTTAGCGCGGAACAGGCTGAACGAGAAGCGTCCTGCCGGCATGGTTTCCGCGGTGGGGACGAACCACAGGCCCGTGTCCCCATAGAACGTCGGGAGCGCGGGCCTCGGAGTGGTATCGCCCTGCAGCACGATTTCGTCTTGCGTGACGGCCGTTTGCGTGGTTGCCTGGGCAGCCTGCGGCTGCGCCGCGGCAGGAGCCGCGGTCAGCGCGGCCAGGAGCGACGCGCAAAACAAAGTACGCACGAACACAACGCCTCACTTTTCCGGTCGAGTCGAATTGCTGGTCAGC
>DATLEB010000266.1:0-17972 GCA_035525615.1 Kofleriaceae bacterium | reverse complement strand
CTGCCGATCGGCGGGTTCCTGCCGCTCTCGTTCCGTGCGCGGCACATGAGCCCGCTCGACGCGCTCTACGCCTTCGAGGATCTGCGCGCGCGCCTCCTCATCCCGATCCACCACGGCGCGTTCTCGCTGTCGTACGAGAAGGTCGGCGAGCCGGCGCGCTGGCTGCGCGAGCTGGTGCGCGAGCGCGAGCTCGACGCGCACGTGCGCGTCCTCGATCCCGGCGAGTCCGAGGTCTTCACGTCGCCGCGTCGACCGGCGAAGACGCCGGTCGAGGACTCCGGCGGCATCGTGGTCGCCGACGTCCACGCCACCGCATTGCGTTCCGTGCCGTGGCCCAGTCCCGTACCGCTCTGATCACGCCGGCCCTGGTGCTGGTCTCGGTGACGCTGTTCCTCGGCGCGCAGGTGCCGAACGTCTTCATCCTCGCGTCGCGTTACCTGGGCGATCGCGGTTACCACCAGGACGAGATCGGGCTGGTGATGGGCGGCTTCGCGATCGCGTCGCTCGTGATGTCGCCGTTCGTCGGCTGGTTCTGCACGCACCTGGGGCACGGGCGCGTGATGGCGATCGGGTGCCTCATCGCGGCGAGCGGCGCGGCGCTGTTCGCGGTCTCCGACGGACACGTCGGCTTCACGATCGGTCGCGCGCTGCAGGGGCTGGGCTTCGCCAACGTGCTGATCGGCGCGTCGGCGTACGTCGCCGAGACCGCGCCGCCGGATCGTCTCGGCGAGGCGCTCGGGCTGGCCGGCGTGCTCACGCTGGCGGCGCAGGCGGCGGGCCCCGTGATCGCGGCGGTGCTGCGCGACCTCTGGGGCTGGGAGACGGTGTGGTGGTTCGGCATGGGCGCGGGCATCGCCGGCGCCGTGGTGGCGAGCGCGCTCGCACCGATCGCGCGGCACGACGTCGTCGACGACGGACCGCGCGGGCCCGCGATGTTCCCGCTCGCGGCGACGGTGCTGGCCGGGCTCGGCTTCGGCGCGATCTGGACGTTCCTGCCCGACTTCGGCCGGCGCGTCGGCATCGCCAACGTGACCCCGTTCTTCGTCGCGTACGTCGTCGCCGCGGTCAGCGTGCGCCTCTTCATGGGGACCCTGTCGGATCGCATCGGGCGGCGCGCGGCGTCGACGCCGGCGCTGATCGGGCACGCCGCGATCCTGGTCGGCATGGCGCTGGTCGGCGAGACGTGGCACCTCGTGCCGATCGGGCTGGTCTACGGCTTCTGTCACGGCGTCTACTACCCGACGCTCACGGCGCTCGTGGTCGAGCGCAGCGGTGGACGGCGCAGCCGCGCGGTGGCGGCGTCGACGTTCGCGTTCGGAGCCGGCGTCACCGGAGCCGCGTTCGGGCTCGGGCCGATCGCAAAGGCGTTCGGCTATCCGAGCATCTATCTGGTCGCGGCGGCGTGCGGCGCGGTCGCGGCGGCGCTGGTGTGGTGGGAGCCCAAAAATGCTACAAGCCACGAGGAATGGTCGAGCGCGCCCCCGACGTCTCCATCGTGATCCCCGTCTACAACGAGGAAGGGATCCTGCGCGAGGCGGTGACGGAGCTGCGCAAGAGCCTGACCGCGGTGCGCGAGGACCTGGGCGCGCCGGATCTGCAGTTCGAGATCATCCTCGCCGAGAACGGCTCGCGCGACGCGACCGTCGACCTCGCGCGCGGCCTCGCCGACGAGATGTCCGACGTGCGGACGTTCTCGCTGGGCGAGCCCAACTACGGCAAGGCGCTGCGTCAGGGCATCCTGATGGCGCGCGGCGAGCTCGTCATCTGCGACGAGATCGATCTGTGCGACACCGACTTCTACCGGCGCGCGCTGGCGCTCCTGCGGGCGCGCGGCTGCGACATGGTGGTGGGCTCGAAGGCGATGCGCGGCGCGAAAGATCAGCGGCCCATCATGCGGCGCGCGGCGACACGCGTGATCAACGGGATGCTGCGCGCGTCGCTCGACTTCCGCGGCACCGACACGCACGGGCTGAAGGCGTTCAAGCGCACGACGCTCGAGCCGTTCGTGCACCAGTGCGTGATCGACAAGGACCTGTTCGCGAGCGAGCTCGTGATCCGCGCCGGCCGCGCCGACCTGTCGATCATCGAGATCCCGGTGCGCCTCGAGGAGAAGCGGCCGCCGGCGATCAACCTGATGAAGCGCGTGCCGGGCGTGATGCGCGGGCTGGCCAAGCTGACGTGGGTGATCCGCTTCGGCGGGCAGCCGTAGCGTGATGCCGTGACCGAGCCGCTCGTCGCCGTTTCCGTCGATCTCGATCCGCTGCCCTGCTACTACCGCATCCACGCGCTGGGCGAGGCGCCGCGCGAGCTGCGCGACCTGGTGCTGCGCCGCGCGGTGCCGCGGCTGGCCGAGCTGTTCGAGCGGCACGGTGTGCCGGCGACGTGGTTCGTCGTCGGCGAGGATCTCGATCCTGCGGCGGTCGGCGTGCCGGCGGCGGCCGCGGCGCGCGCGCTCCTGGGCGATCGGCACGCGGCAGGTGACGAGCTCGCCAACCACTCGCACACGCACCCGTACGATCTGGCGCGGCGCTCGCCCGCCGACGTGGCCCGCGAGATCGGCGATTGCGACGCGCAGCTGCGCGCCCTCACGGGGCGACCCATCGGCGGTTTTCGCGCGCCTGGCTACGACCTGTCGCCGACGATGCTCGCCGAGCTCGCGAACCGCGGCTACGCCTACGACTCGTCGATCTATCCCGCGCCCGGCTACTACGCGGCGAAGGCGGCCGTGATGGCGGCGCTGCGCGTGCTCGGGCGGCCGAGCGGCGCGGTGATGACGAACCCGCGCGCGCTGGTCGCGCCCACCGATCCGTATCGCCCGGCGATGGCGGCCCCGTGGCGGCGCGGTCAGTCGCCGGTGATCGAGCTGCCGATCGCCGTGACGCCGTGGACGCGGCTGCCGGCGATCGGGACCACGCTCATCCTCGCGCCGCCGTGGCTGCGCGCGCGGGGGCTGGCGGCGATGCGCTCGCGCACGCTCTTCAACCTGGAGCTCCACGGCATCGATCTCATCGACGCCGAGCTCGACGGCATCCCCGGCGAGCTGGTCGCGCGGCAGCCCGACCTGCGCGTGACGCTCGACCACAAGCTGGCCGCGCTCGACGAGGTGCTGACCGCGCTGGTCGCGGAGCGGCGCGCCGTCACGCTCCGCGAGGCCGCGACCTGGGCGCAGCGCGAAGCCGCCTGACGTGCCAGACTCGATCGGGTGAGGTCGTTGCTGCTGTTCGTGACGCTGGCGACCGTCGGGGCGTGCGGCCCAGGCGCGACCACGGAGGTGCGTGCGCCGGTGACGAACCAGCCGCCGGTCGAGGCCAGGCCGGCGCGGCCGCGCCTCACGCTCGACGGCGCGCTCGCGATGATGCCCGAGGACACCGAGATGGTGTTCGAGCTCGACGTGGCGCGCCTGCGCCAGTCGGTGCTGTGGGAGCGCATCGAGCCGTGGCTGCGCGCGCAGGGCGGCGAGACGCTGGCGGAGGTGACGCGGCTGTGCGCGTTCGATCCGATCGCGTCGCTCGACACGGTGCTGGTCGGCGCGAAGGGGATCGGCATGGGGCAGCTCGATGCGACGCTGTTCGTGCGCGGGTTCGATCAGCGCGCGTCGACGCGGTGCCTCGAGCTCGCCAGCGCGGCGGCGCGCGAGCGTGGCGAAACCAAGTCGCTGGTCGTCGACGGTGACTACCTCGAGCTGCGCGAGGGGACGGCGGCGTCGCTTGGCCTCACGTTCGTCGACGAGCACACGGCGCTGCTGCTCTCGCACGGCGGGAACATGGTCGATCGCGCGACGCTGGCCGAGGCGGCGGCGCGGCGGGCGGGCGAGGGGCTGACGCGATCGGCGCCGTTCAAGGCGCTGCTCGCGCGCGTCGACACGCGGGCGACGACGTGGCTCGCGATGAACGGCCGCTCGCCGATCTTCGCGTCGATGCCCTACGCGGTGCGCGCCGTGCGCCTCGAGCTGCACACCGGCGCGGATCCGGCGCGCGCGCTGGTCGGTGCGCTGGTGATCGAGGTCGGCGACGCCGCCAACGCGCAGTCGCTGGCGCAGATGTTCACGATGGCGATCGACACGCTCAAGGGAGGTCCCTACGACGACCTCACCCGAGCGCTGACCGTGACCGACGAGGGCGGCGACGTCGTGGTCGACCTGCGCCTCGACCTCGCGCAGCTCGAACGCCTGGCCGGGTTCCTCGGCCCGGTGATTCCCTAGCGGCGACGCGCCCCCTAGCGGCGACGACCCGTGATCGCGTTGCGCGCGAGCTCGTCGCAGCGCTCGTTCTCGGGGATGCCGGCGTGGCCGGCGACCTTCACGAACGCGAGGCGCGGGAACGCGCGCAGGCGATCGCGGATCTCGGCGACCAGCTCGACGTTGGCCTTGGCCTTCCAGTTCATCGAGAGCACGCCGATCGAGTAGCTCGAGTCGGTGTAGACGCGGACCGGGCGCTGCGCGTCGCCGACCATGTCGAGGCCGCGCAGCACGGCCGTGAGCTCGGCGATGTTGTTGGTGCCGGGTCCGAGGTACTCGGAGTGCTCGCGCCGCTTGTCGCCGTCGATGACGACGACGCCGATGCCGGCGGGGCCGGGGTTGCCGGTGCACGCGCCGTCGGTCCAGACGTGAACGGTGTCCGCGGCCGCCGGGCCCGGATCGACCGAACGCGAACGCGATGCGGCCGGCTTGCGCGCCGGTGCGCCACCGCCTGCGGCGCCGCCGTCGGCAGCGGCTGGCGCCGCGGTCGCGGGTCCGAGGTCGGGTTCGACCGGCGCGTTCGCCACGACGCCGAGGTTGCGGGATCCGGCGCGATAGATCTTCGCGTTCGCATCACGCTTGTAAATGACCGCTACACGACCGGCCTCGTCGGTGACGAGATTTCCGGCGGCATCGACCTCGGCCCAGATCTGCTGGTCGCGCAGGATGTGACGCTTCCACGGCATCGAGCGCGCTTTATGCCACACCGCTAAGACACCGGGGCGTTGCGGGCCGGGATGCTCGTGTTACAACCGCGGGGCCTTCGGGAGGCCTTCCATAATGATCAAGCTCGCTCGGAATTTTGTTCTGCCGGTCGCCATCGCTGCGGCGCTGTTTGCCTGCGACAAGGGCAAGGGTGGTAGCGGTGGTGGCCCTGGTGCCACCGGTGCCGCGGGCGCCTCGGCCATCGCTCCGGCCCAGGGCGGCCTCAAGCGCGCGCTCGCCGCGATGCCCAAGGAGACCGAGCTCATCGTCGGCATCGACTTCCAGTCCCTGCGCAAGAGCGCGGTGTTCAAGAAGTACGAGCCGCAGATCATGGAGAAGGTCGGGAAGGACCTCGCGGAGTTCAAGCAGAAGTGCGGCTTCGACCCGATGGAGAAGCTGACCGGCCTGCTCTTCGGCGCCGAGATCGATCCGGGTGGTAGCGACGGCGGTCTCTCGAACGGCACGTTCTTCGTGCGCGGCTTCGAGAAGGGCCCGGCCATCGAGTGCATCAAGAAGGCGGCGGCCGAGAAGGCGGCCGAGGGCGACAGCGCCAACATCGACGGCGACTACATCGAGCTGCTCGAGAACGGCACGCCGAAGTTCCGCGCGCTGTTCATCGACGACACCACCGCGCTCTTCATCAAGAAGGGCGACACGTTCGCCGACAAGGCGGGCCTGCAGGCCGCGGCGGCGGCCAAGGAAGGCGAGGGCCTGACGGCGTCGGCCGCGTTCGTGAAGCTCCTCGACGAGGTGAAGACCGGCTCGTCGATGTTCGTCGTGATGAACGGCAACGCCAAGGTCATGCAGTCGAACCCGCTGCCGTTCAAGATCAAGGCGATCTTCGCGTGGGTGAACGTCGGCGGTGGCGTCGACGGCGAGTCGCGCATCCGCATGGAGGACGCGGACGCCGCGAGCGCGATGGTCGGCTTCTACAAGATGGGCATCGAAGAGGTGAAGAAGACGCCGGCCGGCAAGTTCATCGACAGCGTGAAGGTCTCGTCGAAGGGCACCGACGTGGTCGCGTCCTTCAAGTTCGATCAGAAGCAGATCGACGAGATGGTCGAGATGGCGAAGTCGGGACCGTTCTGACTCGTAGGTTGATCTGCCTTGCCGCCTGCGCCGCGCTCGTCGTGGCTGCGGGCGGCTGCAAGAAGCGGAAGGGTGAGGCGGGTGGTTCGTCTGCGCCGGTTGCGGCGCTCGGCGCCATTCCCGCCGACGCCACCGTGGTCGTCGGCATCGACGTCCACCAGCTGGCGCAGGCGCAGGTGGTCCTGCGCGCCGTCGATCAGATGCTGGTGCGCGATCCCGATCTCGGGGTGCGCCTGGCGCGGCTCGCGAAGGATTGCGGCGTCGACGTCACGCAGCAGGTGAAGAGCGTGCACCTCGCGCTCGGACCGAAGCCGTCGAAGGGCGGCACCGCGCCGCCGTCGCTGCTGGTCGCGACGGGGCAGCTCGCCGAGACGGCGCTCACCACGTGCTTGCAAGCAGGCACGGGCAGCGGCGGCGGACAGCTGAGCGTGCGCGACGTGGGCGGTCGTTCGCTCTACAAGCTGACCGAGGGCGCGCGCGTGCTGCACCTCGCGTTCGGACAGGCCGACACGGTGGTCATCGGCGCCGACGAGGCGTGGGTGCTCGCGGCGGTCGGCGGCGGCGCCAAGGTCGACGCCAGTGCGGCGCTCGGACCGCTCTTGAAGAAGGTGGATCGCGAGGCGGCGGTGTACGCGGTCGCGGCGATGGACGCCGATCTCGGCGCTGCTCTGACCCGCATCACCAAGGGCAAGGTCACGGCCTCGCCCCAGGCGCTCTATGGCGCCTTGCAGACCAAGAGCGGGCTCGCGGGCAACATCGCCTTCGTGATGGGATCCGAGGGCGACGCCGACGCGCTGGTCGGGTTTGCGGCCGACGAGCTGGAGATCATGGCGATGGCGGCCCAGGCCATGGGACTGGGGCGGCTGGTCGCGAAGGTGAAAGTCGAGCGCAAGGGTCCGGAAGCACAGTTCCGAGTCACGCTCAGCGACGAGGACGTGCGGCAGCTGTTATCGGCGATTGACAGGGGGCAGGGCAGCGGTCAGGATGCGCACCCCGCAGACGGGGGACTACCTCCTGACGCCGGCATCGTGCCCGGCGACGCGAACGCTGGAGACTGACCAAATGGCTACGAAGAAGACCGCCGCGAAGCCGGCCGCCAAGACCACCCCGAAGGCCGCGCCCAAGGCGAAGCCTGCCGCCGCAGAAAAGTCCGAGCCCAAGGCCAAGCCGGCCGCGACTGGCCCGCTGGCGCGCATGAAGGCGCTCTACGGCACCAAGGACAAGCTCATCGACAAGATCGCCGGCTCGATCGCGACCGACGGCGAGGACGAGGGCGCGCTCAAGGAGCGCCTGCTCAAGGCGTCCAACGCGCAGCTCCTCAAGCTCGCCACCGTGGCCGAGCAGGTGAAGAAGCAGTACGGCGGGCGCGACAAGCTCGTCGACGCGGTCACCAAGGCGCTCAACCGCGCCAAGGATCAGCCGTTCGTCGCCAAGCTGGCGACGCTCTCGCTGCCGCGCCTGTACGACATGGCGCGCTCGGCCGAGCGTCGCGTTCGCGCCTCGAAGTAAGCGCGAGCGCCTCGCACGCGCTACCTTAGGGGAGTGCGTGCAGTCTTCGTGGCCATCGCTGCGACCGCGGCGGTGGCTTGCGTCGTTTCGGCAGCGGCGCAGCCGGAAGGTGACGACGACGAGGAGGGCGCTGGCGCTGGCTCGGCGTCGGGCAGCGCTGCGTCCGGTGCCGGTGCGGGCGCAGCCGATGCGCTGACGCTGCTCGCGCGGACGACGCCGCTCGTCGTGCGCTGGACCGACGCGCCCGCGGTGACGGCGCAGCTCGGGCCGGTCATCTTCGGCGAGCTCGATCGCGCGCGCGACGCGAAGGTCGTGGTGCCGTCGCTGGTCGGCGACGCGCCGGCGGATTTCCCGTCGCCGGCGTGGCCGCTGGCGCTCGACGGCATCCGCGCCGCCGGGCCGTTCGGCACCGGCGACGACTGTCCGTGCACGACCAGGATCGGCGACCTCGTCGACGGCAAGCGCATCGCGGCCATCTACGGCCTCGGCACGTTCGTGGTGCCGGCGGCGGCGGCGGATCTGCGCGTCCTCGAGATCCGCGCCCGCTACAAGGACGGCATCGCGCTGTGGCTGAACGGTGTGCCGGTGGCGCGGCGAAACCTGGCGACGGCCGGGCCCACGCTGCGCCTCGCCGAGCGGCTGCACGGTCCCGAGTGGGAGACGTTCTTCGTGCCGGTCACGCCGGGCCTGCTGCGCGCCGGCGAGAACGTGCTCGCGGTCGCGGTGCACCCGACCGGCGGCAGCCGCGCGCCGTTCCTGGAGCTGGAGGTGCTGGCGCGGCGCGGCAGCCGTGTCGTGCGCGGGCCGCTCGTGCAGCGCGTCGGCGACACCAGCGCCACCGTCGTGGTCGAGACCGATCTGCCGGCGAAAGCGGAGCTGGCGTGGGGCACGACCACCGCGCTCGGCCAGCGCGCGGCCGCGGCGGTGGACGGCGGCGGTCGTCGCCATCGCTTCGAGCTCTCGGGGCTGCCCGTCGACGCCGCCGTCCACTACCAGATCACCGTCGACGGCGTGGCCGGAGCGGCGCGCGCGTTCGCGACCGCGCCGCGCGCCGGCGATGTCGTGCGCTTCGCGGTCTACGGCGACGTTCGCGGCGGCCACAGCACACACGCCAAGCTGATCGGCGCGATGGCCGCCGAGGCGCCCGACCTCGTGCTCGCGTCCGGCGACCTCGTCCTGCGCGGCACCGACGAGGCCGACTGGCAGCGCTTCTTCGAGGTCACCGCGAGTCTGATGGCGTCGACGCCGTTCTACTCGTGCGTCGGCAACCACGACGTCGGCAAGGCCGGCGACCTCGCGCGCCGCTTCTCCGACATCTTCGCGTTGCCGCCGGGTCCGCCCGATCGCCCGGCCGGCGGCGGCTGGTACAGCTTCGACGTCGCGGGCGTCCACGTCGTGATGCTCGACTCCAACTCGTACGAGGACGCCGCGCAGCGCCGCTGGCTCGACGAGGATCTCGCCGCCGCGCGCAAGGCGAAGGCGCGCGCCATCTTCGCGGTCACGCACGACGGCCCGTTCGCGCGCGGCCTCCACGGCGGCAACTCCATCGCCGCCAAGGAGTACGTGCCCATCATGGTGCGCCACGGCGTGACCCTCGTGATCTCGGGCCACGACCACATCTACCAGCGCGGCCGCCAGGGCGACCTCGACTACGTCGTGTCAGGCGGCGGCGGCGCGCCGCTCTACCGCATCTCGTGCGGCGTGAAGGGCCGCCGCGCCTGCAAGACCGACGACGGCATGCTCCACGTCGCGCGCGAGCACCACTACCTCATGGTCTCGGTCTACCCGAGCCACGTCGAGCTGTGCCCCAAGCTCGTCGACGGCACGCCGCTCGAGCCGTGTACCACCTACAAGTTGCCGCGCCGCTAGGCGGCGCCACGGTCGCGCAGCGGCGGCGGCAACCGCAGCGGCAACCGCAGCCGCAGCGGCAACCGCAACCGCAACCGCAGCCGCAGCGGCAACCGCAGCCGCGGACTTCACCCACGTGGGTGCGTGAGTCGCCACAACATGGCGGCGTTGCGGTCGAGCAGTGCGCGCGCATCTTCAGGCACGCTGACCCAGCCCCACGCTTCGGCGGCATCCAGTCCCGCGCGAACCTCGTTGATGTTCAAGAGCACACTGAGCGCGCGCCTGATCTGATCTGCGAGCTCCGGATCGCGCTTCTCGATCACGTCGACCACCTTCACGAGCGAACGGATCATCTGCAGAGTCACGTCATACGCGTCAAACATCGAAGCCTCCTCCCATTTCTCTTCCCCTTCGCACCCCGCCTGCAGGGGGCGGGCGGCGTCGCGGGCTTCGCCGGACGCGAACGCGTCGCGCGGGGACCGTGCCCGCCGCGCCAACGAACCTCCCGCGTCACCCGGACGTGGTTCTTGGCGGCGGTGCCCACGCGGCAGGCTCAGCGCCCCGGCGGTGGGCACGAGCACTCGCGCGCGCGGAGCGGTAGGCGCCCCGCGACGCCGCCTGCCCCGGAGGACGGGGAGCCGAGACTCGCACCCGTTTTCCGAGCGGCTGCGGCTGCGGCTGCGGCAGCGGCAGCGGCTGCGGCTGCGGCTGCGGCTGCGGCTGCGGCTAGCGCACTACAAACGTCGCGGTCGCGCTGCCGACATTCCCCGCGGCGTCCGCGACACGCAACGACAGCGTGTGCGTGCCCTTCGACAGCCCGGTCGGGACCTCGATGCGCAGCGACTCGTCCTCGCCGTCGAAGATGCCGTCCACCGTCGTGCCCAGCTGCCAGTTGCCGTCGTCGACCGAGAACGCCATCTCCGTGATGACGCTCAGCTCGTCGGCGACGCGCGCCTCGGCGCGGCCGCCCTTGACCGTCAACCCCTCGATCACCGGGCGCGTGTTGTCGACGACGAACAAGGCGCTCGTGCGCTGCGACGTCATCGCCCGGTCGGGCGAGTTGGAGAGCGCATCGCTCGACGTCACCCGCACGCGGTACCAGCCGTCGGGGAAGGTCTCGGTGTTCCACTCGAAGCTCGTCGCGGTGAGCGGCGGCTTGCCGGTCTGCAGCGTGCGCCAGTCGGCATCGCCGTCCTTGCGCACGGCGAGCACGTAGCCGGTGTCGTCGCTGTCGGTGTTCTCGATCTTCCACTTGAGGCGCAGGACCGGCGAGCGCGTCTTGCCGCCCGCCTCCTTGAGCGTGGGCTGCTTCTCGACCGTCCCCTGCTCGACGGTGACCTCCTCGATCGAGGTCGCCGTGTTGGCCGGCAGAAAGTACGCGGTGACGCGGCGCAGGTTGGCCTCGTCGGGGAGCGAGACGCGGAACTGCAGGTAGCGGCCGCTCGGGCTCGTGATCGAGCCGCCGCTCTGGCCGCCGCCGATCGCCGAGATCTTGGTCGGCGCCGCCCAGTTGCTCCAGCCCACGTCCGGCTTGGCGGTGTTACCGCTGCGCGTCTCGAGCGTGAGCTTGCCCGAGCCCTGCCACAGGAGGCGGCCCCACTTCGACGGGTTCTTGGCGTCGTACACCTCGCTCACGTACTTCGCGTTCGACGCCTTGCCGGTGACGCGATAGAGGCCGGCCGCGTCGTCGGTGGTGAAGCCGAGCTGCTTGCCGTCCCAGAACAGCTGCGCGATGGCGCGCTCCTCGACGTCGAACGCCGTGGCGACGGTGTCGTCCGGCTCGACGAGATAGACGCGCCCCTTGTCGGCCGCGCCGGCGTAGATGTTGCCCTTGGGATCGACGACGATCGACGTGAAGTACGTCGACGTCAGCGCGTGCAGCTGCTCGAGCTTGCCGTCCAGGTCGACGCGGAAGATGGCGCCCTTGCCCTTCCGTGCGCCCTTGCGCTCGCCGCTCGACGAGTCGCGCTCGGCGCCCGGCTTCGTTCCGGCGTCGGGCGTCTTGGCCGCATGGCCCTTGGGCGCGGTCGGCTTCTCGGTCGCCTCGACGTCGAGCGCGCTCTTGCCCGGCCCGCCGCTCTCGACGAGCTCGTTGGCCGCGACGATGACCGCGCCCGTGCCCTCGGCGATCGCCGCGATCTCGTTGCCGGCGAAGTCGGCCATCGCGCGCGTGTCGCCGCTCTTCGGATCGTAGCGGAAGACGAGCGCGCGCTCGCTGGTGCCGAACCACACGCTGCCGTCCGACACGACGGTCACGGCCGTGACGCGCTTGTCGGTGGTCTCGAACACGGCCTTGGCCTTGCCGCCCTTGTCGATCGACCACAGCTTGCCGTCGGGACCGGTGCCGGCGTACAGCGTGCCGTCCTTGCCGGCGGCGACCGCCCACACCGTCTCGGGCTGCTCGTCGTCCTTGGCGCCCTTCACGCCGAGCTTGGCGAACGCGGTGGCCTTCTTGCCGCCGACGTCGATCTTCCACACCGTGTCGCTCGGCATGCCGCCCGCGTACACGTTGCCGCCCGACTCGACCATCGACACCACAGCGAGCACGCCGCTCACCGCCGTCACCTTCGACGGCTTCTTGCCGTCGAACGCGTAGATCGCGCCGTCGACGTCGCTGCCGACGAGGACCTTGCCCGACGACAGGCGCAGCGCGCTCCACACGCCGTCGCCCTCGAGGGCATCGGCGCGCTCGGTGATCCAGCCGGGCCGGATCTCGCCGAGCGAGGTGATGAACGCGTCGGTCGCGTCACCCGCGTCGAACTGCGCGTAGGTCTCGACCGTCCAGGTCGAGGTCACCACGGCCTCCGACGGCAGCGCGCACAGCATCAGCGCGACACCCGGGACGAGGCTGGCGCCGAGAAACGAACGCCGAGACGAGAAGAGGCCTTGCTTCACGTGAGTTCCTTGCTCGAGAGAGACTTACTTGATCGGATCGACGCGCACGAGCATGGAGGCGGCGCCTCCGATCACGCGCTTCGCGGGCTGGACCGAACGGGCGATCGGACGGAAGGGAAGCGCGCGCGGCGTGCGCGACGCCGGCGCGAGCTTGTCGAGCACGCTGACCGGCACGTCACGCACGACGGTGCTCTTGAGGGCCACGCCCTCCTCGGGGAGATAGATCGTCACGGCCCAGACGTTGCCGGGCAGGAGCTTGCGGAACGCCGCGAGCAAGCTCGGCAGATCGACCGGCGGCGCCGCGTCGAGCTTGGCCGAATCACCGGCGCCGATCTCGAGCTGCACCTGCGCGCCGGCCAGCGACTTCGGAACGTCGAACGACACGGACTCGGTGACCTGGCGGCCCTCCGGCGTGTCCATCACGATCTTCACCGTGTTGCGGCCGGCCTTGAGCGTCGGACGCTCGAGCTGGATGCCGACCACGTCGCCGTAGTCGGCGGAGAACGTCATGTCGACGCGCAGCTCGATGCGCTCGGCCTTGGCGGGCATGAACGGGTTGAACGCGAGCGCGCCGAGCGCGCGGAGGCCGCGGGCACCTCCGACCACCGACGACGCTCCGTCGTTGGCGTAGAGGTAGTCGGTGAAGCGCAGCTCGCCCATGTCCTTGATCTTCACGAACGACTCGATCCTCGCCGTGACGTGATCGCGATCGGGCGCGACGTCGTTGATCGCGTTCATCACCGCCGAGCCCGCGAGCGCCGGCGTGAGGAACTTGTCGTCCATGATCTCGACGTGGTACTCGCCCTTCTCCGCCGGCGCGCCGTCGGCCGCCTTCGACGTCACGTAGATGTCGAGCGGGATCATCGGGCTCTTCAGCTTGGTGTCGGCCATGATCATCGAGCCGCGGTCCTGCACCAGCGAGCCGAGCTCGCGGCGCGGAACCGCCAGCACGAACGGGAACTGCGCCGACGCGACGACGGTCGTGACCTCCGCCGACGCCACCGGCGCGTAGATCTCGCCGGCCTGGAACATCGGGTGACCGAAGGCGAGGATCTTGTTGCCGTCGACGTACGACACCGTGCCGGTCGCCGCCGCGCTCATGTCACCGCGGATGAGCTGCACCGAGATCGACGCGCCCATCAAGAACTCGGTCGGTCCGTCCTTGGCCGACATCGGGCCGCCGCCGCCACCGGTGCGCATGGGCGCGATCGGATAGCCGTCGAACAGCCGCTCGACGACGGCGAACGCCTCGGGCGAGAAACCGCCGAGCGCGAGCGGCACCGCCGCGACCATGGTCTCGTCGGTGGGCCGGGACGGCTTGGCCGGCATCGGCATCGAGAACAGCCACGGCGTGCGCGGTCCGCCGAAGAGGTCGTCGATGCTGCCGGTCGGCGTGATCTGCTTCCACTGCGCCATCGTCGACGGCGGAGCGAGCGCGCCCGGCGAGCTGCGGCGCTTGATGTCGAAGCCCTCGCGCTTCATGTACTCGATGGGCGTGCAGCCACCCATCGCGATCTTGTTGAACGCGAACCCGTACGAGAAGGCGCACGCGAGCTTGCCGTCGATGTAGAGCGGGCTGCCCGACATGCCACGCCAGAACCCCGACGTGGCGAGCTTCGGGTCCTTGGACTTGACCATGATGATGGGCAAGCCCGGAACGAAGTTCTCCTGGACGCCGATGACCTCGAACTCGAACCGCTCCGGGGTCGTCCCCTGAAACGTCGTCATGCCGTAGCCGACCTGGCCACGGCGCACGCTCGAGAGGGGGTACGTATCGGGTGGAGCGGCGGTGGCCGCGGGCACGAGCAACGCGGCGCATGCCGCGGCCAGCCCCAGTACGGATCGTTGCATGTTCGGAAAGAGTAACCCGTCATCGGAGCGGGCGCTTCCCGGCTCGTAGCTCCCGTGAATGCGGCTACCCCGCGCGCGTCCCACCGGCGTGTCTCGGCGTGCCGTCCCCATGGGTCACGCGAGTGAGACACTCGCTGTCACACTCTTTGCCATTCTTGTGTGACAGCTGCCGGGAAGGTGTGGCAGCGGCCGGCAAACGGTGGCGTCTCCCGGTGTTTCCCCGGGAGTTCCGGCCGCTTCGGGGAGGGGCGAACTTGCGCTCGCGGACGGCACACGAGGTGCAAAAGGGTCCGAGCACGTCGGGCGCACGACTCGCAACCAACTCCCCCCGACCTCAAAAGGCATGACCATGAGCAACTACGTCGAGACCTGGAAGAGCATCGCCCACGCCCTTGGCCGTTCGGAGCGCTGGTGCCGCTACATGGCGCAGCGTGATGCAGATCCGCTTCCCGTCTTCAAGGTGGGTGGCATCGTGCGCCTCAACATGCACGACCTCGAGGACTGGCTCGGTCGTCAGCGCACCCGCACCCTGGCTCGCCCGGTCGCCGAGGCGCTCGGCACGATGGTCCCGGCCGATGCGAGCCGTAGCGGCTCGCTGCCAGCGCTCAAGTTGATCGCGTAAGCATCCTCGCGTGAGCGACCGGGTAGTCGGCCGTTACCGGATGGGGGGAGCCTCCGGTGGCGTGCTATAGACCGGCCCGATGTCGCTGGCACTGAGTGATCTGCGCGGCCCCGTCCGCGCATTGTTTTCGGACGTAGACGGAACGCTGACCACGAACGGTCGTGTCGAAGGCGTGACGTACCTGGCCCTCGAGAAGCTCGGCGAGGTCGGGGTTCCGATCATCTTCGTCACCGGCCGGCCCGCCGGCTGGGGACAGGCGTTCATGTCCGTCGCGGGCGCGGCCGCGGTCGTGACCGAGAACGGTGGCGTCACGTGGCTTCGTGACGGCCGGAAGCTGAGCAAGCTGTACGGCGTTCCGGCGGCGAGCCTGCCCGAGTGGCGACGTCGCATGCTCGAGGTCGTCGCCGAGGTGTCGTCGAAGGTGCCGGGGGCGCGACTCTCGTCGGACAGCAAGTATCGCGAGGTCGATCTCGCGATCGACTGGAACGAGGAGGCCTCGCTGTCGAAGGAGCAGGCCGACGAGGTGGTGCAGATCATCCGGCGCGCGGGCTTCGCGGCGTCGCGCTCGAGCATCCACGTCAACTTCGGTCCGCCGCACTTCGACAAGCTGTCGGCGTGCGTGACGGTCGTGCGGCACGTGCTCGGCGGCGATGGAAACGATCTCGCGCCGTACGTGTTCGTGGGCGACGCGCTGAACGACGCGCCGATGTTCGGTGGATTCCCGAAGTCGGTCGGCGTCGCCAACGTGAAGCAGTGGTGGGACGAGCTCAACTTCAAGCCGTCCTACCTGACGGAGCGCGCCGAGGGCGCGGGCCTGCGTGAGGTCGCCGAGCACGTGATGCGCGTGAACGCGGCGTCGCGCTGAAGGAGACGTTGTCGACCTCACCCCTGCTGCGCAGGGCGTTCCAGGTTCTGGATGGATCTGTTCAAGGCGTGAGCGGCGGCGGCGGCGGGCGAGCAAGGCTTGAACAACGTGTCCTTCTGATGGACCGATCTGTCATGATTGGTTTCGCGCGGTTGTATCTGTTGTAAGGCAGGGCACGGCAGCTGCAAAGGGTGACCTCCTCCAAGGAGGTCTGGATGCAGCGTCTCTTCGCGGCGGCGATTGGATCTGTGGTCTTGATGATGGCGGTGGGGACTGCGGCGGCGCAGTCGTCGGAGGGGTTCGACGGGCTCAGCCTGTCCGGTGGCGCCGGCAGCTGGCAGTGCAACAAGATTCGCATCCCGGCGAATGCAGGCTCGCCGTCGGTGCTCATCACGGGCACGAGCACGAACTGCTCGGCCGGCGGCTGCAGCAACGCGACCGGCGACGCCGACCTTTACGTCTACAACTCCACCGCGACCGGCAGCGCGCCTGGGACGACGGCGGGTGGGTGGACGTGCCGGCCGTACGTGACGGGGAACGAGGAGAGCTGCAGCGTCAGCTCGACGACGTCGGACAAGTACTACTGGGCGTGCGTGCACGCGTACACGGCGATCACGCCGATCCAGCTGCGCGCGAAGTACACGTACGGCACGCCCGGCGTGGAAGGCGCGACGGCGAGCGACGGCTCGAGCGTCGAGTACATGGATTACTGGAAGAACAATCTCTTCCTCGGGCTCGCATATCACCGCATCGGCTGTCTGACCGGAAGCACGGCGGTGCTGTCGAGCCAGGATTACGACGGCTTCTCCGACGGCGACTACTGCCGCGCCGGCTACGGATGGCAGAGCCCGAGCCAGTTCGGCGGATCGACGAGCTACCAGATCTCGCTGAACCTGGAGGGCATCTACGGGACGCAGTCGTTCGGCACGATGAAGGCGAACGCGGACAAGTGCGCGAACGGCGGCACGCTGAGCGACGGCCGCGTCGTGGGCGGGACCAATGTCGCGTACAACACGCCGGGGTTCTCGTACCGGTCGCAGGTGTGCAGCTACAACGTGCTGACCAACTGCAACAGCGACTGCTGGATCAAGAATTTCTCGAACTGTCTGGACGGCAGCGGCGGTAGCGGCATCTCGATCGCGAGCCCGTGCTGGTGAGGGGAGGTCTGGATATGAGGATCGTCGCTGCCGTGGGGGCCGCGGTGATCGCAGCGGGCGTGGTGGTGTACGCGTCGCGCGCGTCGTCGAGGGGATCGACGCGCGCGACGTCGACGGTGGCTGCGGAAGGCGCGCCTGCGAGCGGCTCGGCGGGGATGGGTGCGAAGGCGGTTGCGAAGCGCGGGGCCAGCCCTGGGTTGTCGTTGCGTGCAGGGGTGGGAGAGGTCGGCGCGCTGGCGGATGCGGCGCCTGGTGCGGCCGCGTTTCGCGGATTGACGGACGACTACGTGGACGGGATGCCGGATGTCGCGAAGGAGCACATGGCGCGCGAGGGGTTGACGATGGACGAGACGCGCGAGCTGACGTACTTCGCCGTGCTCGCGGTGGAGTCGCAGGACTGGGCGCGCGTCGAGTCGCTGACGGGGAAGACGCTGTCGGGCGAGCAGCGGCGCGAGGCGTGGGAGTCGATGATGGCGCGCAGCCAGGAGATGACGCGCGAGATGCACGAGCAGATCGCGCGAGGCGGTGAGGGTGGCGGTGAGGGTGGCGGTGATGGTGATGAAGCCGCGCGGTGGGAGGTGATCGGGAAGATCGAGCGCGGGTACCTGAGCGACTACTACCGGATCACCGGGATGGATCCGGGGTTGCTGGATCAGCTGCTCGCGGCGTCGGTGAAGGACCAGCGCGTGAACCAGACGCTGGCCTCGCTGTCGCCGCAGAACAACGAGCCGCCGGTGCCGAGCGGGGCGCGGGGCGGGACGTTCGTGCGGAGAGATCCGCTGCACCCGGAGCGGCCGCCGGTGCCGGTCGAGGGCGACGAGCCGCAGACGCCGTAGCGAGGGCGGGTGCGAGTGGGGAGTGCGGGCGGGGAGTGGGGCGGGGAGTGGGGCGGGGAGTGGGGGGAGTGGGGGGAGTGCGGGAGTGGAGTGCCAGTGCGGATGCGCGAGTGGCGAGTGGCGAGGCGCGAGTGGTGAGTAGCGAGGCGCGCGTGGTGAGGCGCGAGCGGCGAGTGGCAGGCCCGTCGGCGAAGTACCGGCGGTGGCGCTGCCGTGCGGCAGGCCCGTCGGCGAAGTGGGGGCGGCGGCGCGGGGCGCCGGCGCTCCGATGCGCGCGAGGACGCGTGCCCGCCGCGTGAGCGGTGGTGGTCGTGCGTGGGCGCCGCCGCGGAGGTGAGCGTCCGGGTCGGGCGGGAGG
>DATLEB010000257.1:0-2601 GCA_035525615.1 Kofleriaceae bacterium | reverse complement strand
GCTGCGGCTGCGGCTGCGGCTGCGGCTGCGGCTGCGGCTGCGGCTGCGGCTGCGGCTGCGGCTGCGGCTGCGGCTGCGGCTGCGGCTGCGGCTGCGGCTGCGGCTGCGGCTGCGGCTGCGGCTGCGGCTGCGGTTGCGGCTGCGGCTGCGGCTACCGCCGCCGTGATTTCCGGCACGGCGCGGCGAATCCGCGCCCGGGGTATGATGGCGCTCTATGAAGCTCGCTTGCGTTCTCCTGATGGCGATGGCGGGGACCGCGTCGGCGGATGTCTTCTCGGTGCGCGCCGAGGCGCACGGCGGCGGCGCCGGCGGGCTCGGCGTCGGCGGTGACGCGAAGGACCAGGCGTTCCAGAACATCGCCCGCGGCGGCGCCTACGGCGCGCTGGTCGGCGCCGAGGTGCTGTTCGTCGACGCGTGGGTGCAACACCACCAGTACAACGACGGTGAGCTCCTCGGAACGTGGACGCAGTTCATGGCCGGCCTCGATCTCGACATCGGCATCGGCGGCGGCGAACCGATCCGCGGCGCCAAGGATGGCGCCAAGACCAAGGCCAAGGGCTACATCGAGCTCGGCCTCGGCGTCGGCTTCGGCGTCGGCACCGATCGCCAGGTCGACCCGCCGCTCGACAACTCCGAGGTGAGCGACAAGGGCTTCCTCCTCGAGGGTCGCGTCGGCGCGGGCGCCAACCTCGGCAGCGCGCTCTCCATCGGCGTCTCGCTGCCCGTCACCGCCGGCTACTACTTCGTCTCCGGCGAAGACGCCGCCGCCAACGACATCGACACGCAGTACCAGGCCATCGAGGCCGCGCTTCTCGTCAACCTGCGCCTCAAGATCAAAGTGAAGTGACGTGTTCGTGTGGATCGTGGGAGCGGCGGGGCTGGGCGCAGCCTTCCTCGCGCGCGCCTTCGTCCGCCGCACCCGGATCTACAAGGCGCTGTTCGGTGCCGCGCACGTCGTCGAGGTCGCGGACGCACTGGCCAGGATGAAGCGCGCCGCGCTCGTCCAGGTCGACGGCGAGCCGCCGACCTCGCTCGACGACGGCCGCCTGTTCGTGAGCAGCGCCGGGCTCGCGGTCGCGTACACCGTGCGCAAGCACGACGGGCACTTCATCCATCATGTGTCGGTCGCGCTCGCCGGCACGTTCACCGGTTTCGCAGTGGGCGGGGCGTACGTGCTGCTCGCGGTCGACCTCTTCGCGTGGCCGCTCGACGCGGCCGTGTTCGAGATCCCGAGCTCGTCGGTGCACCACGCCGAGGTCGTGCTCGACCCAGCTGCGCATCACGCGGTCGCCGACGCGCCGGTGGCACGCATCGGGGCCGGAAACGCCGAAGCGCGCATCGAGGCGGCGCTCGAGGCACGTGCGCGTGTGGAGTGGCGCCGGCCCGCGTGGGGAGATCAGTCGCCGTCGTCGTAGATCGTGATCAGATCGTAGCCGCGCGCGTTGGCGCGCTCGCTGTAGACCAGGGCGATGCCCTTCGTGCCGCCCTTGCAGCGGATGGCGATGACGCCGCCCTTGGCGAGCTGCTCGTTGATCGTCACGCGCAGCTGCTCGTAGGCCGCGCGCTCTTCCTCGGGCTCGAAGTCCTCGGGCAGCTCCTCGAAGGGCTGGCCCATGAGCTTGTTGTAGTCCCAGTGCGGGACCTCGGCGCGGCAATCGCCGGTGCCGACCGTGCGCTGCGCCAGCCGCTTGTAGAAGTTGCCGACGTTGCGCTTCTCGCGCTCGGGCGGGTAGGGCGTGCCATCGTCCTGCTCGAGATCGGCGGCTTCCGCCTCGGAGAGGTCGGGAAGGCGGCCCATCAGGTCGTAGCGGCGCAGCAGGATCTCGAACTGGCCGACCGTGACGAAGTCGAAGAGCTCGACGAACGCGTCCTTGTCCGTCAGCACCGCCGTCTCGAAGTCGTAGACGACCTGCTCGGCGAGCGTGGCAGGGCGGGGCGGGCGCGACGCGGCCTTCGGGCCACACGCCGCCAAGGCCACCGTGGCTGCCGCGACGACGCGCGTCGCGGCGAGGATGCTACGCCGCATTCGCCCACGCATCGCCGTAGTCCTCGACGGCGGAGCCGCACGGGATGCCGAGCGCCTCGAAGCCGGGCACGAGCACCTCGCGCACGCACGACGAGTAGATGACGCGTTCCTCGGCCGGCGTCATGAGGCCGTGGCCGCGCACCGCGTCGGTGACCTCACCGACGGGGCGCTCGCGCTCGACGACGTTGGCGACGCCGCGCAGCGCGATCGGCACCATCGCCGCCGCCGCTTCGATCGCGCCCGCGCCGCCACGCTCGATGCCGTAGCGCAGGTACGACCAGCCCAGGCGCGCGTGCATGACCTCGTCGGAGTAGATCGACGTGAGCACGGCGTGCGCCACCGGATCGGTCGTGAGGTCACGCGTCGCCGTGAGCACGGTGGTCGCGTAGGTCTCGCTCACGCACGACACGAGCATCGTGTTGGCGAGCGCCTGATGCAGCTTGGGCCGCTCCGGGTCGTCGGGCAGGCTCGACATCCCCGGCGGCGGCATCACGCGCTTGCCGCCGTAGATCTCGATCATGCGCAGGCACAGCTCGGCGTGGCGAACCTCGTCGATGCCGGCGCGCATGCACAAG